>CAKRIL010000005.1 GCA_934343915.1 uncultured Lachnospiraceae bacterium | reverse complement strand
TTCTTAAAGCCTGCACAGACTTCCTCAACCTTTGCATTATCAAGCTTGAGTGCGGCAACCATGGAACCCGGATGCTTTGCAGCGCACTCAGACATCTTCTGTCCTCTGAGTGTCACAAGCCTGAATGCATCCTCATCAGAAAGCACACCTGAAAATGCAAGTGCCGGAATCTCCCCAAGTGAAAAGCCCGCTGCCACATCCGCCTTAACGCCTGCTGCCTCTAAAGCCCTTGCACATGCGAGGTCTGTGAGAAAAAGACATGGCTGTGTGTTCTCCGTCTGCGTGAGAGCCTCACCCGGTCCCTCAAAGCACATTGCCTCACTGCCCTGTCTTAAAGCCTCTCCCATATCAAATACTGCCCTTGCGGCAGCGTTATTGTCATATAAATCCTTGCCCATGCCGACTGACTGGGCTCCCTGTCCTGCGAACAAAAATGCAATTTTACCCATTTTTCTTCCTCCTGAATTCTAATTTCATGTCACAACATGAACTTTACAACCGCATAATATTTTATATATACATCCCGGCTCCGTTGTCCGAAGTTAAGATATTCTAAGAACTCTGTTGATAACCTTCTACCCTCACGCCACCGATGCCAGCCGGGCATCCCTGCCCTGTGGCATCTAAGCCGGCTTCCATGCCGGCTTTGGCTGCATACGCGCAGAGTTCTAAGAATATCTAAACATCTCCCAAAAGTCGCGATATGTATATATATAAAATATTATGCTCCATGTATATATGAACATGTTCTGACATTCAAATAACAAAAACCTTTATAAGCCTAACCAACTAAATAATAATTCTGCTTCATATATGTACTACCGCCATGCGATATATCATCACACAACCTCGTGTAAAAATATGCGCCGTCACCGACTCGCCGTGCGTGGAGTGCTGTATTTGCAGCATGGCGCGACTTTTGGGAGAAGCTTAGTTGTTCTTAGAATTCTGTTCTAAGTTCAGCCGGAGCCGACACGGATGTCGGCTCAGTTGCAAGCTGCCACGGAAGGCTGCTTTGCAACGTCGGCGGAAACATAGAAAACCTTCTCAGAATTCTTAGAACATCTTAGCTTCGTACAACGGAGCCGCTGTGCGCAAATACACACGACACGCTCCCATGCCCCGCAGTCCCTCACGCGCATATTTTTACACGCCGCGTTGTCGTGCCTAGTTGTACACGCTCTCCTTCGGTACCGCCGTGAACACCATAGCCCCCTTCGCGCGAACCTCGCCGTCCACTAATACCTTGGCATCGAAATATGTGAGTGTTCCGCCGCTCTTGGTCTTGTTGACCGTGATGTCAAGCACGTCGCCCGGAATTACAGGCTTCACGAACTTGAAGTTGTCAACCTTTAAGAGAACGTAGAGAAGGTCATCATTAACACCGTCATCTTCGATAACAAGAGAGCAGAGCTGTGCGCAGCTCTCTATGATGAGCACGCCCGGCATAATCGGTGCGTCAGGGAAATGTCCCATGAAGTAAGGCTCATTTATACATACATTCTTGGTTCCTCTTGCCGACTCACCCGGAGTCAGCTCAAGAACCTTCTCTATCATCTGAAACGGTGGTCTCTGACGAAGACGCTTATTAACTTCCATAATGTTCATCATAAGCTTAATCCTCCGTCAAGCACGATTGCCTGTCCCGTGATGTAGCTTGCATCGTCGCTGCAGAGGAATGACACAAGACCTGCAACCTCATCAACGTCAGCAAAGCGTCCGAGAGGAACTTCCTTTAAATATTCCTTCTTCTTGTCCTCAGGAAGCTGCTCAACCATCTCCGTCTGCACGAAGCCCGGGCATACTGCATTAACACGAATCTTCTTTCTTGCAAGCTCCTTAGCCATTGTCTGTGTCATGGAATTGACCGCACCCTTGGTCGCACTGTATACGGACTGTCCCGCAAGTGCCATCTTTGAGCTTACGGATGACATATTCACAATAACGCCTGACTTCTGGCTGAACATCTTAAGTGCAGCCTGCTGTGCACAGTAAAAATATCCCTTGATATTGAGGTCAAGGCACTTGTCAAGATTCTCAGGTGTGAGCATCAGAAGGTACTCATCGCGGACAATACCCGCATTGTTTACAAGTACATCAACTCGCCCATATGTATCCGATACGAACTTGAACATCTCCTTAACCTGATTAAGGTCTGACACATCAGCCTTGTATGCAACTGCATCGCCTCCCGCTGCCTTAATCTCCTCGACAGCCTTCGCTGCCTCTGCATCCGAGTGGCTGTAATTAACAACCACAGTCATACCATCCTTGGCAAGCCGGAGTGCGCATGCACGTCCGATTCCCTTGGAAGCACCTGTTACAACTGCAATCTTACCCATCATGGCACCTCTTTTCGTAATTTATCTCTTAATAATCACTGCACAGTATGAACCGCCGACACCGTAGGATGTAACAAGTACATTCTTAAGCGCCTTGGTATCAACCGTCGTCTGAACCATCTTATCTGCCTGAAGCTTATATGCTCTTCCGGCTACCTCATACTTATCCGAAAGCATAAGTGCTGCATGTGCTGCTGAGAGAGCTGCTGATGCCGCACGTCCTTCACCTGTTGTATCCTTAACGGTGAATACAGGGAGGCTTGCGAACTTCTCACCAAAGAGCTTCTTGTAAGCATTAAGCTCAAGGCTGTCCGTATCGGCATCGCCGTTGCCGAAGCCGACAATCGCATCTATCTCGTCAAGCTTCATTCCGGCATCCTCTGCTGCAAATCTTACAGCATCAGGAAGCGCATCCTCTGAGCCGTCAAGCTTGCCGAATGCAACTGCCTTGTGTGCCATTCCGTAACCTGCAACCTCTGCATATACCTTGGCACCTCTCTCCTTTGCGCTGCCTGCTGTCTCAAGTACAAGTGTTGTACTTCCGTCACCGAGAACATATCCTGTCATGCCTGAGTATGCTCCGTCAACCTCTGCTGCAACCTTGCCGAGCTTGCCGTAGAGCTCTGTCATTGTATCACAGTTCTCATCCGTTCCTGTCGCAAGCATTATCTTGTTCTTGCCCTGTCTTAATACCTCAACGCCGTATGCGATGCTTGAAAGTCCTGACTGTGCTCCGTTGGTTACCGTTACATTGTAGCCCTTGATTCCCGAGCAGATTGAGAGATATCCACCTGCTGCGTTGTATACCGTGTTAGGGAACTTAAATGCACTTCCTGCAATGTTGCCGCCCTCAATCAGATCCTTCTGGAAATGACATATTGTTGCAAGAGGACCTGCTGCCGTACCTACTGCAATACCTATATCCTGTGCATTGCCGTCATCTATTGTAAGTCCTGCATCCTGAATAGCGTTCATGCCTGATACTGCCTGTAACTGGCTGAACTTGTCAAGCTTTCTGTAAAATGCCATCTTAAGACCGCATGCTGCATAATCCGCGCTTCCTACTGCGGAAGCTACTGATGTGCTCTCAGGTCTTGCATCTGCATTGAACTTCTCAACATAGTTCTCAACACCGTTGCCGCATGGTGCAACCACGCCAAGTCCTGTTATGTATACCTTCTCCTTCTCAGGAAGCTCCACATTTCCGGCATTCCTGCTGAAAATGATGCTTGCGTTGTTGCCGCCGAATGCGAAGGAATTGCTCATTACCGTATCAAGCTTCTTTTCCTTTGCCTCGTTAGGTCTGAAATCAATCTTTCCTGCCTTCTCCTTAAGATTCTCAATGTCCTCATCTGAATATCCGACAGTAGGAGGAACCATGTTCTCTGTGAGAGCCTTTATTGAGAATACAGCCTCAATGGAGCCCGCAGCGCCAAGGCAGTGACCTACCATAGCCTTAGTCGAGCTTACGCTCAGGTTATCATTCTTCTCATCAAAAATTGTGTGAAGTGAGAGGAACTCAGCCATATCATTCTTAGCAGTTCCCGTTCCATGTGCATTGATGTAGCCAATCTCGCTCTCATCAACACCTGATGCCTTCATGCCCCAGCGGATGGCGTTCATCTGTCCCTCGCCGTCCTCTCTTGGAGCTGTGATGTGATGTGCGTCAGAGCTTACGCCTGAGCCGAGAACCTCACAGTATATCTTAGCGCCTCTTGCAACAGCGTGCTCATATGACTCGACAATGAGAACACCTGAGCCCTCGCCGAGTGTGATGCCGTCACAATGATTGAATGGTGAACATCCGTTAGCTGCAAGTGCATGAAGTGATAAAAATCCGGCATAAGGTACGGAAGCGAATGCATCTGCACCACCTGCTATTGCAACATCACACTTACCTGCTCTGATTAAATCGCATGCATAAGCGATGCTTATTGTACCTGCTGCACATGCATTTGCAATATTTGTGACAATTCCGTCAGCTCCGTAAACATATGCTACTTCGTTAGCAATAGCGGAAATAGGCATCTTGGTTACATCCTCTGCCTTCTCGCCGTTTCTGTAATATTCCTCAACACTGTTCACTCCGCCGACGCAGCTTCCCATAATTACACTCACACGGCTGCTCTCTTTATCTGTTATTGTATAAGCTGCATCTGTGAGGGCTTCCTTTGCAGCCTTCACACACAGCTTGGAGACTCTGTCCATCTCATCTGCATGAGGGCACTCGTCCAATGTATTGTCATGAACCTCTGCTGCGAGCGTTGCATAGCAGCCTTCGGTGTCAACTGTCTGCGTATTCTTAATTCCTGATACTCCCTTAAGGGCATTATTCCATGTCTCTTCTACATTGTTTCCTATTGCACAGATCATTCCGAGACCTGTGATTACACAACGATTCTTATTTTCTGTCATATTACTTTACTCCTCATTTATTTCCCGTAAATTTAAAACTGTCTATCAGGCGGCGCAAATCTGCCGCCCGACAGACATTCATACTTACTTATGCTCTGCTACATACTTTGCAAGGCTTGCTACATTGTAGAATGGCTCCTTGCCAACGCCTGTCATTGATACACCGAACTCCTTGTCGATTGCTGCAATCATCTCAAGTGAGTCGATTGAGTCAAGACCGATTCCATCTCCGAAGAGAGGTACATCATCTGTTAAAACCTCTGCCTCAATACCAAGGCTGTCAATAAGAAGCTCCTTAATCTTTTCTCTAATCTGCTGCTCGTTCATAGTAATTTCTTCCTTTCTTCATACATAAAATTATTCTTCCGGTGCTTCATCCGGATTGTTGTTTTCGTGAAGCATATTTTCAAGCTGCCTCTGACAGCTTGCTGCACCCTCGCGAAGTATCGCGGAAGGTCTTCCTTTTGCGTGTACATCAAAAGTATTTACTGAACCCACTGCAACTCTCTGTCGGTGGAACTTGCGGTATCCACCCGATATTGCAAGCGGAATTACAGGCGCATCCGTGAGCCGTGCAAGCATCAGGAATCCCGGCTGGAACTCTGACAGCTTTCCGTCCTTAGACAGCTTGCCCTCAGGAAAGATAAGCACCGACTCGCCTCTGTTAATTGCCTCCACTGCCTTGTCCATCCAAGAATTATCCATTTCTTTAAGATTAATCGGAATGTATCTTAAATGAGTAAAGAACACATGAAGGAGCTTTTTATCATACCACTTCGTCGTCACAAGCACGTTAATCTTACTGCGCCAAAACACCTGCGGGATGAATGAACCGTCATTGTGACTTGTATGATTGGCTATGAGGATACACGGCTCTTTTAAAAGCTTTTTCACCGGCTTATCCTCGTATGTAATCTTCGGCAGGTAGAGCACATGCGTTATTCCCGTCCATATAAAGAACGCTGCATGGATAAGTGCTCCAAGGCACCTGTCGCCAAGCTTTGCAAAAAAATTCTTCATGATTTTATAAATTCCCGTAACTTGTCCATATTCTTTTCCATAAGCTCATAGCCATGCTTATAGAAATCATTGATTTTCTCAACATCATTTTCAAAATGACCGATGCTTCCAATCTCGGGACGAATTATAAGCGCCTTACCGTCCTGCTCCAGCTCCTCTAAGCGGCGCATCTGCTTATCATAGTTATAACGACGCTCAACCATAACCTCCGCAACCTTCGGATATGTCGAGTGATAGCATACGTTAAGAAGAAGCTTCATCTTGGAATAGTCCGTAGGTGCCTCACCTGCCTTGCGCGTCTGCACAACGACAACCTTGTCACAGCCGTTCTCAAATGCTCTCGCATATGGAATCGAATCTACGATGCTTCCATCAAGATATGCCTTATCTCCAATCTTCACCGGTGCGCACATAAGCGGAACTGAGCACGATGCCTTGCATATCTGCAGAATGCTCTCAGAAGTTCCGTCGTCCGACAGATACTCTGCCTTGCCTGTCTCACAGTTGACTACAACGAACTCACTCTTTACCTGCGATGCAAAAAATCTGTCAAAGTCAAGCGGCACTTTATCATATGCAAGCATCTGGTCAAGGTCGAGAACCTTGCCGTTATTCCTGAGTGTTCCAAGCCCGTAATACGCATCCGCGTTCTCATGTGTTATAACCTTCTTCGTTCTGCCCTCCTGGCCTGCAATGAAATTCACCGCATTACCTGAACCGGCGGACACACCGATAACATAAGGAAATGAAATATGATGTTCCAATAATGAGTCAAGGACACCGGCAGTAAATATTCCCCTGAAGGAGCCGCCCTCTAATACAAGTCCTACCTTGCTCACGCTTTCACCTCCGTAGCTTGATTAATAAATTTGTACTTTAACGGACATCTGTTGCTTTTTCCCCAAAATACAGGTATAATTATACCCAAAGCAGATTATACGGTCAATGGACACTTTTTTACTCATGTGTTACCTAATTATTAAAAGTATCAGAAAGGATTAACATGAACAATCAGGACGTGCGCGTTGTCAAGTCAAAAAAGGCTATCCGCGATGCGTTATTCACCACCCTCGCGTATAAACCCATCAATAAAATAACCGTCAAGGAAATCTCAGATGCGGCAGGAATCAACCGCAAGACCTTCTACGCCCACTATGACACCATAGAGGACATAATCACGGAGATGGAGAACGAGCTTGTAATGAGCATTGACTCATATCTTAAGAACTGTATTATCTCTGAGTACGGATTGAACCCCTGCTATTTTATCCAGTTCATCAATTCCATTTACTCCAGCAACCCACAGTTCTGTGAGAGCCTTGTGTCCGTACATAATTATCATTTTCTCGCGGAGAAGATTAAGAAGGTATTCAAGCGTCAGCTTATAGACAGCATCAACCCGCCTGAGAAAGACAGATACGTCTTAGACTTTAAGATAGAATTCTATCTCAGCGGAGTAAGTTCCGTATATATCGACTGGATAAGACAGGGGAAGCCATGTCCGTTTGAGGATTTATCCGTCATCATCAACAATCTTATAACGGAACCGCTGTTCGTATCGTAAGGACGAAGTTTCCTATTACATAAAAAGCAATAGACAAAACCTCACCCCCTTTTAACAGAGCTTCGGTTTTACGTCTATTGCTTTTTCCTACATAATGGTTCTTGTTATGAGAAGCTTCATTCCCGGGATAAGATTCTCCGACGCAAGCTTGTTGGTCTCCGTTATCTTATCCGTTGTCGTGTAATATTTCTTTGCAATGTCCCACAGAGTGTCCCCCTGCTTAACAATATATCCGCAGATTCCAGGCAGCCTTTTTATCGTGCCGTAGTCAAGCTCCTCCTCTGTTATTCCGGTTATAATCTGTGTGCTCGCAGGATTCAATATCAATGCGCTGATGCCTGCATTAAGCTTAATCTCCATCTCATCTCCTCCAAGCATCGCCACGCCAAGCTGTTCAACGTCCGTCCTCACCGTGTAGAATGCATCCTTGGTTATTCCCGGTGCATCTATCTTCTGCGAAAAAGGTATCTCCTTGGTTATAAAGCCTATTCGGTCGGTATCGCTGTCCGATATGTATAGTATGCCAACCTTGGCAGCCCCCTCAACCATAAGTCCGTCCTCAACAACCGTTGTCTCATCCGTGCTCAGTGAAGCCGTACTGCTTATAATCTGAAGTATCTTGTTCCTGCTGTCATTTATGCGCATCTTTTCACCCATTCTGCATCTGACATGATTGCGAATCAGAAGTTCGTCATAATGCGCGGTATCGACAGCCGGCTCAAGCTTCTTTTTTACCGAATACACATCTGTAATCAGATCCATATTCTGCTCCTCATACAGCTTGATATCAAGATCAAGCACAAGCTCCGCCTCAAGCACTCTCGGCTCACCGTCATAATCAGGCTTCACGGTGACGGTCTTTTGGGTCGGAATAACCGATACGTCCGCAAGCATCCTCTCATCCGCCCCTGCAAGCGGAACCTTTCCTGTAAAAGGAAGTGTCTCCTCAACATACTGAATGCTGTCATTATCATCCTCAGGAAAATACATCACGAACAGATGAATCTCGCCCCTTACAATCAGCTCATCCGCCGCCGGCTTGGTCTCAATATTTCTGAGCTCCGGCGATGTCCATATGACATTGCCTATATTCGGCTTGTTGGCAGACAGCTCATACTGCTCCCTGATTCTTAAAATATCTCTCTTATTCTCCACCATGGCAAGCAGACCTATATTCTTCTTAAGATAACATACATCGGGATTCTCAATCTCCACTGCCGCCGGTGACACATATGTATTCTCGCCATATACTTCGAGTGATATTATGGCAGATACGCTTATCTTTCTTCCGTTAATGATGCTGATGCTCAGGTCCTCAAGTGAAGTGCTGCACTTAAGATTATCACCTGCAGCCAGCCCCGGCACATTCACTGTCTCGCCAAAGTCAATACTTCCGTCCATACATTCTATCGGTGTTCCCTTTCCATCCGCGCGGTACAGCATGGTGAACTTCATTTTCCCGTTCACGGATGCTTTTCCTTCCCCCGCCTTAAGCCCCTCAACAATAACCTCGCCACAGTCAGTTATCCTCTTTAATATATCAGGCTTACTGTCCGGCACTATAAAATCATCATCTAAAGTAACCTGTGCCTCTGCCTTTCCGCAGATATGGTTCATGCTGATATTTTTACGAACTATCTCCACAAAAAATCCCCCATATCATATATTTATATGTATATGATATGAGGGTTCTAAACCAAATATGCTTATTCTTATCTGAACACCACACTCTGCCCCGAATCTTCGAGCTTTATGACAACATACGGATAGGTCGCCAGCCTGTTGACTGCCTCGCCCTGCCTCGGGCCTATGAGCTCCGAGTCAAAGTACACCGCATTGTCGGCTCCGCTTACCTCCTTCACGGCAATAGAGTATCCGCCGCTGTTCTGCATGCCATAGCCTCTGGCTATGTAGAGCCAGCCGTTCACCGTATATGTAATTCTGAAGTCATCGTTCTTTTTTGATTCAATCTCCGCTGCAAGTTCCTTCGGAATGTCCTCGAAGCTCACCACCGTGAAATCTATCGGCGTAAGCTCTGCCTCCTTGGTATCGCTGCTGCAGCCTGCTGACAGCACCGTTACTCCCGTGCTTAAAATCATTATCATTAGAAGAAAATGGGATATAATTCTCTTTTTCATCATGACACCTGCCATGGTAATCATCTTTTCAGATAATTCTATGCGGTTATCAGGTGAAAATATACCGTACACGATATTTAATCGGTGCTCTTAACGCTGAAATCATACCTCACGTCGTCCGCACCTTCAACGAGGTTGACCGTATAGCTCTTGACGGTGGTTCCGCTGACCACGATAAATGTATGCTGTCCGGTAACCATCGCAAAGTCAAGCGGTGCAACTCCGAGATAACTGTCATCAAAATATATTATCGCACCCGTAGGTCCGTCAATATACACACGGTTCTTTGTGCTTACTATGGTTGTTGTCTCCGTCTGAGCACTCACCGTTGTCGTTGTCTCCTGCTGCGTGGTGCTTGTACTCTCCTCTATCTTTTTGAGGTTAATGTTGACCTTCTGATAATCCGCCTTAATCTCGACCTTCTGTTCATAGTTCTCATAGCCGTCCGCACTAACCCTGACAGTGTAGGTGCCGACAGGAATTGTAAGCATTCCCTCGGAATAATCTGTCTCCTTGCCGTTAAGGTACAGGCTTGCCCCGTCAACATTGATGTCAAAGAAGACATTTCCATTCTCAACGGTCTCCGCGACATACTCTGAAAAGTCAACGGTTGTCACCTGATTCCTGTTCACGGTAACTGTCTTGGCACCATAATATCCGCCATTCGACACCGCTATCTTGTATTCACCCTCGGTTACCGTTATCATCATGTTCTTTTCTATTGTCTTGATATTCTCGCTTCCTATATTGACATACCCGCCAAGGAATAAGTCGATTCCCGTCAGGCTTATATAGCCGTGACCTCTGGTGACGATAATGGATACGACCTTACCGTCCTTCTCATACATATTGAGAACATCATGCGTGGACAGCTGCTCAGGTGTGATAAGCTCATTGTCCGAGACTACCACGACATTTCTTGAATACTCATAGTTCTTATTGTACAGCGTCAGTCTTCTGTATGACGTGTTCACCGATACGTCCGACACTGCGACATGTCTCACCATATCATCAGATATATGTATTTCCTTTACCGTGTTGCTGTAAGTATCATATGTAATATCAATCACATTACCCGCATATAACTGCGACAGTGTCATAGCGTTGCCGTACTCGGTATATATCAGTATCGGCTGCTGAACATAGAAGGTATAATCAAGCTCATCCTCATATGTCCTGACTGACAGTCTCTTCGTGTCAGCATCCACATAGGTTATCACGGCAAGCTCTGTCTTAAGGTCAACCGCACTTGTCGGTGCATTGACAATCGGTGCAGTCGAGCCGTTATCCTTTGCGGCCGCCTTCGCACTTGTAGTCCCGCCGTTCTTAGATGACGATTCCGATGCGAACAGGAATGCACACAGCACAACGCCCGCAACTATAAGTGTTCCTAAAAAAAAGTTCTGCAGCTTATTATTCATCCATAGTTCCTTTCCATACCTCTATGAACCGTAAAGTGTCCTCACGAACTCTCTCCTCATTCGGTTCTGCCTTACAGCCAGCTTAAGCTTTTCCATATTTTTGTTCGGTATCCATGCCTTGTTGGCATTAAAATAATAATTAAGTATCTTCCAAAACTTCTCCGGATAAGAGAACATCGCACCAAGGACTCTTACATCCTGTGCGGACAGTGTATTCACACTGTCATACTCGTGCAGCATAAGATAGCCCATCTTGATGTCCCAGTCATATTTTTCCATAAGCTTGCGCATGAAATTGTACAAGTCAACAATATACAAGTCCTTCCGCATCTGGGAAAATCCGGCTATGAGATACTCTTCACCGTTCGTATATATATTATGATAGTTAAAGTCTCCGTGGCACAGCCTGTTGTTCTTGGCTGCATCCGCAAGTCCTGCCTCATAATCCGAGCCCTTCAGCCTGTCAAGCGCCTCGACTCCTTCCGACAAAAAGCCCGGGCACTCCCTATATGCAAGCAGTTCAAAATCCGTCTTTGTCTTTCGCCCCGCCAGATAATTTTTTATCATTTTGAGCTCTTTATTATGCTTATCATACTCTTTTATAAGGCTTCTTGCAATCTGAAATTCTTCACCCGTAAGCCCAAGCTCCGACATATCCAGTCCCTCGAATGCCTTGTGCAGTCCTGCCAGTGCCTTAATCGCCGTACAGACCTCCTCGAGCTTCTTTTCATCACATTCCTCCATAGCACAGAAGCTGCATACCGTATACAGCGCAGAATCCTCGTTCTCATAAAAATATGAAGCATTTTCATCCTTCATATAGCAGGACACATTTATTCCCTCTGCCGCGAGCTTATCTCTCACCACTGCTCTTGCAGCGAATCTTTCCCTGCTTCCGGAATATTCTCCGACCAGCAACATACCCGAACGTGTATTGTACATAAGCCGCCCTCTCATACGCCCCGCATAGGTTCCCTTGATGCCGAAGTGCTGCAATGCACTCTCGGCAATCTCATATACTGTATATCGTTTTGCCGGTCTGCCGTTCACCTCATTAACCACAAAAAAATCCCCCTCACATCATCTTAGCCCAAGGGCTATCTAATAATATGAGGAGGTTATATTTTTTATGAATGGAGACTGTATTTTGTCCCCTGCTCTTTAATTTCGTGCGCACGTCTTAAAAGATACTCCCTGTCATTGAGCGAAGGATTGTCAAGCACCTCCATAAGCAGCTCATTAAGAAGCTCTCCGAGCTCCTTTCCCGCCGGGAAGCCCGCCTCCATGAGGTCTTTTCCGGTCACGCCGAGCATCTTAAGACTTATGCAGTCACCATGCTCCATAACCTTCACGCATATAGCCTTCATGTCCGCATATGCCTGATACTCCTCACCCGAGGCGAACGACATATTAAATTCAATGATTCGCACTGCATCCTCAGCACCGGCTTCATTGATATAGCGGCGAACCTCGTTCTCCGTATGCACAGGCGGCATATTCAGATATGTGACAAGCTTCGATGCCATCGTTATGGTGGCATTGTCAAGCTTAAGCCCCCTAAGCACTGCCCTAGCACCGGCACTGCCTATCACGCTTAACATTGCGGCATATCTCTCGGGCAGACAAGGCTTCGTTCTCTTTATAAGTCCCCTAAGCCTTGCTATACTGTCCACATCCACATCGGAAAGCTCCGGAATTATGACCTTCATAACTCCAAGCTCATAGACAACGGCAAAGTAATCCGGATTATCAGACAGCAGAAGCTTATTGAGCTCGGTATGAATTCTCTCCCTGCTTATCTTTACAAGTGTGGGGGCAAGCTCCCTCGCCGCCCTGCCCGTAGCCTCATCTATCTCGAAGCCGAGCTGTGCCGAGAACCTCACCGCTCTTAATATTCTGAGTGCATCCTCGGTGAACCTGTCGTGAGCATTTCCCACACAGCGGATAAGCTTCCGGTCAATATCGTTCATTCCGTCAAAAATATCCACAATGCCGTGCTCATCATTGTAAGCCATGGCATTGATTGTAAAATCACGGCGCTTTAAGTCCTCCTCAAGATTAGGCGTGAATTCCACATTCTTAGGATGTCTCGAATCCTCATAATCGCCGTCAATGCGGTAGGTAGTCACCTCGTAACCCGTCTTTCCGAGCATTATTGTGACCGTCCCATGCTGGATGCCGGTGTCTATCGTCCGCCGGAACAATGCCTTAACCTGCTGCGGCAGAGCCGAAGTCGTGATATCCCAGTCCCCCGGCACTCTCCCAAGAATACTGTCACGCACGCACCCCCCGACAGCATACGCATCAAAGCCGTTCTGTGAGAGAACATCAATTATATATTTTACATCCTTCGGAAGGTTTATCTTTAACAAAATGTCACTCTCCCTTTCCATGCTGCCATTATACTCTGAATTAAATATAAATAGGTGTCAAAACAGACACTGTAAACCACTCTGTATATAATGTGGTCTATTTATGCTTATCGCGATTTTTGCGAGGAGCTTAGTTGTTCTTAGGACTTTTCGCACCACCCAGCCAAAATCAGCAAGGATGCTGATTTAGAAGCAACGCATACAAGGATGTATGCTTTGCTTCGTTGGCGGACGCATATAGAACACTTTACAAAGTCCTTAGAACACCTTGCTTCGAACAACTTAGCCGATAAGTATAAATCAGACCACATTATACATTCGCGGTATAAATTCGTCTGTTTTGACACCTTATTGTTGAAATCTTAGTACGCCTTCCCCCAGTACACCAGCTTCTTCGCCGGCTTTCCGCAGCATACGCACACATCACTGATATGCTCCTGCTCGAATGGCATACATCTGCTTGTTGCCGTTGTATCTTCCTTAATCTTGTCCTCACATGCCTGCTCACCGCACCACATACCCTTTATGAAGCCCGGCTTATTTGCAACGATATCCTTGAACTCCTCGTAGTTATGAGCTTCGTATGTATGTGCATCGCGATGTGCTCTTGCTCTCTCAAGCATCTCAGCCTGCATTGTGTCGAGAATCCCGGCAAGCTCTGTGTCGATTGTGTCGAGAGATACGACATACTTCTCTCTCGTATCACGTCTTACAATGACTGCCTGATTGTTCTCGATATCCTTAGGTCCTATCTCAATACGTGCAGGAATACCCTTAACCTCCTGCTCTGCGTACTTAAAGCCCGGGGTCTTATCCGAATCATCAAAGTCAACTCTGAAGCCGGCTGCCTCAAGTCTGTCTCTTAACTCTCCCGCTTTCTCAAGCACTCCTGCCTTATGCTGTGCAACAGGAATTACTCTCACCTGAATAGGAGCTATTCTAGGAGGCATAACAAGACCGCTGTTGTCGCCGTGAACCATAATCATTGCACCGATAAGTCTTGTTGTTGTGCCCCATGAGGTCTGGTGAACGTACTGAAGCTTGTTCTCCTTATCCGTGTACTGAATACCGAATGCCTTCGCAAAGCCGTCACCGAAGTTGTGGCTTGTTCCCGACTGGAGAGCCTTGCCGTCATGCATGAGAGCCTCGATTGTGTATGTAGCCTCAGCACCTGCGAACTTCTCCTTGTCAGTCTTTCTTCCCTTGATAACAGGCATTGCAAGCACCTGCTCGCAGAAATCAGCGTATACATTGAGCATCTGCTGTGTTCTTGCCTCTGCCTCCTCGGCAGTAGCATGAGCTGTATGTCCCTCCTGCCATAAGAACTCTCTTGAGCGGAGGAAAGGTCTTGTCTCCTTCTCCCATCTTACGACGTTGCACCACTGGTTGTATACCTTTGGCAGATCTCTGTATGACTGAATCTCATCCTTATAAAAATCACAGAAAAGTGTCTCAGAAGTAGGTCTTACGCAGAGCTTCTCCTGAAGAGGATTAAGTCCTCCCTGTGTTACCCATGCAACCTCAGGTGCAAAGCCCTCTACATGATCCTTCTCTCTCTCAAGAAGACTCTCAGGAATAAATACAGGAAGATATACGTTCTGCACGCCTGACTTTTTAAAGCGGGCATCCATCTCCTTCTGAATATTCTCCCATATAGCATATCCTGCCGGCTTGAATATCATACAGCCCTTAACGCTTGAATAAGCCATAAGCTCTGCCTTCTTAACCACGTCCGTGTACCACTGGGCAAAGTCTTCCTCCATAGGTGTGATTGCTTCTACTAATTTCTTATCGTTTGCCATTATAAGCCTCCATATATTATTTTCTTATTTTACACTGCACATTAGTTCTCATGATACTTTTCTATTGTATAGAAATAACCCATATCTTCCATTCTGCGGCAGAAGAGCGTGTCCGTCTTTTCCTCGGTGCTTCCCTCATTCACTCCGCGCCAGTAATAGTTCATATCAACATCGGGGTCGAAGGTATATGCCGTTCCGCCAAGATTCACATAGAGCCAGCAGTGCGGTGTTGTTCCGCCGTTGTATGCTGACACCTGACCTGAAAGCAGATGAGCGTCGTAGCCCAAGTATCTCATTATATACATAAAAGCTGATGAATAGTTGTAACAGCAGCCCTGATATGTATTGAACAAATCAGTTGCCCACAGTACCTCCTCAGGTGTAGTGGCAGGGTCCGATGTCGAATACTTACCGGCATCGACATTCATTCCTCTGTTATATGTGATTCTCTTTATGAACCATATATAGATGCTGTGAACCTTCTGATAATTGGACATCTCATCATTTATGGTGCCCTCGTTCTTTAGCATCTCCATATAGTTCTCTATAAGACGGTCAAGTTCCTCATAGCCCGATGTCGTCGGATTGAGCGGTTCGTTGTTAAGTAAGTCCCACGCCTTAACCTCCTCCAAGGTCTCAGGCTCCTCGGTTGTTGTCTCTTCGGGAGTCGTCGCTTCCTCGGTTGTTGTCTCCTCAGTAGCCGGTTTCGTCATCGGTTCAGTCTCACTTGTCGCCTCGGGAGTTGTTTCCGTAGTTGACTGTAAAATTATCTCCCCACCCTTATCGGGATTCTTGCTGCACGCGGCTGTCAACAGTGCGCTGATTAGAACGAGCAACACTATATATGAAGCCTTTGTTCCTGTTCTTTTCATATTTTCCTCCTATTGCTGAGTACATAATGCACATTCAGCTGACAAAACGGACTATTTCACGTCCATTCCGTATCCGTAGTATTGTACCACATCATTTAAAATAAAGAAATACATATATTTCGTATTGTCCTGATAATATTTATACATTTTTCCTGATATGGTATAGTCCTTGCCGTATGCTTCCTCCACATCCGCAAGAGTACTTCCCACACCGATTTCCTTATCCGTCCTGATTGATTCGGAGGAGATATTGATATCCTGTATATAGTCCCCGTCCTCCTTAGGGAATGTCGTCACCTCATAACCCTCGTAGGTGAATACCTTGTCAAGTCCGTCATAATAGCAGCTTGCAGCCTCCATATACGCCGTGGTCTCGGCAAGACTGTCCGCCTGTGCATCGAACTTCTCTCCCGGTGTAAGCGTAAGCTCCCCATTGTTATAGCCGAACGCCGTACCGTTGTCCTTCTTCGCACATCCCGAAGCAACAAGCACTGCCGCAAAAATAAGTGCCGTAAGTATTCTTTTCTTCATATATAATAGTCCTCCAACCATATTTTTAACTCTGTTATGTCCTTGAAGTATACATAAAAAAACTAATCCTGTAAAGTGACATTTGCAGGAATCCTTATATATCCGTTCTCTCCTCTTACCACGAAGGAGCATGCGGCAGACCTAAAAGCCGCCTTAAATATATCGGCATCAGCCTCCTCAAGATAAAGGGTAAAATCCGCACCGTTCTCTGACGGAAGCACCTGATATGTTCCCGCACCATCAACGGTCAGATAGATATATGCATAATCATTAAGTGCATCACAGCTTCCGCTAAGCTGCATGAGGCCGTCGGAAGTCGTGGTAATGCTTATAACTGCATCCGCGGTATACCCCGCATCCGCAGCAGCTCTCTCCGTCTCGGCAAAATAATCCCCACCAAGATTTATCGACGGTACAATCGGCGTGTAGACAAGAAGATTCTTTAAATTTCTCTCCACAAGCTCAACCGCCACAAGCTCGGACTCATTCGCAGCAACATATATATTATAAGGTATTTCCCTCTTCGCTGTAAGCGAACCATACTCGTTGGCAAAGAACCAGTACAGTGCATTGCCGAAGGAATCGCGAAAGAGTGTCACCGGCTTATCCACCGCCGGCGCTTCATTTGCCGTGGTTATCACCAAGTCCTCCACACTTCGGAAGCGGTTAGTGTATTCAAAGCCGTCATCCGCAGCAAAGTACACCTGCTCATCCCCCTTAGACGAACCAGGAAGCAGCATCGACTGTAAATCTCCCGGGAAATCCTTCCTTACGCTGTACGGCATATCGCAGTAAGCCGTATAGCCTTCATATTCATCCCCGTATATATCGAAAAGCCTCTCTGCGACAGCCTCATAAGCCACCGCAGCGCCATAATTATTCCAGTGTGAATCAAGCTTATGGTAAAGCTGCACTTTTTCAAGCTTTTCAAGTGACAGAGCGTTCTTAAGCTGAACCGTATTTACCCCGGCATTCACAAGCTCATTGTACAGAAGCTCATAATTGCCCTGTCCGCTGCCCTCTATATAGTAATACGGCATGTACTCACCGTACACGGACATTTTGTCAGGGGCGGAAAAGAAGATAAACTCCCCGCCGCGGCTCTCAACATATTCCTGCATCATGCCTACGACGGCACCCATGCGCTCAATCGCAGTCTCATCCGCCACACTCGTTCCGAGGAAATCGTCAAGTGCTCTCGAATAAAAGAGCCAGCCGTCCTCACCCACGATAACCTCCGACTGTCCCGAAGTCTTAAACAGCTTCTGCTTGAGCACATTCTGAACATATACCAGTCTGTTTCTGAATCCGAAGTTCTGAGCAAAATACACATCAATATCTGCCGTCAGTTCCACTCCTGCGGACAGCTTCGGCTTATCAGCCTTGGTCTCATTGCCGATTGCCGCCTGTTTATCGGAAAAGGCTGCCATCGGCACAATGCTTATGACAAGAAAGATTATTATATATACAATATTCAATATTTTCTTTTTTTGAATCTTCTTCATGGCTTACCTCTCCGCCCGTTTTTCACCTAGAATCTGAAATAGATAAATGGATTATAGCTTCCTGCCGCTATCTCCATAATGCACAGCAGATACAACAGGATTGTACACACCTTTGCCGCAGTGCATGTGAATCTGTTTCTCGGCAGATTTTTGATCACAGGCGTACATGCTATTGCCGCTGCAAGCATCGTTATAATGAACAGCGGACTCATAACCGACGCTGCACTCATAAGTCCCGCGGCTGTACCCGTGAACGAGAACATGCTTCTTATAAAAGCCGCCGCCTGTCCCATAGTGTCAGCCCTGAATATCACAAAGCCTATTGTGACTGCAAGCAGTGTGTATATATGTCCGAGACCTCTTAACAGCGGCTTAGCCGATACACCGCCCGCCTTATCCTGTCTGCCTTTTTTCCTATTATCCTCTATGACTGTCTCAATAATTGTAAGTATGCCGTGATATATTCCCCACACAACGAATGTCCAGTTCGCGCCGTGCCATATTCCGGTACACAGGAACACAAAAAATCGGTTAAACAGCGTCCTTGCCTTCCCTTTTCTGTTGCCGCCAAGCGGAAAGTACAGGTACTCCCTGAACCATGATGTGAGGGATATATGCCATTTTTTCCAAAAGCCGCGAACCGATGAGGCTGTGTACGGATAGTCGAAGTTCTCCGGGAATGTGAAGCCGAACATCTTTCCCATCCCGACAGCCATATCACTGTAGCCCGAGAAGTCAAAGTATATCTGGAACAGATAGCACACGGCTCCCAACCACGCAGAAGCCATATCAAGCTGCGAAATCTCAAGGACGAACATCTTATCAACCGCCACTGCCATGACATTCGCAATAAGCATCTTCTTGGAAAGACCTATTATGAATCTCTGTATGCCTTCTGCCATAGCATCAGCCGTAACCTCTCTGTGTCTTAGCTGCTCCCTGACGGAATTATATTTCACAATCGGGCCCGCTACCAGCTGTGGGAACAGGCACACATAGAGCATGACATCGAGAAAGCTTCCCGGCTCACGCTCCTTGGCACGATATGTATCAATCACATATGAAAGCGCCTGAAAAGTATAAAATGAGATACCGATAGGCATACTCACGGCAGGTACTCTCAGATTGACAAACGGCAGCACATTAATACTCTGCACTATAAATCCGGCATACTTAAATACAATCAGGAATGCCAGATTCACCACTACCGCGGCGACAAGCACAGGCTTCCTTCCCCACACGAATCTGCCGAACAGGAAATTAACCCCTATCGAGGCAAGCAGCAATAGTACATATACAGGCTCGCCCCATGCATAGAACACAAGGCTCGCCGCTATCAATAATATATTTCTCGCTGTAGTGTTCCTGATTAATGTATGAATAATAAGAACCAGCGGCAAAAATGCAAATAAAAAAACCGCAGATGAAAATACCATATCAAGCTCCATTCCGCGGACACAGCCTGTTCGTGTCCACGCAAATTAATAGAATGATTATACCCACTTTGTCCCCATGATACAAGTTAAAAATCATGTATCATTTCTTTTGCCTTTTATATAGGCAGCAATCTCTTTTATAAGAAGGAACGCTATCGGTCCCGTTATCACCCCGGCCACGCCAAAAAGCACCAGTCCCGCATACACCGCGGCAAGCATGGCTAACGGGTGCGCACCCAAGCCCTTTCCCATCAGCTTGGGCTCAAGATATTCCCTCACAAGATAGCTTATGAATGACATTGCCGCAAGCACTGCCGCATATCTGTATTTTCCGCAGAACACACAGGCAATCGCCCACGGCGTGAGAATCGTACCTGTGCCGAACACGGGAAGCGCATCAACTATACCGAGCACCACTCCGAGCAGCAGCCAGTATTTATTATGAAGAAACAGCAGTCCCAATGCACAGATGGTCATTGTTATCGTCATGATAATGAGCTGCGTTCTTATAAAGGTGTAGAGAATCCTTCCGATTCCCGTGTAAAAGTAATCGTACTCCGCCGCATAAGCCGACCTTAAAGCTCTCTCCCGCATCCTGTCATAATCCTTCAGGAAAAAATACAATGCCATAAAAAATATGACAACTATTCCCGAAAAAGCTATAATCCCCTTAATCGCGCCAATCGAGCCACCCATGAGCGACGGCATTATCTTCTCCTTGGCGGATTCATATGCACACATAATTCCCGAATCGATGTATGCCAGTGTCGTACCTCTTATAAATCCGAGTCTTGTGTCCATCCCTGCACAAAAGCTGCACATTGTGTCATTGATATACGAATAGTATTTTTCATAGTTGTCTATGACATTGTTAATCTGAGTTATGAGTAACCCGCCGAGCAGCACAACCACGCCTGCAATCAGACCACCCCAAAATATCATGAGAATGACAGCCGCAATTCCTCTCTTAATATGAAGTCTGCCGCTTAGAAAGCGCATCTGCCCGTTAAGACCTGCCGCAAGCAGAAACGCAATAATAAAAGGAGCCGCAAGCGGCATAATATACTTAATTATCAGATATACAACTGCTGCGACTCCTATGCTTATGATTACATTCTTTTTATTGTCATTCTTATGATTGCTGACAATATTCTTAACCTTCTCTCCCATACCAATCCCCATTCCGCCGCATTACGGCGATGCGGACGGCAATACCGCCATCTGCTCCGTGAGATTAGTATTCTCTTACGGTTAAGCTTCTATTCATTATTTTCCTTAAATCCGGCGAATGCCGTACCCTTCGGTGATACTTCGTAATTCATCTTTTTTCCTGTCATAGGATGGGAAAATGCAAGCCTGTATGAACAGAGTGCAAGTGCATCGCCACCCCTGCTGCCCGGTGCCGAAGCGTCATTCAGGTTCACATTGTACTTGGTATCTCCTGCAATCGGAAGTCCCGCATTGGACAGCTGCACCCTTATCTGATGATGTCTTCCCGTGTGAAGCTTCACACGAAGCAGTGCCCTGCCTGCATGAACACTGATAACCTCATATTCAAGCACCGCCTTCTTAGCGCCATCCGTATCTGCCGAAGTGACACGCGACATGTTCGTCCTTGCATCCCTGACAAGATAGTCCTCAAGCGTAGTCCGTGTCCCCACACTGTCTGCAAGCTCTTCTTCCCTGTCGACATTCACATCAACCACGGCATAGTACCACTTATCAACTCCTCCATTGGTAAGCTGCTTCGTGAGTGAAGCTGCCGCCCTGCTGTTCTTCGCATAAAGCACAAGCCCTTCAACCGGTCTGTCAAGCCTGTTCACGGGAGCTATGAACGGTTCCTTAATTCCCTTCCTTCTCTCATAGGTCAGAAGTGCGCTCACCATATCCTGTGAGAAGCCCCTGTCCGCCTGTGTCAACATACCCGACGGCTTGTGGCACACACAAATATCATTATCTTCATATATAATATGTTCTCTTACGTCCTTCATCAAATCACCGATTATGCCTTGAATCTGTAACCCACACCCCAGATGGTTTCTATGTACTGTGGGTTAGAGGTATCGAACTCAATCTTCTCTCTTATCTTCTTGATATGCACGGTAACTGTCGCAATATCACCGATTGATTCCATATCCCAAATCTTGTTGAACAGTTCCTCCTTGGAAAACACACGGTTAGGATTCTGTGCAAGAAAGGTGAGAAGATCGAATTCCTTCGTTGTGAAAGTCTTTTCCTCACCGTTTACGAACACACGTCTTGCTGTCTTGTCAATCTTAAGACCTCTGATTTCGATAACATCATTCTCCGGCATTGCACTTCCGACAAGCCTCTCATATCTCGCAAGATGTGCCTTAACACGCGCTACAAGCTCGCTCGGGCTGAACGGCTTGGTCATATAATCATCGGCACCAAGACCTAAGCCTCTTATCTTGTCTATATCATCCTTCTTAGCCGACACCATAATGATAGGTGTATTCTTCTTGCTTCTTATCGCCTTGCATATCTCGAAGCCGTCAACTCCCGGAAGCATAAGGTCAAGAATATACAGGTCATACTCGTTGTCGAGTGCCTCCTTAAGTCCCTTCTCTCCGTCATTGCAGATTGTAACCTCATAGCTGCTTATCTCAAGATAATCCCTCTCAAGCTCAGCAATACTTTCCTCATCCTCAATAATCAATATTTTACTCATTGCTTCCACTCTCCTGATTTTTATATTTTCTGAGCACGAAATGCATTACGGTTCCCGTACCTTCCTTGCTTGTCGCCCATATCTGTCCGCCATGGTCGCTTATAATCTTCTTAACAATGGAAAGTCCGATGCCGCTTCCGCCCTGAGCGGAATTTCTTGAAGAATCCGTGCGATAGAACCTGTCAAAGATGTACTGGACATCCTTCTGTGCAATTCCCTTTCCGTTATCCTCAATCTCGAACTGCACGAAATCATCCGCATCGCTTATTCTGATATTGATAATTCCCTTCCTGTCCGGGTACATATACTTCACGGAATTGCTTATTATATTATTGATTACACGCTTTAACTGCTCCGGGTCGGCTATGATAACAGCAGCCTTGTCCGCATAATTAAAGTAACCCAGCTCAATATTTTTCGACTCAAGCTCAACATTCAACTCACTCACACAGTCGTCAAAGTACTCTGCGACATTGATTTTGTTGAAATTGTAAGGAATCTTATTAGCGTCAATCTTGGAATACAGCGTGAGCTCATTAATAAGCTTATCCATATCCACCGTCTTATTATATATCGTTCTTACATATCTGTCCATCTTCTCCGGTGTATCTGCCACGCCGTCCATGATTCCTTCGACATAGCCCTTGATTGCCGTCATAGGTGTCTTAAGGTCATGAGATATATTGCTTATGAGTTCTCTGCTCTCCTTATCGTTCTGTATCTTCTCCTCAGCCGACTCCTTGAGTCTCTTTCTCATGACCTCAAAGTCGTCGATGAGCTCACCAATCTCATCATGACGCTTATTCTTAAGAGTGAAGTCAAGATTACCCTCCGTGATATTGTGTGTAGCATCTCTTAACTTCTTAACAGGTGACACAAGACCTCTGTACACCCACACGCTGATACAGCCGCTCGCCGCAATAAGTATAATTGCAAGGCACATCAGGAAAAGAATGACCATATTTTTAACCTGAGGAACGATATGCTCTATATGCGTTATGATGTAGAGCCTGCCCTCTTTCCCGTCGCTGCATTTGAAAAGTACTCTGTTGACAAGCATCTGCAGATTGCCGCCCAGATACATTCCGCCCTGCAGTCCGTCAAGCTGTCCAAGCTGTTCCATCTTGGTGAGCTCCGCATACAGCTCGTCCTCAAGCTCATCATTATCATAATTGGAAAAAACATACCCGCCGTTAAGATTTACGACAATGTTCGTTGCATCGTTCGTAAGTCCGTTGCAGTACTCAGTAAGATAATCCGAATCACACAGCAAATCTGGATTGGCATCCCTCACAGCTTCAAGCTCATCCTCAATGCTTGAATTGACTGCATTGAACGCAAGCATAGGATTGAACATTACCGTATAGGTGTTCATATCTATCTTATAGGTGTGGTAGATAGTCTTTAACTTGTAGGTTCCAAGACTGAGCACCGCAGCTATAAGTATTATAGGAACTATACACAGTACGCAGAATGCTAATTGCATTTTTGTTTTAAGCTTCATTACACGTTACCCCTTTATCACATAATGACCTGAGTTCTTTGCCTGTTTAGAGGAACAAAGTTTCCTATTACATAAAAAAGACGCACAAGCCATGCTCATGCGTCTATTGTACCACATTATTATGTGTAAGTTTATAAATTAAATATAAATAATTACAGATATTTTCTTAAAACGTCAACCTTATCAAGCTTCTCCCAAGGTACATCAATGTCATTACGTCCGAAGTGTCCGTAAGCTGCTGTCTGCTTGTAGATAGGTCTTCTTAAGTCAAGCATCCTGATGATTCCTGCCGGTCTTAAATCGAAGTTCTCTGATACTATCTCGGAAAGCTTATCATCAGATACCTTGCCTGTGCCGAATGTATCGATATTGATTGATGTAGGCTGTGCAACACCGATTGCATATGAAAGCTGAATCTCACAGCGCTCTGCAAGTCCTGCTGCAACGATGTTCTTAGCAACATAACGTGCTGCGTAAGCTGCGGAACGGTCAACCTTCGTGCAGTCCTTTCCTGAAAAAGCTCCGCCGCCGTGACGTGCGAATCCACCATAGGTATCAACAATAATCTTACGTCCTGTAAGTCCGCTGTCTCCGTTAGGACCACCGATTACGAAACGTCCGGTAGGATTAATATACATCTTGGTTTTGTCATCAACGAGCTCCTTTGGAAGAATCTCATCGAATACATGCTTCTTAATGTCCGCATGAATCTGCTCCTGTGTAACATCAGGATCATGCTGTGTTGAGAGAACCACTGCATTGAGATGTACAGGCTTATGGTTGTCATCATACTCAACCGTAACCTGTGTCTTGCCGTCCGGACGAAGATACTTAAGAGTTCCGTCCTTTCTTACCTTGGTAAGCTGTCTTGCAAGTCTGTGCGCAAGTGCGATAGGATATGGCATATACTCCTCTGTCTCATTTGACGCATATCCGAACATCATACCCTGGTCTCCGGCACCTATTGCCTCAATCTGCTCGTCCGTCATCTGATTTTCCTTAGCTTCGAGTGCCTTATCAACACCCATTGCAATATCAGGTGACTGCTTATCGAGAGATACCATAACTGCACAGGTATTGCCGTCGAAGCCGTACTCTGATGTGTTGTAGCCGATATCTGTTACGGTCTTTCTTACAACTGCCGGAATATCAACATTAGCCTTGGTTGTAATCTCACCCATAACCATGATAAAGCCTGTATTGGTAAGTGTCTCACATGCAACACGGCTCATCGGATCCTGCTCGAGCATCGCATCGAGAATGGCATCAGATACCTGGTCGCAGATTTTGTCAGGATGTCCTTCGGTTACTGACTCTGAAGTAAATAAATAACTCATCTGAAATCTCCTTTCGATTGGTAAAAATAAAATTGTTAAAAGTGTTAATAGGATTAAAAAAAGTCCACATTAAGTGGACTTGAATAATACTAATCAAATCCTCTTATTGTTCGAACCATTCATAAGACACCTGACAGTGTCATGAACGGCATATCTCGCTCAGGCTGGCACCTTCCAAAATCGGGGTTGCCGTGACTTCACAGATCCTATGTATCTCCATCACTCTGAATAAGGGATAAACCTTCTATGAACTTTTTTGCATATAAACTATAATATATTAATTCCAATTAGTCAATAGTATATATTGCAATAAAAAAAATTTTAGAATTCTTCTTTTCGTCTTTTTATATAGCTTGTTGTTGCCTTTACTTCTTCAAAATGGTATAATACAGCTAAATGCATGACTCTTGATTCTATTTGGGAATCACACTGCGCAGTGACGCGCATACGCCTCGGATTGGAGAAAATCTGGATAATTAAAAGACAAGTATTCAAGAAAAATTCCTTAACAGGAAGCTTCTTAAGCAAGATTATCAGGGGAGAATTCGAGAAGGTCACAGCACAGGCTGAAAAGCTTAAGGATTTTGTCAGTGTTTTCAAGCTTCTCGAAAAATAACATAAAAATCAAGACACAAAGGAGTACATATGGCTAAGAAGATTCTTTTTTCATTTGAAGTAAAACCCGGAATGGTTATAGCAGAAGACTTATACAATCCGGCAGGGCAGCTTGTCCTTCCTGCCGGATTCGTGCTTGATGAAGCTACGATATCAAAGCTTGAATATTATACGATTCTTGAAGTTCCTATCGATGACAGTCCTGCTCCGGCTGCCAAGCCGGCACCGGTGAAGGCAAGTCAGGCTTCCAATGACAGCTACTCGGAAAAAATTAAGAACAGCGCGGACTTTAAGCATTTCAAGGCAGATTATGAAGCCTCCATAGGTAACCTTACCTCCGTTATCACTCAGTCCATAGCATCAGGTCAGACTATTGATACTGATTCCATATATAAGGATGCGGCAGGGCTTATAACTTCTTCAAAGAACACCATCCATATCTTTGATATCATCCATAATCTTCGAAACTATGATGATATCACATCCACACACAGCCTTAATGTAGCGCTTATATCCAACATTCTCGGCAAGTGGCTGGGTATTACGGGTGATGACCTTAAGGTTCTCACAGTTGCCGCACTCCTTCATGATATCGGAAAGTTTACAATCCCTAAGGAGATTCTCAATAAGCCGGGAAGACTTTCAGACGAGGAGTTCCAGCTTATGAAGGAACATGTCAAGCGTGGTTACGATATTTTGAGAAATCAGCCGTTAGATATTAGAATCAAGGAAGCATGTCTGCTTCACCATGAGCGCTGTGACGGTTCCGGCTATCCGTTCCATGCGGATGCTGCACGAATCACTCCTTTTGCCAAGATTATCGCCATCGCAGATGTATATGATGCGATGACGGCTTCAAGAAGCTATCGTGGTGCATTCTGTCCATTCGACGTAATCGAAATGTTCGACAAGGATGGGCTTAACAAGTACGACCCGCATTACCTTATGACATTTCTGAACAGAATTTCTTCCACTTATCTTCACAACAACGCCCGCTTAAGCGATGGCCGTGTCGGAGAGATAGTCATGATTAATCCTATGTGTCTGTATCGTCCGATGATAAAGATAGGTGATGAGTTCATCGATCTTCTTAAGCATTCTGAACTCAAGATTGTTGCTATTGTATAATATACTTTCAAGCAGGCTGCAGCAACAAGGCAATCATTCCAGAACTCAGCGTGGCAGCTGCAGGGTTCAAGTCACCCGGAACAGACCGTTGTTTTCCACATTAAAAAAGGAGTTATTAATCAACATCACCCGCTGATTAATAACTCCTTTTATTTTATGAGGTTTTGAGCACGAACTTGCGAATCTCCTTCTCGCTCTGTACATACTCTATCCTGGCTCCAAGCTCTCTGAGTTTAATGTCGAAGTCTTCATATCCTCTTAAGATATACTTGATATCATCCACTATCGTAACGCCGTCTGCGGCAAGTCCTGCAAGCACAAGTGCCGCTCCCGCACGCAGATCAGGTGCCGTAACCTCGGCTCCCGTATAGCGCTCAACACCCTTCACGATAGCCGTATTACCCTCGACGGTAATATCTGCGCCCATCTTGGCAAGCTCATCAACATACTTGAATCTGTTCTCGAAGATTCCCTCTGTAACGATACTGGTTCCCTTCGCAAGTGCAAGAACCACTGTTATCTGCGGCTGCACATCCGTAGGAAAGCCCGGATACGGAAGTGTCTTAACATTCGTATACTTCATATTGCGGTAGCCCACAACGCGCACAGAGTCATCGAATTCCGATACCTCACAGCCTATCTGCGTAAGCTTGGCTGTAATCGCCTCAAGATGCTTAGGTATAACATTCTTGATGAGCACATCCCCGCCTGTCGCTGCCGCGGCACACATGAATGTGGCAGCCTCAATCTGGTCAGGTATAATAGAATACGAGGCTCCGTGAAGCTTCTGCACTCCCTTGATTCTTATGACATCGGTTCCTGCACCCTTGATGCTCGCACCCATACAGTTAAGAAGGTTCGCCACATCAACCACATGAGGCTCCTTCGCAGCATTCTCTATTATCGTGCTGCCCTCCGCAAGCGTCGCTGCAAGCATGATATTGATTGTAGCACCTACGGACTCCATATCAAGGTATATGTGGCTTCCTACAAGCCTGTCCGCTGTAGCCGTTATCATGCCATATGCAGTATCGACTTCAGCACCCATCGCCTTAAATCCGTTGATATGTTGGTCTATCGGTCTTGTTCCGATATTACAGCCTCCCGGGAATGCCACATGTGCATCCTTGTACTTTCCAAGAAGAGCTCCGAGAAGATAGTATGAACCTCTAATCTTCTTGGCCTTCTCATAGTCAACTATCGTTGTATTGATAAGTGCTCCATTAATCTTAAATGTGTGTCTGTCAACGCGCTCTACGACCGCGCCGATGCTCTCCACAGCACCTAAAAGCACCTGTATATCGCTTACATCCGGAACATTATCTATTGTCACTGTCTCGTCCGCCATAATCGCAGCAGCAATAATTGCCAATGCCGCATTCTTGGCTCCGATAATATTCACTTCACCGCTTAAGGGATTACCGCCCTTAATAACATACTGTTCCATTACATACCTCTAATACATGTAATTCTTCTTAATATGAAACATCTGTACATTCTCAGTATGCGCACTGCATCCTTTTTAATGCACTTTTCATACTATATCCGTTCTATTATAGCATAAAAGCCGTCTTTGTAAAGAATATTTTTAAATTAATAAAGCAGAGGGAGTGCTGTCCCTCTGCCCTGTATTATCTGTATTACCTGTTCAAATATTCCTTCGGATTCTGTGTATTACCCCAAAGCAGAACCTCGAAGTGAAGATGTGGTCCCGTTACATTACCGCTCGCACCTGAAAGAGCAATTCTCTGCCCCTGTGAAACTGTCTGTCCAACGGATACCTCTATTGAACTTAAGTGGCCATATCTTGTCGTAATTCCGTTGCCATGGCTGATATCAACGCACCATCCGTAGCCGCCGTTCCAGCCTGCAAGTGTTACCGTACCACCACAGGAAGCCTTAACTGCTGTTCCCATCGGTACATACAGGTCGATACCTGTATGGAAGCTTCCAACCTGACCAGTTACAGGATGAACTCTGTATCCGTAATCCGATGTAATCTGCATCGTGCTTACAGGATTGATGAATGTAGGAGGAATCTGTGTACCTCTCTCAATTACTGTCGGTGTAGCCTCTGTCAAAATAGTCTGGCTTATAATCTCTCTGTCGTACTCAACATTGTTAGCTGAACTTACAACTGCGATAACCTCTCTGTATCCCGGTGTTCCCTGTGTGACCACATTCTGCTGTCCCTGATACATACTGTTGTTGTCGATATATACAATGTCTGCCTGATACTCTTCGCTGTAAGTAACCTCTTCCTTAACCACAACCGAAAGCTCCGGTGTAGGAACAGTGATTGTAAGAAGGTCACCCGGCATAATCACGCTGTTCTCATCAAGATTCTCATTGAGAGCATATAAATCAGCAAGAGGTATGTTCGTCTTCTCTGCGATAGATGAAAGGCAGTCACCTGAAACAACCTCATAAGTACCCTTCTCAGCCTTCTCCTTGGTTATCTCCTCAAGTGCTTCCTCAACTGTCTTAACGGCATTGGCATTACCGCTTGTCTCAATAACCTCTACGTTCTCGGCGAAACCTACATAAAGAACTCCGTCCTCGAATACTGTCTCATCAGTAACCTGAACCGTATCCGTACCATCTATTGTTGCAAGAACCTTGGCCGCCTCGTTCATGGCGATGTCGGCTGTCGTTACATTAACGGTTCTGCATGACATTCCGTTCGAAGTGCTGTCCACAAGCTCAACCTGGAAGCCATCAGCGGCTTCGCCTGCGATTCTGTTCTTGGCTGCCTCTAGCAGTTCAATAACCTCCGCCTCACTTCTGACAGTTACCATAAAGTCATCAATACGAACTGTATATACTACATTATCAGGAACATACGCTGTGGCAGCTACCGCATTGTACAGCACATTCTCAAGCTCCGCCTCACCAAGAAGCTTACCTCTTATGTTGTCCTCTGCATAGACCTCAAGGTTCGTATCGGCATATACGACTATTCCGTTCTCTTCATTAAGTCTGTTTCTGACTGCCTGAAGTGCTGTTCTTGCAGCATCCTCGGAACCTGTGACCGCAACCGGTGTCCCGTTAAGCACAACCGTGTAGCCTGCTATGCCCTCAGCCATTCTGCCGCTGCCGGTCTCCGCTTGTACAGGTGCTGTAAATCGTGTAGCAAATGGTATAACAAATATAACAAATAAGCAAGCAGCTACTGCAACCTTCAGATATACATTCTTCAATTTTCTGTACTGCCTGGTAAACTTCATATCATCCTCCAAAAAATGCAAGAACTTACTTAACAATTTTGTAACAAATACATAGTACCAATAAATCCTTGATTTGTAAAGGTTTTTTTGTAAAAAAGAGGATATTTTTTACACACATTGTTACAAAATGTTACAGATATTTTAAAAAAATTGTTAAAATTTTCCATTAAGATCTTACTAAGGAGGCAACCGCTCTTGCCGTGTCCGCAAGACTCCTTCCCTGCTCATCAACCGTGAGGTCAGCATACTTTTCGTAGAGAACGCAGCGCTCGTCATACAGGTTCTTAAGTGTCTGTCCCTCCTTGAGCACAACGCCGCGTCCTTCAAGATTTGACAGTCTTTCGTTAATCATCTCATAGGATGCCTTCAGATATACGACCGTGCCTATCTCCTTAAAATGCTTCATGGCATTCTCTCCGTACACCACGCTTCCTCCCGGTGCGATTACCGAATGCTCTGCATCAAGCTCTGCATTTATTCTGTCCTCTATCTTAAGGAATCCGTCATTTCCTTCCGCAGCGATTATCTCCTTAAGAAGTCTCCCCTCCTTCTCCTGAATCACAAGATCTGTATCGATAAAATGATATCCGAGAAGCTTTGCAAGCACTACTCCGACTGTGCTTTTCCCCACTCCCGGCATACCTATCAGAATAACGTTATCTTTTTTCATGTTCTTTAGCGTCCTTTCGATTTGGATTCTTCTTTTTGGCACTTACCTGCTTTTGAACCGAAAATCCGAACTTGCCGAGCTTTTTACCAAGTTCAAAATATTCTCCATGCGAATATGCCACAAGTCCCGAAGAATTAAGATTGAATCTTCCGTTCTCATCCATATATCTGTCATCGACATTCACATTGACGACCTTGGCAAGGAACATTGTATGGCTTCCAAGCGGCTGTTCACTCACAACACGGCACTCAATGTTGACCGGACTCTCCATAATTCCCGGTGCCTTAACCTCCTTGGATTCAGCCTCATGAAGCTTCATTTCCGCGAACTTGTCCACGTCCCTTCCCGAGCGCACGCCGCAATAGTCTGTGGCATACACAAGCTCCTTCGTGACAAGATTGATTACGAACTCCCCTGTCTCCTTAATTATCTCATACGAATATCTCTCAGGTCTCACCGATATTGACACCATGGGAGGATTGGTGTTGGTTGTCCCCGCCCATGCAACCGTTATAATATTGGGGCTCTCGTTTTCCCTCCTGCAGCTCACCATAACCGCAGGTACAGGGTATAACATATTGCCCGGTTTCCAGCTTATTTTTCCCATATAGCTCTCCATTTTTGTGTATTATTCCTGTGACAGAACCGTAAGAATCTCCGGAATCAACTGCTTTTTGCGGGATACCACGCCCTCAAGCCTGTACACGCCCTCCTCAAGTTTCGGCGCATCAAAGCCGTTCTCGATAACATCACCGGCACCATTTCCAAGTGCGATAAGAAGTGTCTCCGTGGCAATCATGTTCGTCAGCATGAAAAAAATCATATTGGTTCCCTGATTTTCGAGCTGTTCCTTCATATAAGGCATAATCTTATCCTTAATGTCAAGCAGCTCCTCCTCATCCATTGAGGATATTTGACCGACTCCGAAATTAATATCGTTGACCGAAAATCTCTTATAATCCTGTGAAAAGATTTCCTGCGGTGTCTTATCCTTTAAGTTGCTTCCCGCACGGAACATCTTGACTGCATACCCCTCGATATCTATTCCCGCCGTCTTTGCAAGCTCCTTTGCTGCCGCGACATCAGCAGGAGTGCAGGTCGGCGAGCGGAACATCAGCGTGTCGGAAAGAATTGCCGAGCACATAAGTCCCGCCGTCTTTTTATCTATATCCACATGGCTTTCATTGTACATCTGATATATGATTGTTGCGGTACATCCGAGAGGCTGATTGCGGAAAAATACGGGATTCATGGTCTCGACCGTTCCCAGCTTATGATGGTCAATAATCTCTAATATCTCCGCCTGGTCTATTCCATCAACCGCCTGCTTTGCCTCATTGTGGTCAACCATTATAATCTGCTTCTTGCCCATTCCGAGGAGATTTCTTCTTGAAATCATTCCTATATACCGTCCCTGCTCATCATGAACCGGGAAGTCGCGGTGCCTCTTCTTAGCCATTACCTGACGTACCTCGTCTGTATACGCCTCCGTGCTGAAGGTTATAAGTCCCTCCGTTCTCATGAAGAAGCTTATTGGAACTGACTGATTGATAAGTCTCGATGCAGTAAAGGTATCATGCGGAGTACTTATAATCGTGCAATGATTCTCAACGGCAAGCTTTTTTATCGTCATTGATACAGGTGCTCCCTCGCACACTACAATACATCCCGCCTGCATCTCTATCGCGCAGAGCTGTGACTCATAGCGGTTGCCGAGAATTACTATATCTCCCATCTTAATATACGATTCCATAAGGTCAGGATTCGCGGCAGCGACAAGAACCTTTCCCCTGTCGAACACATGCTGCTCATCGCCTATTATGAGTTCCCCATCAAGTGTCTCGACGATATTCCTGCATACGGTTCTCGCAGTGGACAATGTCGTGCTGTCATGCACGTCCATATAAGATGTCGCGATATCAGCAATGGTTATAAGTCCTTCAAGTCTGTTATCGCTCGTTATCGGAAGTGTCACAACGCCCATATCCCTCATAAGCTTCCATGCAGCCTTAATTGATATATTCCTGTCCACTCCGTCAATCTTACGAATCTCAATATCCTTAACCTGACTCTTAACGTCCGTCACATACTGCGGCGGAGCTATGTTAAACTGCTTTAACACATACTGTGTCTCCTCATTAAGCTGTCCGGCGCGAAGAGGAATATACTCAGTATCTGAATCAAGCATATTCCTAAGTCTTGCATACGCTATCGCAGAGCATATGGAATCTGTGTCAGGATTCTTATGTCCTATGACTACTACTTTCTTTTTCTCCATATTAATCCTCATTTTCCGGCGGCTTGCCGCCTCATAAATCATATAATTATTGCATTCAGTTCAGATGGTCAGTCACATAATCATATCCGTGAAGAATAATCGCAGCATGGTCGGCTGCAATAAGATTATTGCTGACTATCTTATAGTCCTTTTTTACAAGAAAATGTGTCCTGTCCGTCGACACAAGCACTCTTGCCGTAGGATGAATCTCCCCGCATTCAAATTCTATGTCAAAAAATTCCTTTTTAATCTCGTCTGTGCTGTCAGCAGCCTCTCCGGCCTTGGTAACCTTCATGGTGAACCAGCCGGCATCCGCAGCATCATCTCCCGCCGTAGCCTTAAGTCTGCCCTCTTCCTCCACGAACACATACGCCGTCGTGATAATTCTTGTTCTAGGATCACGGTCATAATCTCCGTAGCTTCCGAGCTGAACGCCCTTCACGCCCTTAAGCCCGGTCTCCTCCTCAAGCTCTCTTGCGGCAGCCGTTTCAAGATTCTCACGGAAATCCACAAAACCTCCCGGGAGTGCCCACCAGCCTATTGACGGATGATTTCCTCTCTTAATAAGAAGCAGCTTTCCGATTCTTCTGCTGCCGTTCTCTTCCACATAGGTAAATATAAGATTATCAACCGTATTCGCAGGAGTATCGTAAAGCTTAGGATTATACTCCTCAAGAAATGTCTTTAAGTCCAATCCCTGTCCGTTTCTCTCACCTGTTCCAAGATACTGCTCATATTTTTCAAGATACATAGCTTTCCTCCCTGTCAAAAGAATAATATTACCAAAAGCAATTTCCTGTAAATTAAAAGGCTCTTCGCCCACAGCATTAAGCATGACGAAGAGCCTTATGGACTCCATATATTATATTAGAAAATTGCTACTGTTACAAGCCAATTTACAAACCAAAGTCCTGCACAGATAATTCCAATTGAGTAAACAAAATTCTTGTTGTCTCTTGGAAGTACCTTCACAATGCCGACACCTGCAAGGTAAATCATCATACCACCGATAGCTGTTCTTATTACGTTGAAAATTACAGTAAAGAAAGAGTGTGTAAGCACAAGCTGTAAAAGATTAATAACAGTAAATACCAAAAGCGGAAGTGCAGGAATTGCAAATACGCTGAGAGCCTTCTTAAAGTTGACCTCCTGCTTCTGAACGAACTTACCGCATACCCAAATAAGACCTGCACATGCTGCCGGTATTGCTATCCACCATAAAATCGTGCAGAAAATTGTCTTAAGCCAATCGCCGATTCCGTAAGAACCATACTTAGCAGTCCATATAATCATTCTTATAATCTTATAAACAAGCTCCGCTGCCGCATTAACCACAACAAGACCTGCAACCGTGGCAAGTGAATGCTCACCTACAACTGCCTCGCTGGCCTCAACCGGATTCTTAACAAATTCCTTAGCAAATGCTAACATTCCCTTGGAAATCTCTGTAGCCTGCTCCTTAGTAATAATAGGCTTAGCTGCCGGCTGTGTAGCAGCTGATGCTGCCGGCTGTGCCGCTGTTGATGCTGTCTGAGCACCTGCTGTCTGCTCCTGTGCTGTCTGTGGCTGTGCATTCTCTGTCTGGCAGTTACATACTTCGCCATCCTGAAGTGGTCTTCCACACTTTGTACAAAACTTCATTTTTAAATGTCCTCCTATCTCCTGCCCCTGTAATGTGATAAAACATTACCATAAGAATACACCCACGTTACTGCAGTTGTCAACAGTCCTTATGGCACATATCGGATTTTCTAATTATGCAAGATTCTTGAACTGGGCTGCATACAGATTGTAGTACGCTCCCTTAGCGGCAAGCAGCTCTTCGTGGCATCCCTCTTCCTTAATTCTTCCGTCGTCTATCACAAATATTCTGTCCGCATTCTTAATGGTAGAAAGTCTGTGTGCAATTACGAACGAGGTTCTTCCTGAAAGCATCGCCTCAATTCCCCGCTGTACAAGTGTCTCTGTATGCGTGTCAATGCTTGAGGTCGCCTCATCAAGTATCAATATCTGAGGTTTGCTTAACATGGTTCTCGCGAATGCTATAAGCTGTCTCTGACCGTTTGAGAGTCTCGTTCCACGCTCATTAATCTCAGTGTCATATCCTTTTTCAAGCTTCATGATGAAATCATGCGCATGAACCGACTTCGCCGCTTCCATAATCTCCTCATCCGTGGCATCAAGCTTGCCATAGCGTATATTTTCCTTAATTGTACCCGAGAACAGGAAATTGTCCTGCGTCATAATACCCATCTGCTCTCTCAAGCTCTTAAGTGTAACACTCTTGACATCCGTGTCATCCACAAGCACCTTTCCCTCTGTCGCATTGTAGAATCTGCTAATAAGATTGATTACCGTTGATTTTCCTGCACCGGTAGGACCTACAAGTGCAATGGTCTCACCCTGCTTAACCTTGAAGCTTACATCCTTTAAAACCATCACATCAGGTTCATCCGAGTAAGCAAAGGATACATGGTCGAACTCTACTCTTCCTTCAATCTTAGGAAGCTCCTTCGCACCCTCCTCGTCACGGATATCAGGCTCGGTATCAAGAATATCGAATACCCTCTCAGCAGCCGAGATGTTGGTGATAATCTTATTATAGAAGTTAGCCAGATTTCTTATAGGGCTCCAGAACATCGACAGGTACGAGGTAAATGCCATGAATGTTCCGACACCAACCGTTCCGACACCGAGAACTCTTATACCGATAAAGTACAGTAAAAATCCGCCCACGCCCCAGCTTATCTCAATCGTAGGGCTGAACATATCCGACACTCTCACCGCACCGACAAATGCCTTCTTCTGCTCATCAACAAGCCCGCTGAAGCTGTCAAGCGACTCATCCTCCGCCGCAAAGCTCTGCACAACCCTGATTCCCGAGAGGTTCTCATGAAGATATGCGTTCATGTTCGAGGTCTTCTTGCGGAATGACTGCCATCTCTTGTGTCCGAGCTTCTCGATAATCGACATGGCAGCTATGAGAAAAGGAAGCGTCACAAACGAGGCAAGTGCAAGCTTAGGGTTCTTCACAAGCATTATCACGGCTACCGCCACAAGTGTTATAAAGTCCGGGATAAGTGTTGTTACACTGTCCGAAAGTATATTTTTTAATGAATTGACATCTCCGATTACTCTCGCGAGAATCTTTCCCGTAGGTCTTGTATCGAAGAAGTGGAAGCTGAGCTTCTGAATGTGCTCGTATACCGCCTGTCTTATGTCAAGAAGCACCTGATTGGATATCTTGGCAAGCATATACATACGAAGCTTGATTCCTGCCACATTAATTACATTGAGTCCAACGCCGAACAGGCACAGAAGCATGAGCCCCTTCATGTCCTTGTTCGCAATGTGGACATTAACCGCACGCTCAATAATGAGCGGGTTTATAAGGTTGATTGCTATTGTGATGCACATTATGAACAGCACAAGCAGAATCTTTTTTCCATATCTGAACAGATAGCGGTACAGACGCATGAGTGTGTCAAGCTTAAGTACCTCCTTCTGTTCCTCGTCCTCTCTGAAGGAATTAACCGACATCTGTTGTCACCTCCTCTAAAAAGTTGGAAGCGGAATACTGTGCGTTGTAGGTATCATAGTAGATTCCCTTCTTTGCCATAAGCTCATCATGCGTTCCTCTCTCGGCAATGCTTCCTCCCGATAAGACTATAATCTCATCAGCCTGCTTTACCGCGGAGATACGATGTGCAATGATAATCTTTGTCGTATCCTTCATCGCTTCGAGTTCCTTCTGAATCTCATATTCCGTTTCCATATCAAGAGCAGATGTCGAGTCGTCAAGTATAAGCACAGGAGCCTGTTTTGCAATGGCTCTTGCTATGCTTATACGCTGCTTCTGTCCGCCGGACAGTCCGACACCCCGCTCACCAACTACTGTTTCATATTTGTCACCCAGCTTACCGATAAAGCCCGCAGCCCTTGCAGACTGCGCAGATGCCTCAATAAGCTCATCCGTTATGTTATCCTTGCGTCCTATGCTGATATTCTCCTTAATCGAATCGGAGAAAAGGAACACATCCTGCATAACTACGGACAGGTTGCGCCTGAGGCTCTCGGTTGTAATGTCTCTTACATCGTTGCCGTCAAGCATTACCTTGCCCTCAGTCGCATCATAGAAGCGCTCCATAAGATTGATAATAGATGTCTTTCCGGAACCGGTAACACCCATTATTCCAAGTGTCTTTCCTGCCGGAACCTTGAATGACACATTGTTTAACACCTGTGTATCGTTGATGTTAAAGGATACATTCTCAAAAGCCACCTCTCCCTTGGCTCTTCCTATATCCTTCGCACCGTCCTTGTCGGCAATCTCAGGCTCCTCGCTCCATATCTTTCTTATCTTCTTTGCCGATGCAAGACCGCTCGCCATATCGGCGCTCAGCCAGCCAATCATCTCCATCGGCCAGATAATATTGTTGGCATACTCGGTAAACGCGCCGAGGTCTCCCAAGGTTATCTTATCCATAATTACAAAGCCGCCGCCGATAAGCACAACAAGCAGCAAAAGCAGTCTTGTCAAAAATGATATATTAGGATTGTATCTGAGAGAAATCTTTGACTGCTTCATGCTGAGGTCATAATAATTCTTATTATGCTTCCTGAACTTTTCAATCTCATAATCCTCTCTCGCAAATGCCTTTACAACGCGCACACCCGTGAGGTTCTCCTGAACAACCGTCGTGAGTGCCGCGTTCTCCTCCGACAGATCGTCGTACACCTTGCCTATCTTCTTCTCGAGTGCAACCGCATGGTACGCCACAATCGGCATGATGACTATCGGAATGATTGTGAGCACGGGACTTATGCTTATCATGCAGACAAGCACGCCTATTGTGTGAATTGTGCATTCAATAGCTAACATTCCGACATAGCCGAGTGCATTCCACACATTGTCGACATCATCCTTCACACGCGCCATCAGCTCACCCGTGTTATTCTTATCAAAGAACCTTATCGAAAGCTTCTGAACGTGCTTGAACAGTCCCACTCTTATCTTGCTTCCTATACTCATGCTGGTATAGTCAAAAACAAATTCCTTGACGAACTGGAACACCGCCCTCGCAAATCCTATCGAGAGCAGTCCAAACAGCAGCTTCATAAGAAGCTGTGTCTGTCCATCCATAATGACATCATCAATAAGCGACCTCGTTATGAACGGATACACCATGTCAAGACCGATACTGCATACCATCGCAGCAAGCGCAATCAGGTACATGTACCAGCTTCTTGCGATGTAGTTTCTCAACTTCATAAATTACCTCCCTCTTCGCCGGCTCCTTCGCGCCGGCATGAATTTCGTACACGCCGCACTCTCTCGCAACGTGCAATAGTAATACTTCACGGCTTCCTACGCCGCATGCCCCGAATAGATACATACGCAAAAAAGCCGCATGGTCAGAACGACCATACGGCTTCCATTCATGCAAATAGCCCTTGTCAGTATCAAATATCATATAACCCCATTGCGCTATATAATCGTCAATACCCACCCACGCTGTTATGCAGTATGTATATCCGAGGCAGTCCCGATAACGTATAATGTTAATGTTACATTTCTTAACTTAATCATCGTGTACTGCCTCCTTTCTTTTATTATCGTTTTGTGATTCTTAAGTCTTTTTCAGAATACGCTTCATGGTATTAAATGTCAACTGTTTTTTTAGGGAATTTTTATAATTTGTTTTCATTTCGAAAGACATATACTGTACTCTTGTATGCACCTTGTCGCTCCAGCACTCCCAAATCTGCCAACTCTCCAAGTATGAATCTCGCACGCCGCTGCTTTACCTGTAACAACAATTCAGCTTCATGAGAAGTAATCTGTCCATTGTCTTTTACATATTGAAATACTTTTCTTTGTTGTGCTGATAATGCTGTATTATTTATTTTATTTTCATTTGTCGGCATTTTATCGGCATTTATCGGCACTTTATCGGCATCTTGCTGCCCATTCACTAACTCCGATTCATGTACATAAGAATCATCCAACGGAACAATAATTCTGAACACATCCCCCTCATCGAACTCAGGCTCCATTCCCGAATAATGTCTACTATACTTGTAGAGATTTCTCACGCCGGAGCCCAACTGGTCAGCATATCCGATGTTGCGGAAAAATGCGGCGATAATCGGATTCTTTGGGTTCGGCTCTATATTATCAGGCGTAAGAGCCTCCACCTTGGATGCTCTGTTGGCATTCTCCGTATACATCCGCGCACTCTCAATCACAAACTTAGCCTGATATGAACTTGTGTACTCCCTATGTATAAGCGTATTTGCTATTATCTCACGAACGATTATATTGCGCAGGCTTTTCCTCTGATCCTGTTCAAGATAAAACTTATCCGGCAAATGTTTTCTTCCAAAATCCATCAGCCGCTCATAGCTCTCAATCAAGTTCGTCTTTATAATCTCACGATCATCATATCGGTCAACGTCAACTCTGCGAAGAAGTGCATCCGTAACATAAGCGGGAACGACATCCGCTATGACATCATCTTTTCCAAGAAGCATTACCGCGGCAAGATTAAACCCCGATGCTCCCGTCACGCGGTCCGTTGCATAAAGCCTCGCGGATTTTAACAGTTCCTCATCAGACATATTATTCCATGGATTCCCGGGGCTGTTATTCGCTGCCATAGTTCGTATTCTTGGAAGCAGATCAAGCCTCAAATCTTCCATTCCGACATACGGAAATATCTTCTTCTCCGTATATATTTCCTGCTTTCTGATATACATCTGCGCAATCTGTGCCGTAGCCGTAATCTTCACGTCAGAATCACTTACCCTGTCATATATTACCTTCCTGAAGCTATGAACCTCCGCACTTGGCATTATATGAACATGAATTATCGTTTTCCCTTCATATTCAATTATCTCAGGTGTGAGATATATTGTCGGTGTAAATAATAACGGATTACTTACACAACTAATAAAATTCTTCACCATATCAGGTGCAGCTTTTTCAGGTACACCGACAACAGTTCCGTCGTCCAATACCCCCATAAACAAATCTCCACCGAATCTGTTTAAAAAAGAACACACTGTCTCGTACACATCGCTCTCAATTCCATTCCCACACCGCTTGAACTCGACGGCAATGGTCTCACCGACATTCAAAATCGTTTTAATGGTTCCTGCATCCATTCTTTCGTCTCCCCGTGCAAACTAAATCCACGCCAAAACCTGCTCCACGCTCGCGTTCACTGCACTCGCAATGTTCTCAACGGACATACCCATCTTCGAGAGGGCTACCGAAGTCTCCTTCTGCATCTGTGCACGCCCCTGCTCGCTTGCCTCCTTGGTTGCCTTGTCCAAAGTTTCCTCAATCTCATCCTTCATAAGTCTTCTCAACGCTTCACACATGGTATTTTCCCTCCTTACCTTATCATACCTACACATGCTCCTGTCATTGTCTATGGGATACAAAAGCACGAATGTCTTAGGTGTGAATAATCAGATTATACAGAAAAATAAGAACTATGCTTTTAGATAATGATAGCACATCTTTTCACCGTTGGCAATGTTTAATTAATTCTTTTTGTCATATTATACAATTTTATTTATTGAAATTTACCAAAAACATTTCTCCATAATATGTCCATTCCCCGACTGTCTATTTTTTATCAATTCTTGTATGCCTGTACCCTATGTGCTACAATGGATTTATGTGCGATTGCACGAACCCATTCGGGATTAAAATTTAGGAGGCTATGATGGCAGGTAATGTAATTGTAGGTCAGTCCGGCGGTCCAACCGCTGTAATAAACTCAAGTCTTGCAGGTGTATTCAAGACAGCCAAGGATCTTGGTGCAGAGAAAGTATACGGCATGAGATACGGAATACAGGGATTTTTGGAGAAGAACATTATAGATATGAGCGAGAAAATCCGCTCGGATATGGATTTGGAACTGCTTAAGAGAACACCGTCTTCATTCTTGGGGTCATGCAGATACAAGCTCCCTGATATATGCGACGACAGGGCACTGTATGACAGGATATTCGAGATACTTAACGAGTACGGCATCACAGCCTTTTTCTACATAGGCGGAAATGATTCCATGGACACAATCAAGAAGCTGTCCGATTATGCAATCCTTATGAACAGTCCGATTCGCTTTATCGGTGTCCCTAAGACCATCGACAACGACCTCGCCGTGACAGACCACACTCCGGGCTTCGGAAGTGCTGCAAAGTACATTGCTTCGGCTACTAAGGAGCTTATCCGCGACGGTCTTGTATATGATGTTAAGAACGTGACAATCATTGAGATTATGGGACGTAACGCAGGCTGGCTCACGGGTGCGGCAGCGCTCGCTCACTGCGAGGACTGCGAGGGCGTTGATTTACTCTATCTCCCTGAGCTTCCTTTTGATGTTGATACATTCCTCGAGAAAATAAAAGAGATTCAGAAGGTTAAAAAATCCGTCGTTGTCGCTGTTTCAGAAGGTATCAAGACAGCCGACGGCAAGTATGTGTTCGAGCACGGACAGCATACAGAGTATGTCGATTCGTTCGGTCATAAGCAGCTCTCAGGTACAGCTAAGTATCTCTCAGCTCTCGTAAGTGAGAAAATCGGCTGCAAGTCAAGAGCAATCGAGCTCTCAACACTCCAGCGATGCGCAGGACACCTCACATCCCGTGTGGACATTACCGAGGCTTATCAGGTCGGCGGCTACGCAGTGAAGGCTGCATTCGAGGGCGAGACAGGTAAGATGGTAATACTCAAGAGAGTATCCGAAGATCCGTACATCTGCACGACAGACCTCTATGATGTACACAAGATTGCCAACATTGAGAAGAAGGTTCCCCTTGAATGGATTAACGCTGACGGAAGCGGCGTGAGCGGGAAGCTCGTCAACTACATCCGCCCGCTCATACAGGCAGAGCTCACACCTATCATGATTACTGGTCAGCCAAGACATATTGTGGTGGATATTGATAACAGATAACAGACATACATATACACAATGTAATCAAAATTGTGGCATCAATTTAACTCGGTCGTGACCGACTCGGTCGCGACCGAGTTAAATTTTAATACCTATTTATTCCAGATACCCATACACCTTCTTTAGTATCTCTACCGTCTCCTTCGACAGCGTCTCATCAGGTATCTCTATCTCTCCGACATCACCCACTTCATAATCAAGCTTGATTTTCCACACGACTGCATCCGATTCATCGCCTGTGTACTCGACAACGAATGATGTGCTCTTGTCCGATTTATCCTTCGGCACTCCAATGTACACCTTGGTCATGCCATCCTTTAACTTGAGCATGAAGTACATGGCATCATCACCGAGAAGCTTATACGCTGCCGCCATATCATCCGCCTTGACCTGCTTTACGGCGGAGAGAAGCTTCACAGCCTGTATGAACTCCTGAAGCGAATTCTGTGTAACTCCGGCATCAGCCATAGTCACCAGCTTAACGCCTGTTATGTCCTCAATCTGATCTGATGAGATAGTCAGGTCAGTGAGCCTGCTCTTCATGAAATCGAGCGGAATACCTGTCTTTTCCTCCGCTCTCGCGATTGCGCTCTCGAAAAGCTTCTCGACGTTTAACATCACCTTTCCGTCGGCACTCACATACGCCTCGAGATACTCGAAGCCCTTGTACGATACACCGGCGTATATCACGTCGGCACTGTGGCTTCCCGCAAGCTCACCCTCAAGGCTGTCGCCGAGCAGACCGAAATCCATGCCCTCGACAGACACCTCGGCGCTGTATGTATAATTTTCCTTCAAAAGCTCCTTAAGTCTGTTTCCCATTCTGAGCTTCGGCATGAGAAGCACGCAGGTAAGTACTGCCGCTGCAACCGCTATGACTGCGGCAAGCCCAAGTATCAATGCAGCTTCTTTTTTACTGTTTTTCATTTTCATCCTCCATTCTAAAACAACAGGCAGGGGACACTCACCAATATGATATGCCCCCTGCCGTTATTTTAATCATGCTACTTTATGCTTTCACAATAGAAAGCGCCATTTTCATTACAAGACCTTAGAGTCCTTTTACCGTCTTAACCACATTATCAACAGTGAAGCCGAACTCCTTGAAGAGTGTTGCTGCAGGAGCGCTCGCACCAAAGCCGTGCATTGTGACGTAAGCTCCGTCAAGTCCCACATACTTGCCCCAGCCGAAGTCTGAAAGTGCCTCGATTGCAACTCTCTTTCTGACGCTCTTAGGAAGCACTGACTCCTTGTACTCGTCGCTCTGCTGCTCGAATACGTCCATTGAAGGCATGGAAACGACTCTCACGTCGATGCCGTCCTTGATAAGCTCTGCCTTAGCGTCAACTGCAAGTGATACCTCTGAGCCTGATGCGATAAGAATTGCATCCGGTACGCTCTTCCCGGAATCAGCTATAACGTAAGCTCCCTTGAGAGCTTCCTTGGAGGAGCCTGCAATCTGAGGAAGATTCTGTCTTGTAAGTACAAGTGCGGTAGGTGTCTTCCTGGATGTCACTGCATAAGCCCAGGCTGCTACTGTCTCTGTGGCATCACAAGGTCTGTATACGGTGAAGTTAGGAAGTGAACGGAGCATTGCAAGCTGCTCGATAGGCTCATGTGTCGGACCGTCCTCTCCTACACCGATGCTGTCATGTGTAAGTACGAATGTAAGAGGTACTCCCATGATGGCTGAAAGTCTTGCCATAGGCTTAACATAATCACTGAATACGAAGAAGGTCGATACAAAAGCATGAAGACCGCCGTGAAGCATCATACCGTTGCCGATAGCAGTCATGGCAAGCTCTCTTACGCCGAAGTGCATATTCCTTCCTGCGTAGTTGTCCTTGGAGAAGTCTCCCATGTCGGACATGTATGTCTTAGTTGAAGGTGCAAGGTCAGCAGAACCTCCCATAAGGTTAGGAAGCATATTCTTAAGCTTGTTAATCTGTACGCCTGAAAGGTTACGTGTAGCCTGAGGCTTGTCCTCATAACTCCAGAAGTTCTCATCCGTAAGAACCTTCTCTGTCGCATCCTCGTCAAAATACTCATCCCAAAGCTTCTTCATCTCAGGGTATGCCTTGCAGTAATCAGCAAAAAGCCTGTTCCATGCTTCCTCTGCCTCGGCACCCTTCTTAGCCTTCTCCTTGTAATTGGCGTATACTTCATCAGGAACGTAGAAAGGCTCCTGTGAAGGCCAGCCAAGGTTCTCCTTGAGAGCTGCAACATTGTCAGCGCCGAGAGGCTCGCCATGTGCAGATGCCTTGCCTTCCTTAGCAGGGCAGCCATAACCAATCTTGGTCTTAACCGTAATCATCGCAGGTCTTGTCTTGTCAGCCTTAGCCTCCTCGATAGCCTTGCCGATTTCTTCTATATTATTGCCGTCCTCGACAACGAGTGTCTGAAAGCCGAATGCCTCAAAGCGCTTTCTTACATCCTCGGTAAACGCAATATCAGTGCCGCCTTCTATTGAAATCTTGTTGGAATCGTAGAGCACGATGAGCTTACTGAGTCCGAGTGTTCCCGCAAGTGAGAATGCCTCGGAGGAGATACCCTCCATCATACAGCCGTCACCGCCGAGAACATAGGTGTAGTGGTCAACCACAGGGAAATTCTCCTTGTTAAATACTGCTGCAAGATGTGCCTCCGCAACTGCCATGCCTACTGCCATACCCATACCCGCTCCGAGAGGGCCTGTTGTAGCTTCTACGCCGACTGTATGACCGTACTCAGGGTGTCCCGGTGTGAGCGAGCCCCACTGACGGAAGCTTGCAAGATCCTCCTTCGTAAGTCCGTAGCCGAAAAGATGAAGAAGTGAATATAAAAGAGTGGAACCATGTCCGCCCGATAATATGAATCTGTCCCTGTTGAACCACTTAGGATCTGCCGGATTGTGATTCATATGATTCGCCCAAAGCTCATAAGCCATAGCCGCTGAACCTAGTGGAAGTCCCGGATGTCCCGAGTTAGCCTTCTGAACTGCATCCGCTGCAAGAACTCGGATGGCATTAACAGACATGTTTTCTACATTGTCACGCATAGTAAGTAAATCTCCTTATTATATGATATTGGATTCAAAAGATACTCTACGGATTAGTTCTGCTTTCCGAACACAGCCTCATAATCCTTAACGAACTTGTCAATTCCTGCTGTTGTGAGAGGATGCTTGGTCATCTGCTCGATTACCGAGTAAGGAACGGTTGCAATATCAGCACCTGCAAGTGCGCAATCGGTTACATGAATCGGATTACGAACGCTTGCTGCGATAATCTCGGTCTCAATCTCAGGATAATTCATGAAGATATCAGAGATTGTACGGATAAGGTCAATACCCGGCTGTGAGATATCATCAAGTCTTCCAAGGAACGGTGATACATAAGCTGCACCTGCTCTTGCTGCAAGAAGTGCCTGATTAGCTGAGAAAATAAGTGTCACATTAACCTTGATACCCTCGGATGCAAGAACCTTGGTAGCCTTAAGACCTTCAACAGTCATAGGAATCTTGACAACCATGTTAGGATGGATGGCAGCTATCTCTCTTCCCTCCTTAATCATTCCCTCTGCGTCCTGAGTTGTAGCCTTAACCTCGCCGCTTATAGGACCATCGACAATCGATGCAATTTCCTTGATAACCTCATTAAAATCTCTTCCCTCTTTTGCAATCAGGGATGGATTCGTTGTAACTCCGCAAATAACCCCCATGTCATTCGCTTTCTTAATGTCTTCAACCTTTGCTGTGTCGATAAAAAACTTCATAATACCTCTCCTATTCCGCTCTCGCCTTTGATATTATTTTTGGAAAACAACCATTTTTATTGTTTCACCTAAAGTCATTTTAAAGCTATAAGACCATATTGTCAAAGCATTTTTAATTTTCCAAATAAAGGTTTAAAAGCCGGCACAAAAGTATTATAATAAGCTTATATTCATTCCAATCGTGAAAATAATAGCGTAAAGCGGAAAGAGGTATTCATTATGGAGGTACGTCAGACTACTGAAAAAAAGGGCAGGCAGCGAATTAAGGAACGGCTTACCGGCAGGTTCAACTACATAACCAATGTGACAAGCATTGCCGTATTCCTCGCTGTGATTATAATGATTTTTGTGAGTGTGCGCTACAATAACGCCCTTACCAATTATGGCTTCGTTCAGGGCGATATCGGTAAGGCAATGACCGTACTCGCAGAATCAAGAAGTGCGCTCAGAGGTGCCATTGGCTACGTTGACACCGATGCTATCAATGAGCAGCAGGAGCTGTTCAACTCCAAGAAGGAGAGCTTCATGACTTACTTTGAAGCAGTACAGGCAAAGTTCACCAGCGGTGAAGGCAGGCAGCTCTGTCAGGATGTAACTAATGTAATGTCAGATTACTGGTCCCTTGCCGACGAGATCATCAAGGCAGGTGCCACAACCGACATTGACGCAAGCAATCAGGCTCAGCACCGTGAAATCAATGAGCTTACGGTTAAATACGATTCGATTTACAGCAGCATGAGAGACCTCATGGATTATGCAGTCACTAAGGGCAACTCCGTTAAGGCAGCCCTCAACATAATGCAGATTGTATCAATAGCGGTAATTGTACTTATAGTTATCTTTGCAAGACTCCAGTCCCATAAAAAGGGCAATGAATTCGCTAAGGATATTGAAAAGACACTTACAGATACTGCCGACCGCCTCAAGAAGCTTGCCAACGGCGACCTTGACAGCCCGTTCCCTGAAAGTTCATATGAAGATGAGTTCGCTGATATGCTTGCAGATTCTAAGTACATGGCGGAAGAGCTTAACCGCCTTATCTCCGATATAGGCTATGTGCTCGGCGAAATGTCAGAGGGCAATTTTATGGCAAGCTCAAGCTGCCACGACAAGTATGTAGGCAAGTTCTCAATTATGCTCAAGGCTATGCAGAAGCTCAAGCATCAGATGATTTCCACACTTACCCAGGTTGATGAAGCCTCCAAGCAGGTTGCTGCCGGTTCGGATAACCTTGCTCAGTCCGCTCAGTCTCTTGCCGAGGGTGCGACGGAACAGGCAGGTGCCATCGAGGAGCTCACCTCAACAATTACCAATATTACCGAGGAAGCAGAACGCTCCTCCAAGAACCTTGAGGATGCGCATAAGCAGGCTGTTGAATATGCAAGACAGGCTGATGCGGGAAGGGAGCAGATGCGGATGCTCTCGGAAGCAATGCTTCGTATCACAGAGACTTCAAGAAAGATTGAGAATATCACGGCAGACATTGAGGACATCGCAAGCCAGACCAATCTTCTCTCACTCAATGCATCCATCGAGGCGGCAAGAGCCGGCGATGCAGGACGCGGCTTCGCGGTTGTTGCAGATGAGATTCGTCAGCTCGCAGAACAGAGTGCCAAGTCAGCGGTTGATACCCGTGAGCTTATCGAAGGTGCCTTAAAAGAGATTAATGAAGGCAATCATGCCGCACAGAGTGCGGAGGAAGCACTTCAGTCCGTAATCAACGGAATACAGTCCATTGCCGAGACCTCCAAGACACTCAGTGCAGCATCCGAGACAGAAGCTAAGTCGATGCTTGAGGCAGAGGAAGGTGTGAATCAGATAGCAGAGGTTGTACAGTCTAACTCATCCGCCGCCGAGGAGACCTCTGCAACAAGCGAAGAACTCTCAGCACAGGCAGACACATTACAGCAGCTTGTAAGCAAGTTCGTATTAAAGTAATCCAACAGCTCAATATAGCTTATATATAAAAATCGGAGGCACCGTCTTGGTGTCCCCGGTTTTTATTATGCCAAAGATATTCAAATTTATTATAATTACAGCACCTTAATATGCTCCCTGTATACGCGTCTGAAATATATGAACTCCGCTATCGCCGTGATCGTCCACGAACAGATATAGAGAATATACAGTGACGGTACCGTCTTGAAGTAAGCGAACACCGTGTATATCCATACCACACGGAACACACACGAACCCATTATAACTATGTACGTCGGAACAACCGTCTTTCCAAGACCTCTCGATGCAGCAATCGTACAATCCATGAATGCGGAGAAGCCGTATGAAATACTCATTATGTTAAGACGCAGCATTCCTGCGTCCATAACCTCGCTGTCCTTAGTAAAGAGTGACAAAAACGGTCTGCCGAGTGCATTCAATGTAAGTCCCATAACCATTCCGATTCCAAATGAATATGCAAGGCTTATGATATAGCTGTTTCTGACTCTCTTTTTATTTCTTGCACCATAATTCTGTCCCATGAAGCTTGCACATGCCGTGTAGAACGCCGCCATGACATCATACACAAGCGCATCCGCATTCGTCGCTGCCGAATTTCCCTCAACGATAACCGCATCAAAGGAATTGACACCCACCTGCACGAACAGATTCGCGAACTGGAATATCGCATTCTGTATACCTGCAGGAAATCCGAGCTTGAAAAGTGACTTCACCTTGTCAGGATAGAACTTAACGAACTTCGGCGAAAATCTTATCCTCTCATCCGCTCTCATAAGTGCAATCATTATAAGCACTGCCGACATATACTGCGACGTGATGCTCGCAATCGCAACTCCCGCAACGGAGAGCTTGCACACAATTACGAAAAACAGGTTGAGAAGAATATTTACCACTCCGGAGAAGGCCAGAATATATACCGGCTTCTTGGTATCTCCTATCGCCGAGAACACCGCATTGCCGAAATTGTATATGCCAAGAGCAGGCATCCCGAGAAAATATATCCTGAGGTACAGTGCTGCTCCGTCTATAAGTTCCTCCTTCGTCTTCATGACCTCAAGTATCAGCCTTGAAAATATAAGTCCGATTAAGAGAAGTATCACACCCATGAGTGTACACATCCATGCCGCCGAATGTACAACCTCACGCACATCCTTGTCCTTTTTCGCGCCTATGTACTGCGCGGTCATTACGTTCACGCCGCCCGATACACCTATGAGAAATGTGGTAAACAGTGTAACCAATGTCGTCGTGGAACCCACACTTCCGAGTGCGTGTGAACCGGCGAACTGACCGACCACCGCAATATCCGACATATTAAAAAGTACCTGTAAAAGATTCGACAGAACAAGCGGTATACTGAACACCAATATTTGCTTGGCAAGAGGCCCTGTTGTCAAATCCCTGCTGTCATTTTTCATTGCTTTATCGCTCCTATTTCGCATAATCTGCATATTCGCTCTTTAAATACTGAGTCCATTCCTCAACCATCTCATCGCGGCTCTCCCCCGAGAGCACTGTTATGTCATGCTGCTTCATAACCGCGTCTCCTCTGTCGGCGGAACATCCTGTCACAGTCACACAGACAATACCCATAACTCCCGGCATGATTTTTTTAACGTTATTCTTTCGGTACATATAAATATCCTTTACTTTCTAATTCTTTTCATCAAGATATAGCTGAACCCTGTTCTGAATAATCGCAGCTGTCTCCCCGGCACTTCTTGTCCCGGCAAAAAAATACTGAGCTTCCTCATTAATAATATCCATCACCGTGTCATTAGCAGTATACACAAGCGTCGCATTATCTACAAGCCCGCGAAGCTCATCAGCCTCCGCCTCAGTCATGGCGTGGATTCCGATTTTCACGCCGCTTGCCAATGAATATTCCATGCTTTCGCTTAAGTTCATTGCGTCGGATATCATATCTTCGAAGTCTGCCTTTACCAAAGGAAAATAGAAACAGCTTCTCTGATACTCATCATCAAACAGGCTCTTTATAAACTGCCATGCACCATCCATGTGCTGTGTCTGCCCGCTCACAGCCCATTGATAATAATATCTTATCACAGTCCCGCTCTCAGCACCGGAAGGATAACCCACATAGGATATGTCCTCCCCAAAGTAATATGGCAGAAGCTGTGTACTGTTCCAGAACATTATTGGAGCTTCATAGAGAAGCACCTTCTCATTCGTAAGCAGCTCACCTATATCAGCATTGACATCATACTCCGTCCTGCAATTCTTTGCAAGCTCAAGAAGCTTGATGAACTGCTCAGAGTCAAAGCTGCACTCAGCCGTATCGCTATTATAGAACATATCAAGCGAATATGCCATAAACTTTTCAAGATTTGTCTCCGGAGTGCCGTTGAATAATAGTGCTGAATCGGAATGGCTTTGCGCAAGATCATACAGTGCATCAAAATCCCACCTGTCATACTTTTCCAACAGCGACTTCTTTCCTACTATCGTATCAAGACTAAAATCGGGTGACACCGCATACAGCTTCCCATTATACTCCATAGCCTTAAGAATACTCTGAATAAAATCCTCCCTGCTTATATTCTCATCCTTATCTATTAATTCATACAGGTCAGCAAACACTCCCTTCTGACCCAGGTTTTCAAAATCCAAGCCCCCGCTGGATGAAAAGTAGATATCCGCTCCCTTTCCGCTCACAAGGTCATTATTAAAGCTCTGCTCCGCCAGCCTGTACAACTCCTGATAGTTATCCGCATTATAGTTCATATTCTCATATACCCTGAAGGTAATATAGTAATCAGGATTGTATTTGTTAAAACGCATAACAGCTTCACGTTCTTTAGCTGTCGGTTCCCATATGGTTGCTGCAATAAGCTCTGTTCGTCCTGCCTCTTCACCCTCCGCCGTTACAAGCCTTACAAGTTCAACATTCTTAACCTTACCGTTCTTCTGTGTCCCTATGCTGCTGATTATAATACCCGGCATACCATCTTCAAGTACACCGAAGCCCTTTTGTGCTCCTCCTTCCCATATTTCATTGCCTATCTCCACTCCGTAATCCCTAAGACATATCAATTTCTCATAGCTCGAATTCTCCGCAATATATCTGTATACATAATTCTCTGTATAGACATAAAAATCATTTTCATCCACAGGACATACTGCAATCACACTTTTTCCATGCTCTGTGTTCTCCAAATTATTCCCCAACGCTCCGCTCTCTATATCTACTGGATATATATTCTCATCGCGATAATCTATACTGTTACACAGAACATACCATTCCCCGGCATTAGTAGCGAAAACCATCTCTATTTCTCCCATACCATCCGGGCACTCTATTCTCGACATAAGTGTGCCTTCCGCATTGAGCATATATAATGTATTGCTGCTTATTATTCCAATATTATTTTTCCTGTCAACCGCAATATAATCACATGCTGAAAATACATCACCATTTTCTCTAATGCCTCGAATAAAGCCGCTTAAATCTATCTCTCCCGTCTTATCAAAATTCTCATCATATAACGTAAGCATTTTCGACGCGAAACTCACGAAACCATTGACTGTCCTATAATAAGACGCAGCAGAACCAATCTGCCTGTTACTGTGTTCACCTGTTGACATATCTATGACATTGAGATTATCTCTCATACTGCCCATTCCCATATACACTCTTGATATGCAGTATAGCTTATCACCTTGTATGAACATTCCACAAAAGTCTAAAGAAATATCCTCGGGCTTATCAAATTCGTACTCATACATGGTATACTGCGGTACATATGATACGGCAGTACTTTCATTTGGATCAGATTCCTTTTTATTACATGCTGTAATACTCAGTACTATCAATATCAGCATTATATGTATCACACAATATCTTTTTCTTCTATCCATGCAATTCTCCTAAGTGTTATCATTCTTCTAGTTTCTCTCATCAAGATATAGCTGAACCCTGTCCTGAATAATCGTCGCTGTCTCCTCGGCGCTTCTTGTCCCGGCAAAATAGTACTGCGCCTCTTCATTAATGATATTATCCACATCATCATGAGCTGAAATAATAAGCGTCGCATTGTCTACAAGTTCCCGAAGCTCATCCGCCTCCGCCTCAGTCATGGCATGTATTCCAACGCTCACGCCGTTTGCCAATGTATATACCATACTTTCGTTGAAGTTCATTGCATCGGATATCATATCTTCGAAATCAGCCCTTATTACAGGAAAATAAAACCCGGTTCCCTGATATTCATGATCAAACAGGCTCTTTATGAACTGCCATGCACCGTCACGGTATTGCGTCTGTCCGCTTATAGCCCATTGATCTTCACTATTTAACACGGTTCCGTTTTCCGCATTTGAAGGATAACCCACATAGGCTATGTCCTCCCCGAAATAATATGGCAGAAGTTGTATATCTTCCCAGTTTCCTATTTGGCTTTCATAGAGAAGCACCTTCTCATTTGTGAGCAGTTCACCTGCATCTGCACTGCTGTCATACTCCGTCCCGCTGTTCTTGGCAAGCTCAAGAAGCTTGATGAACTGCTCCGAATCAAAGCTACACGCTGCCGTATCGCTGTCGTAAAACATACCAAGCGAATATGCTATTAACTTTTGTAAATTTTTTTCCTGACTGCTGTTCATGAAAAGTGCTGAGTCAGGATATCTTTGTACAAGATCATACAATGCGTCAAAATCCCACCTATCATATCTTTCCAACAATGATTTCTTTCCGACTATTGTATATAATTTAAACTCAGGAGACACCGCATACAGCTTTCCCTTATATTCCATAGCCTTAAGAATACTCTGTATAAAATCCTCCCTGCTTATATCTTCATCCGCATCCATCAGCTCATACAGATCAACAAGCGCTCCCTTATCCGCTAAATTTTCAAAATCCATATCATAATGGGAACCGAAGAAAATATCTGCTCCCTTCCCGCTCACAAGATCATTGTTAAAGCTCTGCTCCGCCAATCTGTACAACTCCTGATAATTATCCGTATTGTAATTCATATCCACATATACCTTGAACGTTATGTAATAATCGGGATTATACTTGTTAAAGCGCATAACCGCTGCGCGTTCTTTATATGTAGGTTCAAATACGGCTGCCGCAACAAGCTCTGTGCGCTTCGCATCATCCCCCTCCGCTTCCGTGAGTCTTATAAATTCGACATTTTTCACATTCTCACTCTTCTCTGTATCTCTGCTGCGGATTATGATACCCGGCATACCATCTTCCAGTATCCCGAAGCCCTTGCTGACTCCCATAAAAATTCCTTCATTGCCAATCTCTATGCCGTAATCCCTAAGGCATATAAGTTCCTCATAACTCGAGCTCTCCGCAGCATACCTGTACACATAATTTTCTGTATAAATATAAAAATCATTTTCATCCACAGGGCATACTGCCACCACATTATTTTGTGTACCATATATCGTATTTTCCGGTTTCTGCCCGAATGTACCGCTCACTATATCTAACGTATATATTATCTCCTCAAGATGATCTGCACTTTTACACATGACATACCATTCTCCAGCGTTAGTGACGAAAACCGTCTCTATTCTCCACATATCATCCGGGCACTCTGCTTTAGATAGCAGCTTACCATCTGCATCAATCACATACAATGTATTCCTGCTTATTATTCCAACATTGTTATCCTTGTCGGCAACAATATACTCACATGATAAAAAAACATCCCCATTTTCTCTAATTCCTCGGATGAAGCTGTTTAAATCTATCTCTCCCGTCTTATCAAAGTTCTCATCATACAATGTGATTGAGTTTGACGTAACACCTGCAAAGCCATTGACCGTTCTGTAATAATTTGCAGCAGAACCAATTTGTCTGTCACTGTGTTCACCTGTCGACATATCTATGACATTGAGATTATCTCTCATACTGCCCATTCCCATATACACTCTTGATATGCAGTATAGCTTATCACCTTGTACGAACATTCCATAGAAATCCGGAGCATTATCCTGCTGCTTATTCAATTCATACTCATACATGGAATACCTCGGTACATATGATACGGCAGTATTTTCATCTGAATCATACACTTTTTTATCACATGCAGTGATACTCAATACTATTAACACAAGCAATATATGCAGCATACAATATCTTTTTCTTCTATTCATACCATTCTCCCTTATACCACTTAAACCCAAGGCACTATAATAATATTATTATAGCACCTTGGGTCAGAATAAGTTTGTACTTCGAATATATATATTTTGCATTATATTCGGATACAGAGATATTGTAACACCGTTTTGACGGTTTGAACATGAAGTTACGCGAAAGTTTTAACTTTCGCGTAACTTCATGTTCTTTTACTCAACATTGCGATATAGTATTTCTATCCAAATAAACTAATGATAGTGAGGTATATTTATTATGAAGAAAAAATGTAAGATTCTCATTTTTGCCATTGCTCTGACTATGCAGGCGCTAAGTTTTACTCTACCCCATTTTTTTAATAATGATTATCAAATAGACCTGATTTATTCACCCGAACCTCTCGAAGATGTATATACAACTATCTAAATGGGATGTTTAATTCAGTCAGACATTTTTCTGCTTTCTTTTGGATTTTTTTATGATTTCTGACAGTAGCTATACAATACGCATAGAGCATATATTTTTTTGCTTCCTCATCTTTTTTGAGTTCAAAAAGATATTTGCTCTTATTGTATAGCAATTCCGTATACATATTAAGCTTTCCATGCTCATTACAATACTCTATGCCTATATTACATAATTGCAGTGCTTCATCATATCTATTATACGCCCCTACCCAGTTAGACAAGTTAAAGACTACCAGCGGATATAGCCTTCCAACTCCATCATATTCAAGCCTATCATTTTCCATATACTCTTTTAGGAAAGTTTCCCACTTAATTGCATCCAATACACTACCCTTAGAATTAAGTGCTATTGCAATATTAGATATTATAAGCATTTCATCCATAGTCAATAGTTTTACACTGGCAGTCTTGGATATATCAAATTGGGGATATGTAATTCTCATTGCCTCTGACAGCATATCAATGACCTTATCAATATCCTCACCCTTTTTCATATTCACAACTGCTCTATTGAACATAATAAACTGCTTTTCTTCATTTGTGTGTTTCTTTGCGATATTTTCTAATTTCTGCAGTTCTTTTTCAATATCCCAATTATCTAACGCTGTTGTGTATTGGATTTTTGATTTTAACCTATACCACTCCATCTCTTCTTCGGTGACCTGCACTCCTATCGGCTGAACGGGCAGTCCAAGTCTCTCCATCAATGCTATATACTGGTTAAGTCTCACACTCTGTCGCCCGTTCTCTATCTTCGATAATGTCCCCGGTGAGCATATTCCCTCACACAAATCTTCCTGAGTAACTCCTAATCGTTCCCTCTGCTCTCTTATGTAATCTCCCATTAAGTAAAATGCCATACCGTACCTCCTTTATGAGCGATTTATTGCGAACTTATTTTTGTTTTATTATACCAGTCATTAAAATCCTTATCAAGTGACAGAGTTGGCAAAATTAGGCATATTTACAAATTTTTTAATTTAGATTCCTATTATGATTCAGGTGTTAAACGTGTTTTAACAACCTTAATATGTATGCCATGTTATATTTATGCATATCATGACTTTTGGGAGAAGCTTAGTTATTCTTAGGGCTCTGATTACTATGCAGCCACATACGGCATGGATGCCGGATGAGTTGCAAACAGCCATGGATGGCTGATTTTGCAACGATGGCGAAAATATAAATAAATTTTACAGAGCCCTTTAGAATACCTTACTTCGTACAACGGAACTGATATGCGTAAATATAACAGGGCATACACATAAAAAAAGTAAAAAGCATGTTTTAACACCTGAATCATAACTACACAAAAACGGCTTTGGTATATACACCAAAGCCGCCTTGAATCCATATTTTTAAAGATATTTTTAATGGTCTTCGTTCTCACCCTGACCGTAATATGCATTAGCTCCATGCTTTCTGAAGTAATGCTTGTCGAGAAGATGCTGAGGAACTCTCTGAACTCTTGGATTGAGGGTCATTGTATTGTATGCCATCTCGGCAACAGCCTCAAGCACCACCGCGTTGTATACAGCACCCTTCGCGCTCTTGCCCCATGCGAACGGTCCATGATTCTTTACCACGATTCCCGGAACAGCCAAAGCATCTGTATCACCTACGGTTTCAACAATTACATTTCCTGTGTTAAGCTCATATGCCTCATAGATTTCCTGTGCTGTCAGGTCTCTTGTGCAAGGAATGTCCCCGTAAAAGTAATCCGCATGAGTTGTTCCGAATGCCGGAATATCCATTCCCGCCTGAGCGAATGTGACAGCCCACTTTGAATGTGTATGTACAACACCGCCAATCTCTGAATACTGCTTATAGAGAACAAGATGTGTAGCTGTATCTGATGACGGCTTATATTTTCCCTCAATCACATTGCCGTCAAGGTCAATTACAACCATGTCATCAGGTGTCATAACATCATAATCCACACCGCTTGGCTTGATTACAACATAGCCTGTCTCTCTGTCAATGCCACTCACATTTCCCCATGTGTAGATTACAAGACCTCTCTTTACGAGCTCCATATTAGCCTCGTACACTTCCTTCTTCAACTCTTCTAACATATCCCAATACCTTCCTTTATTCTATTTATAATTACGCGCAAAGCAGACTCAATCAATATGCATTATATGACTGTTATATTTATGCATATTGCGACTTTTGGGAGAAGCATAGTTGTTCTTAGAACTGTATGCCATTAAAGTGAATCCACAGCCGCTCTCTCTACCGCAAGCCCTGCCTTATAGCGCTCAATGAACTCATCAAAGCCCTTAACATCCGCTGCATCCGGCTCCATTGTGCTGCCGCTCTGTCCTGCGAATACCTTGTTGTTGAGGTAATCGTCAAGTGTCTCGCCCTCACCCTTCTGAATCATGTAGGAGGCGAGCACTGCCATTCCCCATGCACCGCCTTCTCCCGCAGTCTCCATTACGGTAATAGGTGCATTCATTGCAGCCGCAAGGAATCTCTGTCCTACTCCCTTGGTCTTGAAGAGTCCGCCATGACCTGTGATAGAGTCAACCTTGACACCCTCCTCCTTTAAAAGAATATCAAGACCAATCTTAAGTGCTCCGAGAGATGTATACAGGTGTGTCCTCATAAAGTTGGCAAGGCTGAAGCTGCTGTTGGTATTTCTGACGAAAAGAGGTCTGCCCTCTTCCATATGTGTTATGTTCTCACCGGATATGTAACCATAGGACATAAGGCCACCGCAGTCGGCATCACCCTCAAGTGCCTTGTTGTACAGGACTGAGAAGAGCTTATTCATGTCAACAGGAATACCTAAGGCTTCCTCGAACTCCTTAAAGATGTTGACCCACGCATTAAGGTCAGATGTACAGTTGTTGCAGTGAACCATCGATACAAGATTACCGGTAGGTGTTGTTACAAGGTCTATCTCAGGATATACCTTAGAAAGCTCCTTCTCCATAACTATCATTGCAAATACACTGGTTCCCGCTGACACATTACCCGTTCTTACCGCTACCGAGTTCGTTGCAGTCATACCTGTTCCTGCATCGCCCTCAGGAGGACAGAGAGGAATACCTGCGCACAGCTCACCATCGACATCGAGAAGTGCAGCTCCCTCCTCCGTAAGCGTTCCTGCCTCATCACCCGCAAGAAGCACCTTAGGCATAATATCCATAAGTCTCCACGGAAGATCAGGCTTATCACCCTTGGCATTGCGCTCCTCAATAAGTGAGTCGAATTTTCCTACCATATTGGCATTGTAATTCTTGGTTGCAGTGTCGATTGGGAACATTCCCGATGCCTCACCCACACCTATTACTCTTCTTCCGGTGAGCTTCCAGTGGATAAAGCCTTCCAGTGTTGTCATGTAATCAATTCTTGGAAGATGCTCCTCATTGTTAAGCATTGCCTGATACAGATGTGCAATGCTCCATCTCTGCGGAATATTGTAGTTAAAGAGTGAGGTAAGCTCGTCTGCTGCCTCCTCTGTTATGCTGTTTCTCCATGTTCTGAAAGGAACCAAGAGCTCTCCCTTATCATCGAACACCATGTAGCCGTGCATCATCGCGGAAAATCCGATGGCGGCAAGCTTCTTGATTGTAACTCCGTACTTTTCTTTTACATCTGCCTTGAGAGATGCGTAACAGTCCTTAAGTCCGCCCCATATATCGTCCAGGCTGTATGTCCACACACCGTTCTCATAACGGTTCTCCCATTCGTGGCTTCCTGCTGCAATAGGCTTATTGTCCTCGTCTACGAGCACCGCCTTGATTCTTGTTGAACCGAACTCGATTCCGAGAACCGCCTTTCCACCCTCAATTACTTCCTTAATTTCTGCCATTTCCTTCTCCTCCCTACCTACTCGTCATCTTCGTCATAATCATCATCGTCGTCATAGGTATCCTTTTCATAGTCATCATCTTCCTCTGCAACAGCTTCCTTAAAATCAGACTCCTTGATGATGAGTGCTGAACGGAATCTTCCGAACAGCTTATTGCCGATGCTGTTTCCGGCATGCTCTGCCGCGCGCTCCATTGTCTCCTTAACAATTCCCACAACATTTCCCTGGTCATCATTAGGAAGCTGGCTGAGTATGAGATATAGCTTAAGAAGCGCCTTATCCTCTATTCTCCAGCCGTTCTCGTCGGCATAATCCTTTGCAATATCCACAAGCTCATTCACCGTGTACTGCTTTAATAAAAAGCATCCGGTAAATGTCTCCGCAAAATCAGGATTCTCCGCAAAGAGCTTATTAATCTCATATTCCTCATCAACAATAATAAATGTTGTTGCATTGGCATTTCCAAGCTTCATCATTGACACAATCTGACCTCGCTTAAGTCTTCCCGCGTTCTCAATGATGAGCGTCTGACCTGCAAGCTTATCGGCATATGCCTCATAGCTCTTCTCGTTAAGCTTATCGGCTGATATTCTTGCAAGCTTCTGTTCGCGCTCTTCGTCATACGCATGCAGAGCCTTGAACAGATTGACCGCAAATGTTATCTTGTCCGTATTGCGGCTTCCCATAATCATTATATTTCCTATATTTCCCGCTCTGAAGCTTCCTATGTATCTGCACAGTCTGCGCTCCATGCCGGACATATAGAGGTATTTATCAAGGAACTTTTTCTCCTCTTCCCTAAGAGTATATCTTCCTGCATCGCTTTCACCGAGAGCCCCCTTCACCGTATCATCGATGATTCTCTCAATTCCCGCATTCACTGCCTCCTCAAGGTCAAGTGTATTCTCCATGCTGTCCGCTTCATCATCAACCTCAGGAATCTCCTCGAACTCTTCGTACTCCTCAGGTTCTGCTTCCTCTTCTTGCTGCTTATCAAGTGCCGCGGCTATCTCCCTTACAGGAATTCTCTTGGTAGGCTGTACCTCATAAGAATCATGTAATTCTGAAACAGGCTCCTCCTGTTCAGCCTTCTCAGGCTCGGTTTTCTGCGGCTCGACCTTCTCAGGTTCTACCCTCTCAGGCTCAATTTTCCGCGGCTCGACCTTCTCAGGTTCTACCCTCTCAGGCTCGATTTTCTGCGGCTCAACCTCGTCAGGTTCGTCATCTATGTCTGAGAGCCACTGGGATATATCCATCTGACCGTCTATCTGGTCATCCTTCTGTGCCGCCTCTCTCTTCCTTCTCTCCTGCTCAGCCTGAAGCTGTGCAACGACTTCTGCCATCTGCTCAATCGTCATCTGCTCGGCTGCCTGTCTTATCGTCATGTCAGGTGATACCTGAGGCTTAGCTGCTGCCGTATTTCTTGATGCCTTGCGCCACTGATGCTTGTTGATTATTATTTCCTTGGTAGGGTCAGAGTCGTCGCGCATATCCTGAAGCTCTGCCGCCTCACGAAGTGCCTCCGTCTTCTCTCTGTTCTTGTACGCCTCCATGATTTCCTCAACATTCGCCTTAAGCTCCTGCTGCACATTTCTTGTGTCGTATACAGAATAGTCCGGAACCTTGATATCGATATCATAGTCATTCTCTATGGTCTGCATCTCCCGACTCATCACCGGCTTCGGCTCAGGCTCCTCCACCTCAGCCGGTTCAGGCTCCTGCTGCGGTTCTCCATAATTCTCTGTCTCTTCAACAGCTTCAACATCAATCGGTGACCACTCCGTCGTATTACCAAGGTCATCAACATATTGAACCTGCTTCTCATCAATATTGTCAACCGGCTCCGGCCTCTCAGCAGCCTTCTTCGGCTTCACCGTCTGTTCAGGCTTTATGAACTCCTGCTCCTCGACCTTCATCTCAGGCCTTGAGAACTCATGGCGCTCCTCCTGTTCCTCAGCCGTCGCTGCTGCCTCGTCATCATAGCTGTCACTGTCTGTTACTAGCTCAGAGCTGTTGATACCCATTGAGGACATCTTCTCAAGGCGTGCCAGCTTCTCAAGCTGTCTCTGTGAAAGCGGTGTGTACATCTGCTTAAGGCGAAGTGCCTTCTCCACATATACGCCGTCAGCGAACCACAGCACAAGCTCATCACACTCTCTCACACATCTGTCGGTCATTCCCGCTTCGCTGTACAAAAGAGCAAGCTCATACTCATATTCCTCATCAAGCTCCTTCTCCTTGTAGTCCTGAAGAATCTCTATAAGCTCTGTTACGGGAGCACCCTCTGCCCTCTTAAGCTTATACAGCAGAATGTATCTTGCCACATCCCTCGGTGCCAGCTCAACATACTCATGATATATCTCCTCGGCATCCTCATACTCTCCAAGGCGCACATACATATCCATGAGCGTAGCAAGCAGCCTTCTTCCGCCAAGCTTGCGGTTGTAGGCATATATGCAGACATTCCTTGCCTTGTCATATTTTTCCGTCGCAATGAAGGCATCTATCGCATTGGACATGACGCTCCACTGCTTCATCTTCTTCCATTCTATCTGCTCGGCAACCTTGGCTGCCGATACATAATCCCTGCTTTTTACCAGCTTATCAAGCTGTTCAATCTTTATGGTCAACTCATACTTATCCAAGACGTTCACCTCTCATATATAGATTTGCAATCCTTAATTTTCAGTGTATCACAGCACTTATAGAAAATCAAAACTTTCCTGTGAAAAGCTCAGTCTTTCGTATTCAAGCTCCTGCTCCGCAACCTGACTGTGATAATCAACCACGACTGTCTGCTGCCTCTTGTCGACAAGCTTCTGACCGAGAACATAATTGACATCGAATCGTCCCGTTATGGCAGGTGTTGCACCTCTTGCCGGAACTATAAGCTGAACATGGTTAGTCTTAAGAAGCTTGAATATAGGCTCCCATATATAGACATCCTTAGCCGCTCCGAACGGGTTATCTATAAATATAGTCTTGCCCAGCACGGCAGCCTCCTTACCACCTGCATTGATGCTTGCGATATAGTTAATTACCGATACAAGGAACTGGATATATATACCCTGCGACTGTCCCGTACTTCCGACAGCCTCCTCATATCTGAGATAGCGGCTCTGGTCCTTGATTCTCTCTCTCTTATACAGGCTTAGTCTTATGCTGTTCATATCGGTTACAATCACGGAAAACAGTCTCTTCCAGCTTAAACGTCCTCTTATATATTTGAGGCGCTCATCCATCGTCTTAAAATTCTCCGCTGATGATACTGTCTCATTAATATATACAGACATTCTATCCTTATACATTTCCTCCTTGATATAAGGTATCTGGAGCGAGAGCACGGGAATAACCTCATCATCCAGTGTTATTCTTGACAGCTTATCAAGCCTCTCGAGCTCTGAGCGGATGTTCGTACATATCTGAACGCACCTGTTCTCAAAGTTGCTCTTGATAAGCTCCATATCCTCAATGCCCCTGCTTATTCTGTCTCTTTCAAGCACTATACAGTCCGCCGTTCCCTTAAGGGCAGCTGCCAGCTCATCCGCCTCCGACTGTGACTGCGGCGGCTGTACGTTCTGCTTAATCTCCTGCGCCAGTTCATATGCCTTAAGAAGATTAAGCTGCTCTGCCAGCAGGTCTCTTGCCCTCAAAAATGCCGTTCTCTTCTTCTGTTCATCTCTGAGCACCGCCTCAAAAGAACGTCCCGCTTCCTCATACTGCACATCCGTAAGCTCACCTGCCGCCTCTTCCTCACTGTATTCAAGCGACTTTCTCTGTATAATCTCGTCCGCATCAGGTGCAACCGACTTCACGATCCGCTCTAAGTCCTTCTGCATGAGAAGACTTGCAGTGTACTCCTGCTGATTCTTTTTCTCCTCCGCCTGGAGTCTTGTAAGTTCCTTCTTAAGGCGCTCCAGCTCAGCCTGATGCTGTCTTTTATATTCCTCAGGATTCTCCGGAAGCTCTCCTTCAAGCACTCCGTAATGCTCCTCGTAATTCTTTCTCGCGTGTGTGCAGCTTCCCTCTATACGATTCATCTGCGCACTGGCACTGTCAAGCTCATTCTGAAGCTCCCTGATACTCTGTCTGAGCTTCTCCTGCGTCTCCGTCGCAAGAAGAATGTCCTCATGTGACTTAACGGCAAGAATACCCTGTGCATCAAGCTCTGCGGCACGCTCAAGTGTCATTCCTCTGTGTGACATTGAACGAAGCGCCTTATCCATGGCACTTCGACAGTTCTCCATGAGTCTTTCCTTATCCGCAAGGTCTCCAAGCTCCTCGTTAAGCAATGAACGAAGTGCCGTAAATCGTGCATCAAGCTCTGATGCAGGTGCCATTTTAACCTCAGCCTCCGCCTGTGACTCTTCATAATACGGCTCATACATCTCCCATACCGTCTTAAGAGACTCAATATTCTTCTGTATTCCCGTGCGCCTTAAAATAAGCTCGTTGTAAGCTCTCTCCCTGCCCTCATGCAGCTCCTTTGACAGCTTTCTTGCCTTGACAGCCGCCTCACGAACGACTTCATTCTTTTTAATCTCCAGATTGCATTCGGCAAGATTTGAATTAAGCTCTGCTATATCCGCAAGGCTCTCCTTTATTCTCACAGCATCGGCAAGCTCAGCCTCGATTCGGCTTCTGCGTTCTGCAAGCTCAGCCTCCCTGCCGTTAAAGGTGTCATACACCTCACGAAGCTTGTCAGCCTTTTCCCTGAGACTGCTCTCACTGTACTTCTCTTTTCCAAGCCTTGCTTCAAGCTCAGCAGCGCTCTCGCCGCCGGCACATACATATCCGCTCACGCGCTCATAATCTGCCCTTACCACTGCAAGCCTGTCCTCAAGTCTTGTGAGCTCGAGCGTTGTCTGGTCAAGCTCCTCAGATGCCTTTCTGATTCCCGAGAGTCTTCCCGCCTCATCATATATAAATGACAGGTCACGGCATGCAAGCATATACATATTATCATTCACATCCGGTGTGTCCGCATCTGTCTCGGCTGCTGCCGCTTCGACGGCTTCAAGCCTTATAATCGGAACCACACCGCAGTCCATTGTCATAACATTTCTGTCCCGGCAGATGCTCTCGTAATCATCACCCGCAAGCACTGAATACGGAAGATAAGGATAACGCCCTGCGAGCACTGCACACTCGTCGCTGCTCTTTTCCCTCAGATACTCGGCACCGCTCATAACACTTCCATCATATCTGCTCTGGAGATATTCACACAGCTCCTGCACCCCCTTGGTGTCAACAGGTCTTAGGTTCTCAATCGAGCTTATATACTCCCTCATGGAATCAGCCTTCTTCTTAAGCTGCTCCCTCTGTGCAAGCATGCTGTCATAGAAGCGTCCGAGAACAGCCGAAAGCTTCTCATGATTAGGCTCTCCATACACCTTTCCAAGTGCCGCCAGCTCATTCTCCTTCTGCCTTGCCGCCGTAAGCTGTGCGCTGATTCTGTCAAGATTCTGTGCCGCCATATCAAGTGCCGCATCCGTCTGAGCACGCTCCCTTACACAGCCATCCTTCTTAGTCTTAAGCTGCTCCTCCTCATCCGCAAGAGTGACAAGCCTGTTTCTTAAGGCTTCTGTCTTCTCCTCATAGCTGTGTACCTCGTCAGCCGCATTCTCCACTATGAGAAGCGGTGTCTGTGACAGCTTGTTCTTTATACCGTTCTCAAGCTCCTCGGCCTGCTTTTTAAGACCTGATATAATTCCCTCGGTCCTTGCGCACTCATTATCCTTAACACGGTAGTTCTCATCAAGATTCTCCAGTGCTTCCCTGCTCTCCCGCTCTCTTCCGAGCAGGTCATTAAGGGACTTCTCGTTCTCCTCAAGCTCACGCGACATATACAGATGCTTTGCCGAGGCGAGTCTCTTCATCTCGTCCGTTATCTCGCTTCTGTCCTTATGGCGGTTATCCATATATTCCTTGAGCTGTGCAAGCTCCTTTTCCTGCTTGACATAATCGGCATAATCCTCCGCCGCATAGGACATTTCAAGTTCTTCACGGCTCTTCTCATACTCAGCGGACACTGCACCATATCTCTCGGTAAGGCTGCCAACGAGCTCCCTTATATCCTTAAGCCCTGCCTCCTCCTCTGCTATGAGTGCGGCGGCTATAAGTCTCTCCTGTGCGTCCTTATCAGCCTTGAGTGCGGTAAGCTCATCCGCAATTTTTGAAGCCTGATTCTCCTTCTTTGCCACCTGCGCACCTGCCATGAACAGATACTTAAAAAGAGTGCTCTTACCCGCCTCCTTGCGTGCAAATACATCGCCAAAGTCATTAACCTTGGACGAAAATTCATTTAACAGTGCAAGCTCCTTCTCATAATTGTCAATATCCTCCCTGCGTCTTGCAAGCTCCAAGAGCTTATCCTTTATCTCAAGCAGGGTCTTAGCCATCTCATCATCGCCGTTGCCGCCCCTTATGCGGTTGTTGTACGACTTTTCTATTATCTCCTCGATTAAAAGGTCCTCAACGACCTTCCTTGTGGTCTTATAATTACTCTCAAAATATGTGCGGACATGTCCCTCGGTCTTATTGATTCCCCTCACAAGCTCCCAATGGCTCTCATATATTCCATAGTCATTTATGAAGCTCAGATAATCTCCCTTTCTCTCAAAGAGCTTAACCTTAACACCGAAATCCTTCTTCTCAAGGTCGCGCAGATATGCCTTAAGTCCGTTATATGTGATTCTCTCCGTCCCGTTCGAGAGCGGAAGATTCTTGATATCATTGTCACCGAATTCCCTGTAAAAAATACAGTAGTTAAAGTACTCTATTCCTGCTCCCTTGGCATTATCCTCCTCATCCTCACCGGCTCTTGCCTTGCGCGCACAGAAGCCGCAGGTCATATATTTATACCCGTTCTTAACATCACAGGAATCAAGCTTCCACTCCACAAGCGAATGTATCGTGGTGCTTCCGCCCGCCGCAGCAAACAGCTTCTCGACAGGCTGCTTCTCATCGAGCGTACAGTTAGGCAGCATGGTCTGTAAAAGCAGCAGCATAAGCACACTCTTGCCGCCTCCGTTGGCAAGGTCGTATATTGTATTTTTGCACGAAAAGCGCATGAGGAAATCGTCATAATACTGCGTGCCGAAATTGTATTTTATGTTGTTTACCCTGATTCTGTTAATCTGCGGCATTTTCTTCCTCCTTGTTCTCCTGCGTCAATATCTCATATAGTCTTCCGCGGTTGCTGCTGTAATAGTTCTCCGCCATAGCCTTGAATCTGTCAGTAGGATAATACTTGCCCTGATTCTCTATAAAGAGCCCCTGGCTTACCAAAAAGTTAAACGTGAGCTTAACATATCCCGTCTTGGAATTGCGTGCAGCCCTCTGCCCCTGTATATCATCCGTGGAGGTCACGGGAAGCTCATCCCATAAAAGTGCAAGCGTCTTAAAGCTGTTCTCCTCGACCTCATCAAGCACAAGTCCCGCAGAGTGGTCAATAACATTGGCAAGCACATTATCCACCGCCCTTATAACCTCCTCATGTCTTACGAACTCCGTGTAGGTGTAATTTCCCGATGTCTTGTAGAATTCTGTCATCGTGCAGTATGTTATAAGATAACATAAAAACAATTCCTTGTTGACCTTCACACCAAGGGCGCGTCTTAGCTCCTCGTTGGTGAAGCCGAAGCTTCTGTTGTCCTCACCGGCACTCACAAACAGGGCATTATTATATTCATACAGCTCCATGTCGAACTTCTTCAAAATAAGTCTCAGCGAATCATATACCTGAGAATTGGATGAATACTCCTCGTACAGTGCAACATTCTCATTTGCGCTTACCGCCTCACCTCTTATGAGTGCTGCGGCAATTTCAAGAGCTTTTTCCAAGTTGCGGTCTTCCATCGTCTTTCCTTTCCATCAGCCGTTATCGGCACTGTTATTGTGTATCGTGTATATTTTCAAAATGAATATTGCTTATTGTGAACGGCAAAGCATTATCCTGTGAGTTCGCACTTATCTCTATCTCGTCATCACCTGCCGGTTCAATGGCAAAATGCATCCCCAGATATTCCGAATATTCTTCCTTCGCCGCACAATCCCTGAATATCTCATCAAGGAATGTCTCCATGCCCTGTCTGTCAGCCTCGAACAGATACTCCTTCTTCTGGCACAGATGCACAAGAAATGAATAGTAGTCCCCATTCTCAAAAAGAGAAGCCCCCAGTATCTTCGCAGCCGTCTCATTGAAGGTGCGCAGATCAAAGCTGTCGCGGCGCTTAAGCATACCAAGCAGCAGCTTTATAAGTGTCGCATAATTGTTCCTGATCCGCTCATCCTCAAGCTCGTCATCATACACTATATTCTCGACCGCCGTGCTCTCAATGCGTTCCGCCTGTTCCTCTCTCTCGGGTCTGTACGTTATCATATCCTCAAGTCTTGCAATCGGAAAAGTCTTGTTAAGCTTAAGTCCCATGACCGGGCGTACCAGACTGCCTAGAAGAGCAATATCGTCCTTCTTCATCGCAAGCTCAAGTGCATTCCTGAAATCGAAGCTCGGTCTTAATCTTCCAAGCTTCGCTTTCTTCACCATCTCATCCGCCATTATTCCAAGCTGTGTACAAGCCGCCAACAGCTTAAGATGATTGTTCATGGCAATCTTAAGCTCCGTGTCAAGCTGATATATCTCGCCCGTTATCTTAAGATATGAGCCGTAATCATCATTGCCCTTATCTGTCTCCGCCTTTCTCTGCGCGGCATCAATGAGGTCTGAATTCTTCACGAAAAGCTTCTGCTCCTCATCGAACCATCTTATTCCCGTACTGAAAAATTCCTCATACGCCTCAAGTCCCGTGAATACGTCAGCCGACAGAAGTGACATAACCTGATTCTTCTTCACCCACAGCCTGTCCACTTCCTTGTTAATACGCCTTACAACGTCCGTTCCGCCCTTGAAGTCCTTCGACTGTATCATCTTTTCAAGGAGGAGCTGCTCCACGCTTATCCTGCTCTCATCCCTGATTTCCTTGGTATCAAGATAGAATTCTATGCCCTCTGCACTGATTGAATACCATACCGTTCCGTCCTCAATTCTGCTCTCGATGAGCCTTACTCTTGATATCTTTTTCTTTCTGTCAACCGGGTCGAAATAGTGGAACACGAATGGCTTGCCGTCGTTCTTAAGCTTGTCAAATATATAGTCGACAAGTATGCTCATATCGCCCTGCGGCGGATTGAGCTGAAAATCACGTCTGATGCAGCGGCTCATGAAGGCAGCATACTCCGCGTATGTCACATCCCTCTCCTTAAAGTTATTTTCCTCAATAAAAAAGCGCAGCACCGCCATAAGAATATATCCCATGTCAAGGCTGTCGTATATGCCCTCCTTGTACCATGAAAAGGACACCTCCGACAGCTTGAAGAACGGATAATACTTCTTAAGGTTCAGCATACGCTCTCTGTGGTCTGTAATTATATCATTAACTAAAATATTTTCCTGCGGCATTCACGATAACCTCTTCTACATTCATAGAGATTATTATACCGCAAGGGGATGGGGATGGCAAGGGATTGTAAGCTTAATTCCCTCTATAACAGCGTCCTTCCCTCAAGTGCCCTGAGCAGTGTGACCTCATCAATATTCTCAAGGTCTCCGCCGACCGGGACACCGCTTGCTATACGGCTTACCTTGATTCCGGTAGGTTTGACAAGCTTGCTTATGTACATTGCCGTGGTCTCACCTTCAAGACTTGAATTGGTCGCGATAATCACCTCATCAACATCCTCCTCAAGGCGCTTCATAAGCTCCTTCAGCTTGATGTCGTTAGGCCCTATTCCGAGCATAGGTGATATTGCGCCGTGAAGCACATGGTATACGCCATCGTACTTCTGTGTCTTTTCATAGGCAGCCATATCCCTTGTATTCTCCACAACCATGATAACCCTGTGATTACGGTTGGGATTGCGGCATATAGGACACAGCTCCTCATCCGTAAGTGTGTAACAGCAGCTGCAATATCTTACGTTCGTCTTGGCATTCACGATAGCCGATGAGAGGCTCTCAACCTGCTCCCGCGGCATACCTATAATGTGGAATGCAAGTCTCTGTGCAGACTTAGCTCCTATACCGGGAAGCCTTGACAGCTCCTCGATAAGCTTATTTATCTGACTTCCATAGTATTCCATTAGAATGGGAAGCCTCCTCCAAGACCGCCGAGTCCTCCGGTAATCTTAGCCATGGACTCCTGTGAAAGCTCCTCAATCTGTCTGAGTGCCTCGTTGGTTGCAGCCATAATCATATCCTCTAACATCTCGATATCGTCTGTATCAACTGCCTCAGGATCAATCTTTACCTTGGTAACCTCTTTCTTTCCGGATACTGTCACGGATACCGCACCGCCTCCGGCAGATGCTGTTATCTCCTTCTCCTCAAGCTCCTTTGTGGTCTCCTCCATCTGACGCTGCATTCTCTGTGCCTGCTTCATCAGATTATTCATATTGCCGGGCATTGCGCCTCCCGGAAAGCCTCCTCTTTTTGCCATAACGGTCTCCTTTATATTTCTTAGATATTATTTATTATAAAACCAATAAAAAAATATAACTCTTATACTCTGTAAATTGGCTTTATCTGCATGAGATATTGAAATTAAAAATCCTCTTCCTCGATGTTCATTTTACATAAATCCTCGAGTGTATCATATTCCTCCGATGCGTCCGCACCGCCCTGCAGCCTTATGACCTCAATCTCCATATCAAGTCCGGTCTTATCTGCTATAACATTCTTAATGGTCTGAATATTCTCAGGCGTTGACACAATCGAGTAGTAGGTATCATTGTCGTATATTAGCTGGAGCTTGTTGCCTCCGCCGTTAGCCTTGGTCGTGTAATGCTCAAGGATAGGCTTAAGCGACATTGCAAGCCCGTTGCAGATACCGCGCCAGTTCTGTATAACTGCCGTTATATCCTCCGAACGTGCCGGCTTCACCACGCGCTTTTTCTGTTCCGTGACTTCTGCCGCTCCCTGCTGTGCGGCACCTGCACTCCCGGCACCCGTTGCCGCCGAAGCATCACCTGCCGCTATTGCCCTCGCAGCAGCCTGAAGTCCGCTCTCCATCTGCCTTTCAAGCACCTTGATTCTGTCAAGCACGGAATCAAGTCCCTTCTCCATAGAAGGGCGCGTAAGCTTAATAAGCGCCACCTCAACCATGACTCTCTTCTGGCTTGAATTCTTAAGCTGTCCCGACAGCTCTGAGAACACCCTGATATAGCGCATTATTCCATTCAAATCCGTCCGCGCTGCATCCTCCTTAAGAATCTTAATGTTCCCCTCGGACATTTCAAGCACGTCCGATGCATCCGCAGCCGACCGGAGAAGCATGAGATTACGAAGATACCATGTAAAATCATTGACGAACTGGCTCAGATCCCTTCCGTCAATTATTATCTGCTCAAGCTTGTGAATGAGCCCAATCGCATCGCCGTCAATCACTCCCCTGAAAAAGTCGGAAAACACTTCCGTATCAACCGCACCGAGCACATCAAGGACATTCTCATACTTAAGCTCCTGTCCCATATAGAAGGCAAGGCACTGGTCAAGAAGGCTCAACGCATCTCGCATGGAGCCGTCCGCCGCCTTGGCGACATATCTTAGTGCTCTCTCATCTGCCGCTATGCCCTCCGCCTTCATAAGCTCTGAAAGCCTCGCGCTTATGGTATCTATTGAGATACGCTTAAAATCATATCTCTGACATCTCGAGAGAATGGTAATCGGAATCTTGTGAGCCTCGGTTGTGGCAAGAATGAATATAACATATGCCGGAGGCTCCTCCAAGGTCTTTAAAAGCGCATTGAACGCTCCTATTGAAAGCATATGAACCTCATCGATTATATATACCTTGAAGCGTCCCTGCGTAGGCGGGTATGCTACCTCCTCCTTAATCTCACGGATGTTGTCAACGCCGTTGTTGGAGGCGGCATCAATCTCAATGACATTCATACTCGCTCCCGCAGCCACCGCACGGCACACCTCACACTCGCCGCACGGGTTTCCGTCAACCGGATTGGCACAGTTGACCGCCTTCGCAAAAATCTTGGCAACCGACGTTTTACCGGTACCTCTTGTACCGCAGAACAGATAGGCATGACCGATTCTGTCATTCTTTATCTGATTCTTCAGTGTGGTAACAATATGATCCTGTCCCTTAACCTCATCAAAGGTCGCCGGTCTCCATTTTCTATATAAAGCTGTATATGACATAAATTACTCCTGAACCTGAGGCATTAATCTCCGAAGCTTATTCCGAGCATCTTCGCCTCGCTTATAATTGACGCATCAGGGTCAACCATCTTAAGCTTGCCCGCAACATCGGCAAGAGGAACCTTGACAATCTCACCATTCTTAATTCCAACCATGTGTCCGTATTCCTTATTGAGAATAAGTCCTGCTGCCGCAGCTCCGAGTCTTGATGCCAGCACTCTGTCGTAAGGGCATGGGCTTCCGCCTCGCTGCGTATGTCCCGGAACCGTGATTCGTACTTCCTGACCCGTGAGCTCCTGAATCTCACTTCCAATCTTGTACGACACTGACGGATAAGGGTTGTCCTTAAGCTTCTGCTTAAGCTCCTTCTTAGGAAGCGCCGCATCCTCCTTGGATATTGCGCCCTCGGCAACCGCAAGAATCGAGAAGTTCTTGCCCGCCTTCGTTCTTCTGTTAAGCGCCGCTACAACCGACTTAATATCATAAGGTATCTCCGGTATGAGAATGATGTCCGCGCCGCCCGCAATACCTGCATGAAGCGTGAGCCAGCCTACCTTATGTCCCATAACCTCCACGATAAATACTCTTCCATGTGATGATGCCGTGGTATGAATGCAGTCTATCGCATTGGTTGCAATATTGACCGCACTCTGAAAGCCGAAGGTCATATCCGTTCCCCAGAGGTCATTATCTATTGTCTTAGGCAGCGTGACGATGTTAAGACCCTCCTCACTTAAGAGATTCGCGGTCTTATGCGTTCCGTTGCCTCCGAGAATCACAAGGCAGTCAAGACCGAGCGACTTATAATTCTTCTTCATCGCCTCAACCTTGTCAAGTCCGTTATCATCAGGTACACGCATCATCTTGAACGGTTGTCTGGAGCTTCCGATTATGGTGCCGCCCTCTGTAAGAATCCCTGAAAAATCGCTTTTTTTCATAACCCTGAAATCGCCGTATATAAGTCCCTTGTAGCCTTCTTCAAATCCGATAATCTCTACATCCTCAACAGCTCTGTAAAGGGACTTCGCAACACCTCTCATAGCGGCATTGAGTGCCTGACAGTCTCCGCCGCTGGTAAGCATACCAACCTTCAACATACGTGTAACCTTCCTTTCGTGTGTTAATAACAATTACAAAATTGCCATACCGGACGTTGAGTAACTTTTATATATTACCGTCAGGCACGCTCCCGCTACGTTGCATCACATAGCGGCGCATAATCAGCTAAAATACAGCTGATAAACGCCGATGGCTGCAAAGTACCTGACTTGCAATATATAAAAGTTACTCAACTGTGTACGTCCATCCACAATTTTGCAATTCCTGATTTAATAACATGATTTATTATACATTATTTCTTGGATTTAGGCAATTATTAAACTTGTTCATTGCATTTCTATTTTTTGATACAAATTCTCTGCCTCACACGAATTATATCCCGGCAGAATCACATCCTCAAACGTATCGTAATCAAGGCTCCGTGCGCTTTATCATTCTCACAAGCTGGACAACCACCGTCGGTGCCGCCGCAAGCCCCACAAGCTGTGCTAACTGCACCATACTAAGTCTGCTCACCTCGAACAGTCCCGAAAGTGCCGGAACCAAAAGCACTGCCGCAAGAAGCAGCACGCCAAGCAGGAACGCCCCCACGCTCCACTTGTTGCTCATTATTCCGATACCTGCAAGAGACTTGTCACTGCGGCAGTTAAAGCCGTGGAACAGACGTGCCAGCGTAAGAGCTGCGAACGCCATCGTGCTTGCCGTCGCCGCATCCGTTGCAAGCCCTATGCAGAATGCACACATAACTGCTGCTGATATCAATATACCATACTCAAAAAGTCTTGTACAGAAAGCCTTTGTAAGTATTCCCTTCTTTGGATTTCTCGGCTTATCATTTAAAAGTGTGGCATCAGATGCCTCCATTCCTATTGCAAGTGCCGGAAGCGAATCCGTGAGCAGATTGATAAACAACAGATGCACCGGGGCGAACGGAGCCGGCAGTGCCGCTATCGAGCAGATAAGCACACTTATTATCGCAGCCATATTTCCTGACAGCAGAAATAAAATCGCGTTCCTTATATTCCTGTACACGTTCCGCCCGTTCAGTACAGCCTTGATTATAGTTGCAAAATTATCGTCGGCAAGAATCATTGCGGCGGCATCCTTCGAGACTTCAGTTCCGGTAATGCCCATCGCCACACCTATGTCCGCCTTCTTAAGTGCCGGGGCATCATTCACACCGTCCCCCGTCATTGCAACTATCCTCCCCTTTCTCTGCCATGCATCCACAATCCTTATCTTATTTTCCGGCGACACTCTCGCATACACCGACACATTCTCAAGCATCCCATCAAGCTTTTCGTCGTTCATCGCGTCAAGCTCCTGCCCCGTAAGTGCAATGTCACCTTCATCAAAAATACCAATCTGACGTGCTATCGCCTGTGCCGTTACCTTATGGTCGCCCGTAATCATGACCGTTCTGATACCTGCTCCCTTCGCCGCCTTAACGGCTTCCCCCGATTCCTCACGCGGCGGGTCAACCATTGACACAAGACCTATGAAGGTATACGCATCCTCACTCTGAATCGAGAGCGTGTACCTCTCATCCACCTCCCTGTATGCAAACGCGAGCACTCTGAGCCCGTTTTCCGAAAAATTCTGATTGGCAAGCATTATCCTGTTCTTATCAGCAGCAGTTATAGGTCTTACCCCGTCCTCTGTCGCAATGTTAATACACCTCGCAATAAGCACGTCCACCGCACCTTTGGTCAGCACCGTAGGCACGCCATGAATTCTGTACTTGGTGCTCATAAGCTTTCTGTCCGAGTCAAATGGCAGCTCCTCAAGACGCGGCATCATGCTTCTTATGTCCTCCTCGGTAATTCCCGCCCTTGTAAGCCCTGCATTCTGTGCCATTGTGAGCAGACAGTATTCCGTAGGGTCGCCTATTCCGACCCCGCCGTATATTGTGGAATCATTGTCAAGTATTGCCGTGTACAGAAGGTATCTGTGCAGGCTCTTTCTTATGTCAAGCTCCTCGGGTCTGATTACATGTCCGTCAATAAATACATCTTTGACCGTCATCTTATTCTGAGTGAGCGTTCCTGTCTTATCGGAGCATATGACGGATACACAGCCGAGGCTCTCAACCGCCGACAATTCCTTCATAATCGCATTGTCCTCCGCCATCTTTCTCGTTCCCATCGCCTGTACAATGGTGACTATGGAGCCTAGTGCCTCAGGAATTGCGGCGACGGCGAGTGCCACCGCGAACATAAGTGAATCAAGAACCGGCTCATGCTGAAAAATTCTCAGTGCAAACACAATTACCGATATTACCATTATTCCTGCTGCAAGCTTTTTTCCGAAGTCGTCAAGGCTCACCTGTAGCGGTGTCTTTTTCTCCCTGGTCGCATTCATAAGTCCTGCGATTTTTCCCATCTCAGTATCCATGCCCGTCGCCGTGACGAGCACCTTCGCTCTTCCGTAGGTCACAAGGCTTCCCGAATATACCATATTGATTCTGTCGGCAAGCGCCGCTTCATTATCAATCACAGCATCCGTCTTATCGACATTGGTTGATTCGCCCGTGAGCGCACTTTCATTCACCTGAAGCGAATAATTTGCTACGATTCTTCCGTCCGCACCTACCATATCCCCGGCTTCGAGAAGAAGCATATCCCCGGGAACAATCTCCTCAGAGGGTATTTCAAGCTTTTTTCCTCCCCTTAATACCTTGGCATGCGGCGACGACAGTGACTTAAGTGACGCAAGCGACTTCTCCGCCTTAATATACTGCACGGTTCCGAGCACGGCATTCATAATAATTACCGCAAATATAACTATTGTGCTCTCAACATTTCCGGACACCATGGAAATCACCGCCGCAACAATCAGAATGATGACCAGAAGGTCAGCGAACTGCCCGAAGAACACGGCAGGTATACTCTTTCTCTTCTCCTCACGCAGGACATTCCTTCCTTTTTCCTCCAGACGCCTTGCTGCCTCCTCCGGCGTAAGACCGCTCTCGCTGCCGCCCGCCGCCTCGTACAGCTCCCTCACACTCATCCTGTAAAAATCCTTCTCTGCACCCATACATAATCCTCCTTTTGATAACAAATTTGCAGTGTCAAAACATGCTATATTAGCTTGATTGTGTATATCATGTTATATTTATGCATATCACGACTTTTGGGAGAAGCTTAGTTGTTCTTAGGACTCTGTTTACCTTACAGCCACAGGCGGCATGGATGCCGGCTGAGTTGCAAACAGCCATGGAGGACTGATTTTGCAACGGTGGCGGAAGCAGAAGAAAATTTCTCAGAGTCCTTAGAACATCTTGCTTCGTACAACGGAGCTGATATGCATATATATAACATGATATACACTTCTAAAATAAAGCAGCATGTTTTGACACTCTAACCGTGTGAATTAAAAAAAGACCTCCTGTGTACGCAAAAAGCGCACACAAAAAGTCTTGTTCAACGATTTCGTTCCACAGCCCCCGGGCATATGCCGTACTGACGAGGACTGTAACATGATAACATGTAACTACTCCCTTTTTGTATCTGACATCATATATATCACATTATTTATTATATGTAAATATGAAAAATACTTTCTTTCCCTTATCTTTTCCAATAAAATCACATTGAAATTCCGATGACATGATACTATACTGTATGTGGTTAAGATTTGTTAAAGACTCTTCCAAATATTTCACAATATTGAAACGTAAATATGCTTCGGAAATGAGGATATATGAAAATAGACATGCACTGCCACACTGATGAGGGCTCCATAGATGCCCGCGTCGGAATTGTGGATTATGTAACGGAACTTATCAACAAGGAAATTGACGGTATGCTCGTCACCGACCACAATTCTTACCGTGGCTACGAACATTGGCAAAAGGTTAAGAACGATCTCGGTGCCATCGGTAGTTTCACCGTCCTCAAAGGAATAGAATATGATACCCGTAATGGTGGTCATATAATTATTATTCTTCCCGACCACATAAAGAAAGCCGATACCATGAAGGCACGTCTTATCGGAATACGCGGTCTTTCCATTGTCCATCTGGAAAAGCTTGTTCATTCGATAGGTGGAATTCTCGGCCCTGCGCACCCCTATGACACAGGCTACTACGCCTTCATGAACACGCGCTTCGGCAGACTTCATCCCGAATTTCTTGAGAAATTCGACTTTATCGAGAGCTATAATTCTGTTGCAAAACATTCGGCAAACGTAGCCGCCCTTGAGCTTGCGCTTCGTCTTGACAAGCCTCAGACAGCCGGAACAGACACTCACCGTCCTGAGGTTATCGGAACATCATGGACTGAATTCCCAGGCGAAATCCGCTGTAATGACGACCTTATAGCAGCAATCAAGGACACAACGGGCAAAAAAAGACCGTATGTGCCTTATCAGTTGTTCACCAACATGCACCGCGACCGCGGCCGCATCATAGAAAAGCTCGGCGTTGTCGGCTACTGGGTATACAACAGGCTCGAGGTACTCTACCATATACGCGGAAGACACAGACACAGAAGTGCTCACCAATAATTATATAACAGAAAATAATTATATAACAAAAGACCGTGGATTATGCTTTTACAATCCACGGTCTTTTTCATCTTAGGCTCAGCCCTTTAATTCAATTCTTGTGAGTGCTCTCTTAAGCGCATATTCCGCTCTGGCAACATCTATCTCACCATCATGAGATGACAGCCTTCTCTCTGCTCTGATTTTTGCCTCATTGGCACGGTTAATGTCTATCTCATCCGGCCACTCGGCAATCTCAGCGAGCACCATGACGCTCTTCTTTCCAACCTCTATAAAGCCTGAATGAAGAGCTGCCGCCTTGACATTGCCCTCTGTATCATGTATATGTGCCACTCCGGGCTCAAGTATCATGGCTGTCGGGGCATGGTCAGCATATATTCCGACCTGTCCCTCCGTAGTGTTGAGCTCAACCATAGCACTGTCACCGGCAAAAAAGGTTCTGTCAGGTGTTATTATTTTAAGTTCAAATAATTTCTCAGCCATCTAATCAACTCCCGTCAGGTTACTTATTAACCTTGGCAAGTACATCCTCGATACTACCGCAGTTCAGGAAATAGCTCTCTGGAATATCGTCGTACTTTCCTTCAAGAATCTCCTTAAAGCCCTGAATAGTATCAGCAACAGGAACATATCTTCCCTCAAGACCAGTGAACTGTCCTGCAACGAAGAAAGGCTGTGAGAGGAATCTCTGAACCTTTCTTGCTCTTGCTACGACAAGCTTATCATCCTCTGAAAGCTCATCCATACCAAGAATTGCAATGATATCCTGAAGTTCCTTGTATCTCTGAAGAATCTCCTGAACGGCTCTTGCTACTCTGTAATGCTCCTCACCTACGATACGTGGGTCAAGTATTCTTGATGTTGACTCAAGAGGGTCAACTGCCGGATAAATACCAAGCTCAACTATGCTTCTTGAAAGAACCGTAGTTGCATCAAGATGTGCGAACGTATTAGCAGGTGCAGGGTCCGTAAGGTCATCCGCAGGTACATATACAGCTTGTACGGATGTGATGGAACCGTTTTTTGTGGATGTGATTCGCTCCTGAAGAGCACCCATTTCCGTCTGAAGTGTAGGCTGGTAACCTACGGCTGAAGGCATACGTCCGAGAAGCGCTGACACCTCTGAACCTGCCTGTGTAAAACGGAAAATATTGTCGATGAAGAGAAGTACATCCTTACCACCCTCATCACGGAAATGCTCAGCCATTGTAAGTCCCGTAAGACCTACTCTCATTCTCGCTCCAGGCGGTTCATTCATCTGACCGAATACCATGGTAGTCTTATTGATAACGCCTGATTCCGTCATCTCATGGTAGAGGTCATTTCCCTCTCTGGTACGCTCACCAACTCCGGTGAATACGGAATATCCGCCATGCTCTGTTGCAATGTTACGGATAAGCTCCTGAATAAGAACCGTCTTACCTACTCCGGCACCGCCGAAGAGACCAATCTTACCACCCTTCTGATAAGGGCAGAGAAGGTCTACAACCTTGATACCTGTCTCAAGAATCTCAGTCTGTGTGGACTGCTCCTCGAATGCAGGTGCCTTTCTGTGAATAGGTAAATATGTTACGTCCGTTGGTGCCGGCTTATTGTCAATCGCCTCACCTAAGACATTGAAAATTCGTCCAAGTGTATTCTCGCCAACAGGAACTGAAATAGGTGCTCCCGTATCGACAGCTTCCATTCCTCTGACAAGACCATCAGTTGAACCCATGGCAATACATCTTACGGTGTCATCACCAAGATGCTGGGACACTTCCGCAGTAAGCTTCTCCCCGTTGCCTCGGTCGATTGTGATTGCATTAAGAATCTCCGGAAGGTGTCCGTCAGGAAACTTAATATCAAGCACCGCACTGATAACCTGGGTAATCTTACCCTTGTTTTTCTCGGCCATTGTGTCTCTCCTTCTATAATTATTTTTAACTGATCGCATTCGCTCCTGCGATAATCTCTGTCAGCTCCTGTGTAATAGAGCCCTGTCTTGCTCTGTTATACATAAGAGACAGATCATCTATCATCTCGTCCGCATTGCTTGTCGCATTATCCATCGCGGTCATACGCGCACCGTTCTCGCTGGCAACCGATTCCACAAGCGCACCATATATAAGGCTGCTTACATACTTAGGGATTATTATGTCAAGTGCCTCCTGCTCCTCCGGCTCATACTCCATAACCGAACCGTCTGACAGCTCTTCTGCCTCCCCGTCCTGTAGCTGTATGTCATCAGGATTAATCGGAAGAAGCTTGATAAATACCGGAACCTGGCTCACGGTATTTACAAAGGATGTATACGCAAGATAGATTTCACTTATTTCTCCCGTGGTATAAGCATCAAGCACATTCTGGGCTATATCCATAGCATCTCTGTACATGGGCTCATTGATGACATCCGAATAATCTGCCTTAATGTCGTAACCTCTTCTTGCAAGATAATCCTTTCCCTTGCGTCCTATCGAATATACAAGCATATCCTTCTTGTCAATGCCGCAGGTCATAACCTGCTTGATGATATTAGTGTTATATCCGCCCGCGAGACCTCTGTTGGAGGTTATCATGATAACCGCCTTCTTGCCGTCACCGGAATTCTTAAGGAATCTGTGGTTTATGGAACCACTTCTTGCAATCATCGTGGAAACTGCCTTGTACATAGCATCAAAATACGGCTTGGAATTCTCTGCCCTGCTTCTGGCTTTTTGGAGCTTAACCGTAGCGACAAGCTTCATGGCCTTGGTAATCTGACCCGTGCTCTGAATGCTCTCCTTACGCCTTTTTATATCTCTCATTGATGCCATACCGATGACCTCCTATCTTATCGGAACTGCTTCTTGAACTCATTTATAGCGTCAACAAGTTCTTTTTCTGTCTCCTCGGACATAACCTTGGTCTCTTTTATTGTCTGAGGTATCTGAGGATACTTGGTATCAATAAAAGTGAAAAGCTCTGTCTCGAATCTTCCGATTGCGTCAGTCGGTATATCAATGAGGAACTTTCTTGTAACAGCATAGATAATGATAACCTGATACTCAACAGGCATCGGCTTATACTGTGGCTGCTTTAATACTTCCTTGATTCTCTCGCCCTGTGCAAGCTTCTCCTTGGTATCGGCATCAAGCTCTGAACCAAACTGCGAGAACGCTGCAAGCTCTCTGTACTGTGCAAGCTCTGTTCTGATAGGCGCCGCAATCTTCTTGATAGCCTTAATCTGTGCCGCACCACCAACTCGTGATACCGACAGACCGGCATTGATTGCAGGACGGAAACCTGAGTTGAACATCTCTGTCTCTAAGTATATCTGACCATCCGTGATTGAAATAACATTGGTAGGAATATACGCAGATACATCACCTGCCTGAGTTTCAATAATAGGAAGTGCCGTAAGAGAACCTCCTCCGAGTTCATCCGAAAGTCTTGCTGCTCTCTCAAGAAGTCTTGAATGCAGATAGAATACATCTCCCGGATAAGCCTCACGTCCCGGCGGTCTCTTAAGGAGTAAGGAAAGTGTACGGTATGCGGCAGCATGCTTACTCAAGTCATCATATACTACAAGTACATCCCTGCCTGCTTCCATCCACTCCTCACCGATTGCACAGCCCGCATATGGAGCTATATACTGAAGAGGAGCAAGCTCACTGGCTGTGGATGCTACGATTGTCGTATAATCCATTGCGCCATACTCCTCAAGTGTCTTAACGATATTGGCAACAGTTGATGCCTTCTGTCCTATTGCAACATAGATACAGTACACACCCTGTCCCTTCTGATTGATAATGGTATCAATCGCAATAGCAGTCTTACCTGTCTGACGGTCTCCGATGATAAGCTCACGCTGACCTCTTCCGATAGGAACCATGGCATCGATAGCCTTGATACCTGTCTGGAGCGGAGTGTCGACCGACTTTCTTGCAATAACACCTGATGCGACTCTCTCAATCTTTCTATATTTGTCTGTCTGAATAGGTCCCTTTCCGTCGATAGGCTGTCCGAGAGCATTAACTACTCGTCCGAGCATTACATCACCGACCGGAACCTCAACAACTCGTCCCGTTGTCTTAACAGTATCGCCCTCGTTGATGCTCTTGTTGTCACCAAGAAGAACGACACCGACATTGTCCTCCTCAAGGTTGAGAACCATGCCGTATACATCTCCCGGGAATTCCAAAAGTTCGCCCTGCATTGCCTTTGCCAGTCCATGGACACGGGCAATACCGTCTGCGACCTGAATTACGGTTCCGACATCAGACACTTCAAGCTCAGACTTATACTGCTTAATCTGTTCCTTAATAACTGAGCTGATTTCCTCTGGTCTTAAATTCATAAGGCTCTTGCACCTTCCTTCTTATAATCTTGGTACTGCTCTGACTATTCCTTAAGCTAACTGAATCTTATTAAGATTCTTCGTAAGCTCTGCAAGCTTAGTCTTAATGCTGGTATCCACAACTCTGTCTCCAATGCGGATAACCATGCCGCCTATAAGGCTCTCGTCAATGGAATACTGCATCTCAAGTGTCGTAAAATCCGTTGTCCCGAGAAGCTTCTTCTCCACATCCGCCTTCTGCTGCGCCGAAAGCTCCATCGGTGTCGTGACATACACAATACCTATCTTAAGGTATTCCTTCGTTCTTGCTATGAAATACTCAAGTATTCCGGACAGCTCGTTCTGTCTGTCCTTCTCAACTGCAAGAACAAGAAGTCCCGTGATGTCCTTTCGAACACGCGAATCGAAGATGTTCTCCATTGCCTCTATTTTGTTGGTTTTACTTATCTTAGGATTGTTAAGGAAATCGAACAGCTCTGCGTTCTCCTTAAACGCTTCTAAGACAATCTGCGCCTCGTCAAGATAACCGGCAGCACTGCCGCTCTCGATGGCGAGCTCATAAAGAGCCTGTCCGTACGCTGATGCTGCTAATTTTGCCATGTATCATCACCCATTTCACGAAGCGTCTCATCAACTAACGACGCTTGAATGTCTGTGTTAATTGAAGCAGATACCACCTTGCCGGCAAGTACCGATGCAAGAGCTATCATTTCTTTCTTCATATCGTCGGCTGCACCCTTCTTCTCTAACAGAACCTCATTGTGAGCTCTCTCGATAATATGTGCTGCCTCCGTCTTAGCCTCTTCTATAATCTGTTCCTCTCTCGCAAGTGCACGCTTTCTCGCGTCCGCAAGAATAGCCTCCACTTCCTTATCCGCCTCTTTTAACTTAGCCTCATACTCAGCCTTCATAGCCTCTGCATCCTGCATATCAGCCTTAGCCTTATCGATGTCATTAGCGATTCCTTCCTTACGCTTGTTAAGGAAATTTCTCACCGGATTGAACATCAGGTATGAACCCGCCAAAAAGAGAATAAAGATGTTAATAGCTGTAATAATCACATCCTGGATAAGCTGTGGATCTAGGTTGAACATTCTTTCCAAGGTCTTGCCTCCCTTCGCTTATTATTCTCTTGTGAGCTTCGTTTATAATCAAAGCTTTCCGATAAGAGGGTTGGCAAATAAGAGAATAATCGCAACCGCAAATCCGTAAAGACCTGTTGTCTCGGCTACCGCCTGTCCAAGAAGCATGGTAGATGTAATATCCGACTTGGCTCCCGGATTACGTCCTACTGCTGCTGCTGCATGACCTGCTGCAATACCCTGTCCTATACCAGGTCCGACACCTGCTATCATCGCAATACCCGCACCTACTGCTGAACATGCTAAAACTAATGCTCTTCCATCAATCATCTTAAATTCCTCCTGAAAATAAAATTATATTGTTTTAATAATCAACCTATTCATCTGCAATCTTATCGTTGATATATACCATCGTAAGCATACAGAATACATACGTCTGAATTGCGCCGGAGAACACATCAAAATACACATGAAGTGCAGCCGGAAGTCCCAGCTTTAAGAATATCGGCAGCAATCCGTAGATGAGTCCCATCATGACGGTACCTGACATTATGTTACCAAAAAGACGTAGAGATAATGACAGCGGAACCGCAAACTCACCGATTAAATTGATAGGGAACAGAAGCGGAACCGGCTTAAACAGGTTCGTAAAATGTCTGCCCTTGTTCTTGGCAATGCCACACCCCTGCACAAGTGCAAAGGTAATAAGACCTAATGGTAATGTTACACCGTAATCTGCCGTAGGCGGTCTTAAGCCTAACAGACCTGACAGGTTGCAGAACAGTATATACATGAATATCGCGCAGATGTAATTAACGAAGCGTCTTGCGTTCTTACCCATAATGGAGACCACCATATTGTCAATGGTCTGAACATACATCTCAATGATATTCTGGAATGTACCCGGAATCTGCTTTGCGTGTTTCATCGTATGATGAGCGCATATCATGACAACCAGTATAAGAATTGTCACAATGAACATTGCCACATGGGTTGTCGTAATATACAACTCCTGCCCAAACAGCGTGTACTTAAACACACCATGAATCATGAAATCGGCATCCGCCAATATCATACCCGGGAATTGTCCTGACACGTTATCAACCTCCTTGCTTTTTTTTAGTTGCTTTTGCTATAAGCTTGTCAGTCAAAGGCTGAGCGTAGGTCGCGAACTTAAGCCCGAAGAACCCGACGAATGTTGTTATCAGATTCAGCCAGCCGAAATATCCGATTGCCCCGAGCAGCAGCACCGCAGCAAGCATTCTCCCGATTGAGGAAAATGCCAAAAATGCCGAATGTCCCTTCTGCATGTGCATAGCCTTATATATGGTATGCTTCATTGAGAAGAGCATAAGCACTCCCGCCAGTCCGCCAAGAAGCAGTCCGCCTTCACCCTTGAGCTTGTCTTTGGTAAAAATAAGGACGAATACCGATGCCACGGCAAGATACACCGCCATGCCAATCAGCACCTCACTAATGGTCTTCTTTGTTGTGTCTGTCATCCTCTTCACTCCCTGTTGTCGTGTGCGAATAAGCATCCTTCGAGGTTCCCGAATGTGAGTCCTCCGAGGCTCTCTTCGCCATAAGATAGCAGTTGCGCATTCCCGCCGCCATTCCGAGGAAAAGCAGTGGAATAACCACCCATGTTCCTATGAATTTTCCAATCCATATACCAATGAACAAGCATAAAAAAGTAGGAACCATAACATTGATACCCAGCTGGGTAATAAGAGCAATATTCCTGTATGCGTTATGCTTCTTAGCCATGGCTGTCCTCCATTTTGCAAAGCTTACTATTATATTATTATACTATTTATTTTTTTGAAAGTCCATTAAATATTACTAAACATTGCAGACATCCGGCACAAAGCTTAATTAATTTCTGTAAATTGTTGAAATAATTATATTTCTTTGGTATATTTAATGGAAATAAGACTCACACACGGAGGTATACCATGAAAAGACCTGTTATTTTCCGTAAGAGATACATTCCATCTGAGACAATTGAGCTTAAGGACGACGTTCTTTTATACCGTGATGATGCCATGCTCATCACACGCTGGACCACATTGAAGCCGCGCCACGACATTGCCGGCGGCATCTCGCTCTACCTCATCAACAAGGGCTGTAAGATTTCAAGAATCCACGATGCCTTCGGAAGATTTCTTCACTACTACTGTGACATAATCCACACCAATTATTCTGCCGAGAACGACACTTATATATTCACCGATTTGCTTGCAGATGTGATTGTATACCGTGACAACCGCTACTCCGTGGTAGACCTCGATGAGCTTGCCGATGCCCTTGAAGTCTCTCTTATTGACGTGCCTACAATGTGTGAAGCTCTGCGCTGTGCCGACTCACTTATAAAATGCATCGACAACGGCGAATTTCACAGCTATACCAATTTAATAGAGCGTTATGTGTCGCTCTGATTTCTCATGCAGGCACATAACGCTCTGTTCTACTTAGTTCCGAATATTCTGTCTCCGGCATCACCGAGTCCCGGAATAATATATCCGTGCTCGTTGAGCCTCTCATCGCAGGTTCCGATATACATATCAACATCCGGATGATCCTTCTTCATTTTCTCAATTCCCTCAGGTGCAGCAATAATGCACATGAATCGGATATTCTTGATTCCTCTCTGCTTAAGCATAGTGATTGCCGCCGATGATGAACCTCCCGTCGCAAGCATAGGGTCAACCACGAACACCTCTCTGTCAGCGCAGTCCTGTGGAAGCTTGCAGTAGTACTCAACAGGCTCCAACGTCTCCTCGTTGCGGTAAAGACCGATATGTCCGACCTTAGCGGCAGGAATCATGGCGAGCATTCCGTCAACCATTCCAAGTCCTGCTCTTAAGATAGGAACAACAGCGAGCTTCTTTCCTGCGAGCTGCTTAACCGTCGTCCTGCATATAGGCGTCTCGATTTCCACATCCTTAAGCTTTAAGTCTCTTGTAGCCTCATAGCACATAAGCATTGCTATCTCGCTTATAAGTGTACGGAAATCCTTAGAGCCTGTCTCCTTTCTTCTGAGAATCCCGATCTTGTGCTGAATCAACGGATGATCCATAATCATTACCTTACCCATAAGTGCCCTCCCATTATATATTATATTTTTAATTCTCAAGCATGTTGATTCTGCGGATATGTCTCTCCTCATTGGAAAATTCCGTTGTGAGGAATGTCTCCGTAATCTTGACCGCAAGTCCCGGTCCGATTACTCTTCCGCCAAGTGCAAGTACGTTGGAATCATTGTGAAGTCTTGTTGCCTCCGCCATAAAGCAGTCGGTGCAGAGTGCCGCACGGATTCCCTTAATCTTGTTGGCAGCTATGGATATTCCTATACCCGTACCGCAGATAAGTATTCCTCTGTCGCAGCTTCCGTCATTGATTGCAGCACACACCTTCTTTGCATATTCAGGATAATCAACGCTTGCCTCGCTGTAACTTCCGAAATCTTTGTACTCATATCCCTTCTTGTCAAGATATGCCATAATCTCCTGCTTTAATGCGAATCCTCCCTGGTCGCAGCCTATTGCTATCATATACTTGTCCTCTCTTTCTGATTATATATTCCTACTCCTCAGCTTCAAGCTGTGTAAGCCTTGCATCAACCTTGTTGAGCCATTTTATGAGTTCATCACAGCACTCTATATAGCTCTCCATCTCCTTGCCGTAAGGGTCGGGAATCTCTCCCGCATCACCCACGAACTCTGATATGGTGTACAGATTATCAGGGTCATATGTCTCGATAATCATTTCCTTCTCCTTATTGCCTATTGCAAGAAGAAGTGTGTCCTCTATTATATCCTCCTCAGTGAGTGCGACAGAGGTTCTGTTATCAAGTATTATACCTTTTTGTCTCATAACAGCTATTGCCTTGGGATTAACCGGTTCCGGAAACAGCACAATAAGACCGCGTGAGATAATCTCAATGTCCTTATGAACGGTTATATGTTTCATGAGAAGCTCCGCCATAGGTCCCATACAGGTGTTATTCATACTCACAAATACGATTCTGTTATATTTTTTCATGCACGCTTCGGGCTGTACGCCACGACACTCCTTATCTTATTTAACAGTCTCAATATGATGTCCGGCTGCCTTTATCAGTCTGTTCATAACAGCTTGTCCGAAGCTGTCCTCGCTGAAGCCCTCCGACAAAATAATATCGACATTAATATGGTCAAAATGTCTTAAAACATCAAAAAGATGCGAAGCCACCTCATGCTCATCCTCGCGGCTTCCTACCACAACAGCCTCGCCATGTGTGTATCTGTGCTCATTCTCGGTACTTGAGAGAATACCCACCTTAAGACCGTCATATTCATAGCCTGCGGCAAGCTCATTGATTCTTGAAACAACCTTATCATTGTCGCCCTCGAATATGGTAAGCTCCGCCTTCGGTGCATAATGCCTGTACTTCATTCCCGGTGCCTTCGGCTGTCCTTTAACCGTGGTATGTGCAAGCACTGTCTCATCAAAGCATACATCCCCGAGAACATCCCTTATCATATCAGCCGTCACATAGCCCGGTCTTAATATCATGGGAACCTCGCATGTCACATCCACAATCGTCGATTCTATTCCGATTTCGATGGCACCGCCGTCTATAATCATATCTATTCTGCCGTCCATATCCTCAACGACATGCTCCGCCCTGGTAGGGCTTGGTCTGCCCGACAGATTGGCACTCGGTGCCGCAATGTACACACCTGAATCCTGTATAAGCTTATGTGCCACAGGGTGGCTAGGCATACGGATGGCAACCGTATCAAGTCCGCCCGTCGTTCCATAAGGCACAATATCCTTTTTCTTAAATATCATTGTCAGCGGTCCCGGCCAAAAAGCCTCTGCAAGCTTATATGCACATTCCGGAATCCCGCTTGCAAGCTCATCAAGAGCTCCTATATCCGCTATGTGTACTATTAGCGGATTGTCACTCGGTCTGCCCTTGGCACTGTATATCTTGCGCGCGGCATCCTCCTTGAGTGCATCTCCTCCGAGCCCATACACTGTCTCCGTAGGGAATGCCACAAGTCCGCCGCTCTTAAGTATCTCCCCGGCTTCCCGTATGACTTCCTCTTCATTGCTGTCATCTATTTTTACAATCTTTGTGTTCATGTGTTATCTCCTAAGGCTGCCTGTCTCACGCTCTCCTCATGCATCGCATCAAGCCTGTTCTCAGCCTCAGCAACGTCGATGATTGACTTTACAAGTCTGTCTATCTGCGAGCCCTCCGTATAATCTGCGGCAGCATAATACTTTATACGGTTCTCGCGTATCATCTTATATACCTTATTTTTATCTCCCGTATACGGATTATACACTCCTACCGAATATCCTCCGTATGAATTGACCAGCTTCATGCACGGAACATCCGTGTCGCTGTCACCTATATATACCATGTTCTTAAAAGGAATCCTGATATCCTCCGGTGCATAGTAATCGTTCACTCCTGCATCATTGATATCGAGTACTCCCTTGGAAATTCTGAAAAGATACTGTGTCTTGTTGGTATAGTTCACAACCTGCGCCGGCCATTTTACCATTCCGTGCTCATCAAAATAAAAGCTGCTCGCGTATATCCTCTCAAAAGCACCCTCCCTCGCTATCTTCGTTCCTTCTATCATTTCCTTAAGTCCCGACGATATGATATAGTGTTCCACCTTGACACCATGCCTAAGCCCGTACTCTCTTATTCTTTCAAACCAGCCTGCCACTCCGTCAAAAAGCTTCACCTTCGAGCCGTAATCCTCCAGTGCCGCCCTGCTGAACACAAGGTTTCCCTCAGCCTCCTGAACCATCTTATACATATATGAAAGATTGCTGTCCATGTCGTTCTCTCTGGCGAGCGTCCCTGTCTCCTCCCAGAACTTCGCGACATCATAGCCGACCGACTGAATAAAACCCTGCGCCTGCATATCATCAGGCGAAAGTGTCTTATCGAAATCGTAGCATATGGCAACTATCGGCCGCCTTCCCTGCCCGTCCATTACCAGCATATTCAAGTCCTCTTTTCCACACAAAATACTACGAACATGATACGCTCTACGGAATATTTTGTCAAGAAGACACCATTCACCCGCTAATGCCGGATTTCTTTCAATATTTCCTTTTCATGAGCTTTGGTAAATTGACTCAATTCATATGACCTTATTCTCTCATTGACCAATATTGGAATAACCAATCCGTTTTTTACCAAAACTGCCAATCTGTTAATTACCGTCTTATTGGTTACTCCTATTTCCCTGCTTACTTCTATCGGTGTAAATTCAGTTTTATGCTTTTTTATTAAATGCAATAACAACTCCTTCTCTTTTGCTTTGAGAAATGACATGCTTCCCTCAATATTTTCGGCTTCGGAATTTCTCTGCAAATCACATACCTTACCCGAATACAGCTTCACCATCCTCAGAAAATAATTTATCCAAATTTCGGGATGCGGCGGATTCTCTCGTCCTGAATAGTACAATGCCGGCAGTCCCATCTGAATTGACTCGTAATATTCATCAATATCGTATGCAAAATATTCCTCCAACGAACCTATTCCGTTAAATCCATACCCATTGACATCCATAATATACCCCGACAATAACCTCGCAGTTCTTCCATTGCCGTCCTCAAACGGATGAATTGTGACAATTTGATAGTGCACCACTGCTGCCACTATCAAAGGATGGTCGTCCGTTGTATTGACATACTCCACCAGTTCGTCAAGCAGCCCCGGAGGCATAGGTCCCCTTAATCCTATTTTTTCCTTTGAAGCGCCCTTTTCTACAAGCTTTTGTACATCCAATATCAATTCTTTTGAGAACGGTTCTTTTTTATTTGCCTTTTCCTCCAAAAAATTTAAGGCAAGAAAATAATTTCTTACCTCCTGCTCAGGTTTAAGAAGGTGTTTCCTTTCATCACTCTCTATTACCTCATCAACCTGTTTTTCCGAAAGCGGATTACCTTCTATTTTATTTGAAGCATAAGAGCTCTTTTTTTTCGAGTTCTTGCGAAGCCTATTGGCAACACTTTTCGGTAACTTTACGGAAGAAACATTATATCTGTTTTTATCAATTTCTGTTATATATTTTAATATCTCATTCGTTAATGTCACTTTAATCATAAAAACACCTGCCTTCAGATATTATTATACCCGAACGCAGGTGTTTTTTTCACTAAATTTTCACTATTTTTTCACTATTTTTCATTATCAGTCAGCTTTTTTATACTAATTCCAGCCTGTTCCCGCAAGCGACCGCCGCAGTGCGCATCCCCGCGGCTTATCGCGGTGTCCGGCTTGCGTTAATAAGATGATGGATTTGTGAGATATGACGTGAACTCTGCTCCATCATGCTTTTTTACGGCAGCCCGTATAATATTACCTGCTCAAGTTCATCACTTCCCGCTCTTTTGCATCCTTCTCTTGTCAAAAATTGCGAATGCCGCAACAGCCGCACTTAAAACAATGAGTAAAATAAGTATCGGAACCATTACGTCTGTGATATAGCCTGTGCTGGCACTCTGTGCCGGTGAAGTAATATTCTTAACCGCAGCCTGCTTCCAGCCAATTACGAACGGTGATGCACTGGTAATGTGAATCTTAAGTCCGTCTGCGGTCTTCTCCGGTTCAAAGAACTCCATTGTTCCCGGAGTGGCTCCGTTGACATTAGTTGTAATAAGATGTCCTATTACAAAATCATAATTATCCTTGTCAATGCCTTCCGGATACGGAATCACAATGTCTACTCCTCCCTCCGGAAGCTTATCTCCGTCAAGACTGTTCCATGTATTTCCGTCCTTAACCTGTACAACTATATCCACTACCTTCATGTCCGCCGTGTCAATACCGCTTAATATTTTCTTTGCCTCATCACTGTTAAGCAGCATGTTTACCATGAAGTTCTTAAGTTCCTCAACCGTACCTGCTCCGGTGATATTCTTTAAATTGTCCGTAAGTTCAATATTGCCGACTTGACCTCTGAAGTTTTCCTTCGCTCCATCGGCTGTACTTTCCGTTGAGCTCTCAGTTACTTTCTCTGTTTCGCGCTCCGTCGATTTCTCTGTTGTACTCTCAGTTACTTTCTCTGTTTCACGCTCCGTCGATTTCTCTGTTGTGCTCTCTGTCTCCCCTTCGGTTGTGCTCTCCGTCGCCTTCTCCGTTGTACTTTCTGATTCATCTTCTATTGTACTCTCAGTAGTATCCTCCGTGTTATCATCCTTCTTACTGTCGTTGTAGCTTGTCTTTTCCCACTGAAGGACTGTAAGGTCAAGTTTTCCCGCTCCGACATAAGGCTGTACATAAGCTGCGAGTTTATCTGCCGGATACAGAATGTAATCACTATATGGAAGATTCGATATAAACTCATCCGCATCCGTTATGAGCACTCTTGTATCTCCCGTGGAATTACATTTTGGTTCAAGTGCGGTCTTAACTCCGTCAAGATAATATAAGCTGTTCACTGCGTTGATATATCCTGAAGGACTTGAGCCGTTGCCTGAATTAAGAGCATTTTCAATTCCGTTAATGTTGCAATTTTCCAGCAGAACCTGTGCTCCACATGTTGATGAAGCTCCATTGCTTACAATCTTCTTTGCAATATCCTCATTTGTGATAGACTTTCTTGTATCACGAAGCTCCTGTGCATCCATTATACAGTTATATACATGTGTATATCCGTAGCGGAGTCTCGGCATTCTGTCCATCGAATTGTAGTAGTAATTGTTGGCAAGAGTTACCTTTATTCCTGCAGCATTCGCTGCTTCATCGGACTGCCCGAAAAGGTGTGTCTTTTTCTGTCCGTATGCATAGCCCCTTATCTGGCTCTTTGTCATTCCTTCATCTAACAAATGCTGATAATATGGGTAATTCTCCGCATTTTGGCTGAGTTCATCCATCATAACATCAAAGAATATATCGTCTTCACTGCCCGGAAGGAACTCACACCATGATATTGTAACATTATTCTCCGGTGAAGGATTCTTTACATCAATAACACCATCATAAGCCTTATAGAATGTACAGTGGTCAATCCAGATTCCGTTACATGCGCTGTCGATTGTCATATAATCCCAATCGTTTCTGTCATAATCACCGCTTGTCTCCTCATCCCACTCCCAGAGTTCATCGAACTTGACATTTCTTATGATAATATTGTTTGAATTCTTCATTGTAATGTTGGCATGTTTTATCGAAGAACCGTTGGATGAGAATATCGTCACATTGGCAAAGCCGTCCAACATAAGCACTGACACGCCTGTCTTGATAAGTGTAGGATGCGTGAGCGGCTGAGCCGTGTATGCCTTTATAATCTTACTATAGCTGCCAAAATCATCAATCTCATTGCAGCCAAGATTTATATCCTCCGTTATCTCAATCACGACCTTTGCACCTGATGTCTTAACAGCCGTCAGTGCATCCAGAAACTCCTTCGCAGTTGAAGCCTTGTAGTATTTATTGCTCTCAGGCTTTAAAAGACCTCCTCCGGTCACACCATAGGCCTGCGCATAGCCCTCAAGCACATATTTTCCGAGCCCCGTATCATCGCCCTCTGTAGAAAGGTATCTGTCAGAATTATATTCTGTTACAGCATACTTTTCTTCTCTACCGATGAACACATTGCCCTTATAAGCTTCACCTATCTGTGAAAAAGCTGTCTTTGGTGACCATCCTAAGTACGCATCGGTGAGCATATTCTGTGCGGCGTTTGCAGATATCTGCCTTCTGTCGCCGTTAATTGCGTAACCCGGTCCGTAGGTTCCGTACTCATAAAATCTTGCAGCCGCATAGGCATTTCCCGACATGGAATCATAAGGAACTACTGAATTTATAACCTTTCCCATGTAGCAGTTAATCCATGTGATATAAGCATTGGCACCCCAAGGTCTCGCAAGGCGGTAACCTGTTCCGGAGCAGCCCTCCTCGGCTGTAATCACACAGTTGTTAAATGTAAGTCCGTAAGCCGCCTCCGATGCCGTCTTAGGTGCGCACACGTATCCCGAGTTCTTGGTGCCCTCATATACGAACACTATCTCACAATCATCGAAAAGACATCCTGCCCCTTCACCTGAATAAATAAAGTCTATAAGTCCTTCAATCCGGCACTTACTATAATACTGATGACCTGCTCCCATGTAGAGTGTATCCTGAACGGAGCTGAATTTAACATTGACGAACTCCGAGGCATCCGCATCACATCTTAAAGCATCCGCCGACTTGTTGCTCTTTCCGTCCGCTGTTGAATATACATAATCGTTTGCAAAGGAGATATTCTCTGCCGTGAAGCCCTTTGCCGTCCTCTGGATATATGACGCGCATCTCTTGTCCATATCTCCGCCGGCCTCATAATTCGCACCTAAGGCACCCGGATAACAATGAACAAGCGTTTCCTCCCTGTCCTCACCTACAAGTGAAATATATGGTGACGTAACTACAAGTCTCTCCTCGTAGCTTCCTGCCAGAACAAGAATCACCTTGCGCTCTGTATTGTCTGCAGGAACGGCTGCCACTGCTGCAGATATAGTGGAATATGTAGGTATTCCGTCCACCTCTGCACCATCTGCTCCCGTGTACTGTGAATCTACAACCATATCATAAGCTGTGAGATAGACAATATTGTATGCCTTTCTTGTCTTATTTCCGCCCTTATCGGTAAATATAAGCTCCACATCGTTTCTTCCTTCCTCCACAGGAAGTGTAAAACTGAAGCTGTCTCCCTCATACAAAGGGCTTGCCGCAATCTTATTACCATTTACATAAGCTGTAATTTCGCCGTTTGAAAGAACCACCCCTTCAAGCACTGCTTTACCGGAAAATACAGTGTCATAAGACTTCTTTGTAATTATTATTTCAGCAGCCTCATCCTCGTAGACATACTCGCCGTAACGCTCTGCTGCCGGAACCGTCCATACAGGCTCCGATGGATTACTGTTGTTGTCATCAGAGTATGCGATAACATAGTAGTAATACGGCATATTAAGCTCTACATCGTTATCCGTATATTCTGTCTCTGTGATGTCCGCAAGAAGCACTGCACCGTCTTCTCCTTCATCGTAGGAATATCTGTAGAGCTCATAGTGCTGTGCATTCTCCACCGCATTCCATTTAACGGTTACGCTGTCCTTCGCTGCCTCTGCCGTAACCTCAGGCTGCGAGAGCGCTGCAATAAGACTCACCTCATTCGATACCATGCCTTCATTTCGCTCCCCATCGATACCAAGCTGTCCGCATACCTTAAACCAATAACTTCCGGCTTCGGAAACCGGATATATGTATGTCTTATCCGTAGTCTGCGCAGCTTCCATCCAGCTGCTTCCTGCATCCCTCGAGACAAGCACCACATATCTTCCGTCACCATCAGCCTCCACACTGCTGCTCCATGAAACCACAATGTTCTCTCTCGACTCGGCTGCCTCTGCCTTAACCCCGGCAACAACCGGAATCGTTCCGACTGCCTCATAGCAGTCATTCTGGTCATAAAGAAGCTCTCCGTTGCTGTCATAGTACTTCATATTTGTGACCGTGACTGAAGCATTGGCAACGATAAAACCAAGGGATACGGATGAATCCTTTCCGTTATCCTTAAACAAAAGCATCTTTGAATCGCCGTAGTTATACGTCATCACTGAAGCTTCCCCATCCTCAGGAAGTGCCGTAATCACAAAACCGTCTTTCTTTTTCTCCGCAGTAAAGTGAATCTTCTGTCCCGCAGCTACGGATTTATTTACACCGCCCGCACCTGCCATATCAGTCGAGCTCTTAGAGTAGATTCCTCTTAAGCCCGTGCTGTTTCTGACAGCGAGAGTTGCAATATACTTCTCATCAAATGCACCGAAAAATACTCCGCAATAGTTCGATGAGCCGCATGAATTTATAACGACATCTGCCTCAAGCCTGTTAAAATCCGGTGTACTCTCAAAGCCATAATAGCTTACAGAAGAATCAACTGCTCCATTCGTTGTTTTGAGTGCTCCGCCATCCTGTGAAATAATGAGTCTCTGTCCGACAGCAGTAACAGTCATATTGCCCGCTGTTCCGTAAGCTGTCTTAATCTCAGGCATCTCCGTCTGTGTATTTTCATCGGATGCCTGTGCCTTATTTGTCACCGACATTGAGTGAATATAGCCTGAGCCACCTGCCGTGTATGTAAATACAAGCTCCGCCGCATCACCGGAATACTCAAAGGTAACCGTATCGCCGTCCGTGGCAGCCTTCGCATCTGCACTTAATGTCTCTTCACCGCCCACACTCACTGTTCCGTTCTCAGGCACTCCTGACACTGCAAGCTGACTTCCGTCCTTGCTATATTGACAAAGCACGAATGAAATTGACGCATCACCCGCAACCTTGATGCTTATCGCATCCTGATCGTTCACAACAATTCCGTGACTTCCGTTGTAGTAGAGCTTATTATTACCCGTCAATGTCACTATCTTGTCCGATGAGCTTACGCTCTTTCCACCCGTAAGCACATAGCTGCCTACATAGAGTTCAGAAAGAATGCTTCCATCTTTAAAATTATAGCTTGCCGGTGTTCCATCAGCCACCGGTACACCCGATGCACTGTTATCCTTCACAATAAGCTTGTAGCCTGTAGGTGTCGTGGTTGTGTCCTTGTAGGTTACCGTGATGACATTTCCCGATACCGAAGCTGAAATGTTGTCGCTTAAATCCGTCAGCATATCCTGACTGAGTGTTCCGCTTCCGTTACCGTTAAGGTCAGCCCAGATAATAGCTGTATCAGCGGTTGCAAGCTCACATTCTCCGTTCTCAACCGTAACTGTAGCATCATCCGAAGCGGAAGCTCCTGCCATCACACTGACTGTGGCAGTTCCCACCTTGAGTGAAAAGCTCTTCTGCTCGTACTTTGATATAGTAATGTCATCAGCTGCCGGAATTACACATATCGCACATATATATGCCGTGCTTCCGTTAAGAGTGAGTGTCACCTCACCGGCATCTCCGACATAGAGAAATGATACGGAATTGTCTCCCTGCGACTTACAGCCTTCAAGGTCACAATGCTTGCTTGTCTTAGTCGCAAGTGTATCATTCTCAAACTGTCCCGATTCACTGCTTGCCGTGATTGTCGCCCCTGCCGCGCTGTTGTTGTCTCCCGACACAACAATGTAGCTGTTTCCGGCAACCTTCACTGTAAAATTATTTCCCTCCTTGGCAGCAAGACCGTATGTTGTATTTTTATACTGTAACGCATTCTTGCTTCCCGTCGCCACGGTCATAAGTCCATAGGTACCCGCCGTCGCATACATCTCTGTTGACGCCAAATCAAAATAGTACGCCGTCCCCTTCTCCGCCTTTTCCACCGTGGAGCCGTCCACCCATGTCAGCTCGTCTGTGGAAGCGCTTACATTTTCCGGAATAAAAAAAGTACCCGATAAAGCCATTAAAAGCGCCAAAACGAACGCTTCGCAACGTCTTGTTATCATTCGCATTTTCTTTTTTCCGTTTTTGCATGATAATAGTTTCATAAAATCTCCTTGTTTTTAGGCATTTTGCCACTTAATGTTAAAAATTATAACATATTTTATGCAAATACACCATGCTTTTTTATTTGTTTTGTTGGGAAATAAGTACTGCCTGTACAATATATACAAATTTTCTAGGATTTTAGGAGAATTTGTGAAAAAGCTGCCGTACAAAAGCGTGGTAAGGTCAAGTACCCAGTCATATATCACCAATCCAATCATCTTATGATTTAGCAAGCTGCGGAGATAAGACTCATGAAATCGTGGAGCTATAATGCTAACACGATTTCAATCTCTGAGGCTTATCGCAGTGTCCAGCTTGCGTTAATAAGATGATGGATTTGTGAGATATGACGTGAACTCTGCTCCATCATACTTTTGTACGGCAGCAATTATATAATTTTATTATGTTGTATTAGTTTATCTCATGCTTCCCCACCTTGCGATAGCGGTACACCGCTCTTGCAAGCGAAGCCTGTGACACATGGTACTCCTGAATGCTCTGCTTCTGACGAAGCTGCTCCTGTGCACGCTCCATGGCGGCCTTAGCACGAACCTCATCGATGTCCTCAGGACGCTCGGCAGTATCGACAATCATGGTCACACGATTGTTGGCAATGTACACGAAGCCAATGCCTACGACTGCATCCACATACTCGTCGCTGCCCTCAGGCTTGAAGCGGACATCACCGATAGTGGTGGCAATCGCCATGTTCTGATGATGTGCCATAATCGCTATCTCACCGTCTAAGCCCGGAACGACAAGAATGTCTGCCTTTCCCGCGAAGAACACCTTGTTGGAGGCTAATATTTTAAGATAAAATGAACTCATCTTACCCCGCCTCCTTTACTGCTGTTCCATCAGTTTCTTTGCCTTCTCAACAGCTTCATCTATTGTTCCGACATTGAAGAAAGCAGCCTCCGGATACTCGTCCATCTCGCCGTCGATGATTGCCTTGAAGCCTCTGATTGTCTCCTTTACAGGAACATACTTACCCGGAACACCGGTGAAGTTCTCAGCAACATGGAATGGCTGTGATAAGAAACGCTGAATCTTTCTTGCACGATATACTGTAATCTTATCCTCGTCGGAGAGCTCCTCCATACCGAGAATAGCGATGATATCCTGTAACTCCTTGTACTTCTGAAGCATAGCCTGTACCTTACGCGCAGTCTCATAATGCTCCTGACCAACTACGTCCGCCTCAAGGATTCTTGATGTGGACTCAAGAGGGTCAACAGCCGGATAAATACCCTGCTCAACTATTTTACGTGAAAGAACCGTAGTTGCATCGAGATGTGCGAATGTTGTTGCAGGTGCCGGGTCTGTAAGGTCGTCGGCAGGAACGTATACAGCCTGGACGGATGTAACGGAACCCTTCGTTGTGGAAGCGATTCTCTCCTGAAGCTCACCTACCTCGGTAGCAAGTGTAGGCTGATAACCAACGGCTGAAGGCATACGTCCGAGAAGTGCTGATACCTCTGAACCAGCCTGTACAAAACGGAAGATGTTATCGATGAAGAGAAGCACGTTCTGATGCTCCTCGTCACGGAAGTACTCTGCCATTGTAAGTCCTGTCTCTGCAACTCTCATACGAGCTCCAGGCGGTTCGTTCATCTGACCGAATACCAAGGCAGTCTTTTCAAGAACTCCGGACTCCTTCATCTCGCTCCACAGGTCATTACCCTCTCTTGAACGCTCTCCTACTCCTGTAAAAATAGAATATCCGCCGTGCTCTGTCGCGATATTTCTTATAAGCTCCTGAATAAGAACCGTCTTACCAACTCCGGCTCCTCCGAAGAGACCAATCTTACCGCCCTTGGCATATGGTGCCAAGAGGTCGATAACCTTAATACCTGTCTCAAGCATCTCCACAACCGGGCTCTGCTCTTCGAACGTAGGCGGCTCTCTGTGAATAACCCAGTGCTCACTATTATCAAGTGATTCACCGCCATCTATTGTCTCACCTAACACATTGAACAATCTTCCCAAGGTCTGCTTGCCGACAGGGACCTTGATACCTGCTCCTGTAGCCCTTACTTCCATATCTCTGCACAGACCTTCGCTGGCTGCAAGCATGATACAGCGG
>CAKRIL010000004.1 GCA_934343915.1 uncultured Lachnospiraceae bacterium | reverse complement strand
GCCCTCCATGGCTGTTTGCAACTCAGCCGGCATCCATGCCGGCTGTGGCTGTACGATAAACAGAGCCCTAAGAACAATTAAGCTTCTTCCAAAAGTCGTGATATGCATAATTATAACATGATATACATATTGAAGTTGTGAAAGTGTGTTTTGACACCTGAACCGTAATAGGAAACTTCATTCCTATGCGATAAAGACTTTTTTTCCTTCAAAGGCAAAGCCATAGTGGCGTATGCGATTGGCGGGTATTCCGCGGTTTAGAATCTCGGCATCATAATTTTTGTCAACAATCTGAGCGAGTGCGGATTGAGCCGTATCTTCAAGGCTGCGTTCATCTGCTGCGTCGTGTACCTTGAATTCAAGTATGATTGCATTATGCACGGAATCATTGCTGTCTGCCGGTATAAGCATGACATCATATCTTCCGTAGCCGCTCTCGCGGTTGGACTTAATCTCGTATATATCCCGCAGGTCAGAAATCAATCCGAGTACAAAACCATGGTAAAATCGTTCAGGCTGGCTTCTTCCGGAAGGATGCGTTCCTGTATCAAAGCTGCTGAATGTCGAAAGAGCAATGTCGTTCATGTATATATTCATTTCCTTCAGATTTCCATTCAACAGTGCTTCGACGAACTTATTATAATGCGCATCGCCTATTGCAAACCATGATGAAAACATGTTGGAGAACATACCGAGTGTCTCCAAATTGGTTATAGAGAGGTGATACCAAGGCTTCCTTAGAATTCCTCTGTATTCGATACTGTTGACCTTGAGATAGCCGCTTGCCATAAGGAGACTCCAAATAGCGTTCTCATCTGTGTCAAGCTGATTGAATATGATCTGTTCATCGAAGCTTACGACTATTTCATTGCTGCGCAGCAGGTCTTCCATCATTTCCTTGATGTCGGGGGAGGCAGTGCGTATCAACTTATTTACAAGTGCATTAGCGCTTGTTGATGCCCAGTATGGCTTTAACTCCTTTTCAGAAAGGAAATTAATTATTGACCAAGGGTTGTAGATGTCGGTATGCGAACCGAAAGTAAAACCATCATACCACCATTTCACATCAGCGCGTCTTTCTGACAAATCAAACAGTTCAAGTGCATCAAATACTTCGTCTTCTGTAAAACCAAAGTATGTGCTGTACTTCTCAGATGTCGTGGTTATCACATTGAGATTATTGAGGTCAGAAAATATTGACTGCTTTGATACCCTTGTAATTCCCGTCATTATTGCACGCTCAAGATAAGGATTGGTCTTAAATGTGTTGTTGAAAATATTGCGGATAAATGATGTAAATTCATCCCAATAGCCGTTGACATAAGCCTCCTGCATCGGGGTGTCATATTCATCCAAAAGTATAATTACTTTTCTGTTGTGGTGCCGTTCCAAATATCTGCACAATGTGTTGAGTGCAGAGTAACTGAGTGCATCATCCATGTGTATATTCACATTGTTAAAAATATTTTTCTCATTATCACTGAGCAAATCGTCATTTACTAAATATCTGTTCTGCTCATACAGCTCCGCTATCTGAGTCTTTATCTGAGTCTTTGCATCCGTCAAATTATCGGCTTTTACACCTGCAAAGCTCAGAAAAATAACAGGATATGTTCCATGAAGTTCTCTGTATTTTTCATTGTTCCATATTTCTAATCCTTCAAACAAATCCTCACGTTCCGCGTATCTATTAGAAAAGAAGCAGTTAAGCATACTCATATTAAGCGTTTTGCCGAAACGCCGCGGACGGGTAATAAGAGTGACATCATCCCCGGCTTCCCACCATTCCTCAATAAGACCTGTTTTATCAATATAGAAGTAATTGTTCTCTCTAAGTGACACAAAATCCTGCTTGCCGATAACGACCTTCATTCTAAAACACAGCCTCCTTCCAATCAGCCATAGCGAGCTTATGGAATAAGTGTAACACAATGTATCATCTTTAGCAATAAAAAAGTGTACGCATGCTGGGTTGAATATGAAGTTGGAATAGGATAGAATTTAATTAATTCAATAAAATAGTAAAGTTATGGAGGTAATATGGATAGACAAGAAATCTATGAAGAATTAAAAATGAGTTATGAAGAATTGGTGGGTTATCTGCTCCAAAAATACGGAGGCGCAAAATATGACTATTTTCCAAATGAAGAATGTAGAAGCAAAAATAAAAAAGTTACGCGTACTAAAGAGGGATTGTATTGTCATCATATTGATGAAGACAAAGGTGGAAATTTAGCAAACGCGTTTCAGGCACGAATGCAACCATATGAATGGCAAAGAAAAGAGAGATTAGTTTATTGTAACATTCTTGAACATCTTATTCTGCATATAAAAATAGCTGTGTTAAGGCAAAGGAGGCTATTGTACACCCATACAGATATACCTGATTTTTTTACCACAGGTGGAATATATTTGATATGTGAAGAAATTAATAGTATGTTCTCAAATCAAGTTATTTCACAGCAATGGATAAAATGTTGCTTTAATAATATTTCTGAAAATTATAAAGAATATATTGATATTTTAAAAGCATTGCTATTTTATATTGATAAAAATTATAAGGGGGAAAAGAATAAAGTATCTTTTTTACATACAGGAGCCGTGGTTAATATTGAAGATAATTTTTACACAATAGTAGATATTTCTTATGTAAAGGAGGTTATTACTGTTAAGAGTGCAACAGGGGATGAAAAGAAATATAGATATATGGGACTGATTAATAGACTTGGATATACCGATTGTTTCGATATTGTGATGAGGAGGATGGCATCAGAAGGTGATATATTTTCTCAAAAAATATACAATGATATATGTTCGGGGAGTGAAACACAGGATATTATTGCATGGGGAAAAGCGTTAGGTATAGATTTTGTAGGTTATGGATATCCGCAATATACTGATATTAAGTTGGAAAGTAGATTTGATGCTTTTAATGCGGATGAATATATAGCTAAAGCTTTACCAATGTACAGCAACATTGAAGTTAAATTAGAAGGTAAAAAGCCCGTGTTTTGGAGTGGAGGAATCCCACTAAAGGTAAGAAAACATTTTTACATAGTTAGAGTTGAAACAATGTTTTCAATAAAAAAAGGTGCAGAACCATTTGTTAGGTATAGAGGTCATGACAGCTTGAGAAATGATAGATATACAAATTGCTCAAGTCATTATTTAAAAAATGATGGTTGGGTTGTCTTGGAAACATCAGATGTTTTCGATAAGAAGACACAAAAATATTATTCTCGTTATAGGGATCGCTGGGGCAATATTAATAATGCAACGGTTATATTAACTTTAGGGTTGAATGATTTTGAACTATTTAGGAAAAAATACAATATTAGTTATTTAAAAATTTTAGATGGTTGTTACTTTTTATAGAATATTTAATAGATTAAAAATATCATCCGCTGTAAAGAATGGACATTAATACAGTGGATGATATTTTATTAGATTTATGTGAAGTAAAAAACGAATCAACTCCTATGATAATTATTTAACAACCCCTTCTTAACATCATAAAGCTTATCCGACAAATCAACATGTATCTCCTGCGGATTCTCAAAACGTCTTGACTCATCCCACAGTGTGTTCAGCTCCTTCCTGCAGTAGCTCTGAATGTCCATGACGGCAGGTGTCTCATATACGCATTCGCCCTTTAAGAATACAGGAACCATAATCTCGCGGACGGTGTAGGTACCGCCTTTTAAGAGTGTCTTTTTCCATGTGTGAACAGGGTCGAATATCATGAGGTCCTTGCTCTCGTCGAAGCTTTCGTCAGCAAAGGCGATGAGGTCGGCTTTTATCTTGCCGCTTTCCTTGTCATATAGACGGAATACGGTCTTGTTGCCCGGGTTGGTAATCTTCTCTGAGTTCTCTGAGAGCTTAATCTTAGGGATGAACTCACCTGTCTTTTCATTCTGTACGGCAGCAAGCTTATAGACACCGCCGAATGCAGGGCAGTCCTTGGCTGTGATAAGGTTGGTGCCGACACCCCATGAAGTGATTGCCGCACCCTGATTTTTGAGCGAGGAAATCAGATACTCATCAAGGTCGCTTGATGCGGAGATAACTGCGTCGGTAAAGCCTGCCTCATCGAGCATCTTGCGGGCTTTCTTTGACAGATATGCAAGGTCTCCGGAGTCAAGACGGATTCCGTAGAAGCTTGACTTGATTCCCGCTTCCTTCATTTCCTTAAATACACGGATGGCGTTAGGAACGCCTGAACCGAGAGTGTCATAGGTATCAACAAGGAGTATGCATGCATTAGGATAAAGCTCAGCATACTTCTTGAATGCGGTGTACTCGTCAGGGAAGCTCATAATCCAGCTGTGTGCGTGCGTTCCCCTGACAGGAACATTGAACATCTGACCTGTGAGAACGCAGCTTGTTCCGATACAGCCGCCAATCATAGCGGCGCGTGCTCCGTAAAGTCCTGCGTCCGGTCCCTGAGCACGGCGGAGTCCGAATTCCATTATGCCGTCACCGCCGGCAGCGTACACAACTCGCGATGCCTTGGTGGCAATAAGGCTCTGATGGTTTACGATGTTGAGAAGTGCTGTCTCGACAAGCTGAGCCTCCATGATAGGTGCAACCACCTTCACAAGCGGTTCGCGCGGGAATACAACAGTTCCCTCAGGGATTGCATATATGTCTCCTGAAAAATGAAAATTCAGCAGATAATCAAGAAAGTCCTCATCAAACAGTCCGGTTCCCCTTAAGTAATCGACATCCTCCTGTGAAAAATGTAAATTCTTGATATAGTCTATTGCCTGTTCAAGTCCTGCGGCTATTGAGTAACTGCTGTCGAACGGGTTCTTGCGGAAGAATGCATCGAATACAACAGTCGGGTTGGTGTGGTTCTTAAAATAACCCTGCATCATGGTGAGCTCATAGAGGTCGGTGAGCAGAGTGAGATTTCTTGAATCGCTCATAAATATCCTTCTTTCTGCGGTAAAATCGCGGTGTGAGTTTTATTGAAAATAATATATTGTTAAATTATTAACGGAATCCCATGAAAATTATGTGAAAAGCATAAATATGCAAAGCATTAAATTGCATAAAAAGGCGAAAATGCTATATTGTTGAAAATACATGCTCCGTTAATATATTAACGTTATTATCATTATACACAAGATGGGTGAGAATGCAAGGAGGGGATAATAAAAACATACTAGGTATTGTTAAGTTCTGCTTTTTGAAATATAATTATGTATGTCAAAGACTGCTATAATAGATTGTGTATGGCAAAACAGATTAGGAGAGAAGAAAATATGTTAAGATTAATCATTACAGCTTTATTTTTAGTAGTATTCTTTATTTTCAGTATTCCGATGTTCGGAATATTGTGGATTATCGGTAAGTTCAACAAGCCGAAGAAGGACATTATTGCATTAAGAATCGTGCAGTGGGCGTTTAAGGTTATAAGATGGCTCTGTGGCGTAAAGACGACGGTAATAGGCTATGAGAATATCCCAAAGGATGAACCGGTGCTCTATGTCGGCAACCATAACAGCAACTTCGATACAATTATCGTATATTCGATGCTTCCGGGACTTACGGGCTTCGTTGCAAAGAAGGAGATGGAGAAGATTCCTCTGCTTCACCATTGGATGAAGCTTCTGTACTGTCTGTTCCTTGACAGAAAGAATATCAAGGAGGGGCTTAAGACCGTGCTTCAAGGTATCGAATACATAAAGAACGGTGTATCGATAACAATTTTCCCTGAAGGAACAAGAAGCAGGACGGGGGAAATGGCACCTTTTAAGGAGGGAAGCCTTAAGTTCGCGGAGAAGACGGGCTGCAAGATAATTCCGGTTGTGCAGAATAATACAAGACAGATTATGGAGGCACATTCACCGTTTATCAGAAGCACTCATACAGTTCTCGAATTCGGCGAGCCTATCGATGTAAAGGCACTTGATAAGGAGCAGAAGAAGTTCCTCGGTGCTTATACGCAGGAGATTATTCAGAAGATATATGACAAAAATAAGGCACTTGTATAGAGCTTAATAGGCATGGAGGATTACGGCATTGGAACAAAAAAAAGAAATGTTTCCGCTCTGTGATGAGGAGGGGAATTTTACAGGGGAACTTAAAGAGAGAACAGCAGTGCATCGCGATGGCGACCTGCACGGCGGTTCGCATATATGGATAATCGAAAAGCACGCGGGGAATACCTGCGTGCTTTTACAAAAAAGAAGTGATGATAAGGATTCTTTTCCGGGCTGCTATGACTGTTCATGTGCGGGACATGTAGATGCGGGTGAGAGCTTTCTCGGCACGGCAATAAGAGAACTTAAGGAGGAGCTGTCAATAGAAGCATGTGAGGACGAGCTTGAGTTCCTTTTTAAGCAGCGCGTCGGAGGCGAATATAATTTCTATGGCGAGAGCTTTGCCAACAACGAGGTGAATTTTGTATATCTGTTAAAAAAGCATGTGGATATTGAAAAACTGACTTTTCAGAAGGAAGAGATACAGGGACTATGCTGGAAGGATGCGGATGAGGTGCTTAAGATTCTGAAATCGCAGGACGAGAGGGAAAAGCGCGGTGAAAAGGACGTGTACGCGCCGGGAAGCTATTGTATCTGGACAGATGAATTTGAAAAAGTGTTGAGAAATATTTAGTTTTTTAGTTGTGTTTTTAAATGTAGTAGTTTATAATTATAGTGAATTAAGATTTTTGCAGGACAAGAGAATGTATGGCGGCATAAAAATTTGTTTCGCACAGAAACGGGGCTGTATAAACAGATGGAAGAGAATTATATAGGAAAATTAATAGAATACGAGCGTGTAAGACAGGGAATGTCAGCTGATACCGTATGCAGCGGACTTTGTGACCTGAATATGTACGATAGGCTTGAACAGGGAGAAGATATCGGTGATATTCATGTTGTGAGGCTTGTGCTTCAAAGGCTTGGCATAAGTGCGGGACTTGCAGGAAGATATCTGTGCAGGGATGAATATGATGAGATGTCAGCCAGATTCAATATATTGGAATATCTGAGAGTAAATCAGCTCACTGATGCGGAGAATGCTGTTAAAAAATATGAAGGTCAATATTGTGCTCATAATAATCTCAACCGCCAGTTCAGAATGTATATGGAAGCAAGAATTGCTGAGCTTCATGGCGATAGAGAAAAGGCATTGACGCAGTATGCGGCAGCAGCTGCACTCACCATCGGAGATTATCGTGGGACAGAGCTTACATGCATATCTATGTATGAGTATTTTTTGCTTGCGAACGTCGCGCGCCTTGATGCATTGCTGGGACATACAGCTGAGGCAGAGCTTCTCTATGAAAGACTGCTTGCATATATTAAAAGGAAAAAGGTCGACCTGTGGACTATGGCATGCATATATCCGAAGACGATATGTGAAATGCTGCGTATAAATACACCGCAGAATATGGGAAGTTATGACAGGCAGATATGGCTTGATGAATGTAATGAAGCTGTAAGAATACTTCGTGATACCGAGAGGCTTCATTTTATAAGCCCGCTGTTAAGGAACAGGAGAACACTGTTAGAACTGCTTGGAGAGAAAGCGGATGAGCAATGGGATGAGTTCCTTGAACATTATGAGTGGATTAGAGACAAGTATAATGTCACGGGAGAACTGTTGGAGTGGTATCCATACTACAACAGCGATTGGGAACTCTATCCGGTTGAAAAGCTGATTGATGAGCGCAGAAGGCTGTATGGCATGACCATGGAAGAGCTTGCGGATGGAGTATGTGCGACTGAGACTGTAAGCAGAATAATCAACAGGAGGGTTTCACCAAAGCGCAGCACTGTTGAGGCTCTGCTTGATAAGCTGGGACTCGGAGGAGTACTGTCGGAGAACGTTATTGTGTCGGGAGATTGGGAAGCACATAGATTGTGGAACTATATGGTGCAGAGTCAGTCGATAAATGACTATGTCACAGGTAAAAAACTGAATGACAGGTTAAAGAAAATGATTGATGTAAATACTCCTATAAATCAGGCTGTTTTAGAATATATGGAAACAGGATTAGATATGGAGATAGAAAAAAATAATTATGAAAAATATGCATTACTGCATGAAAAAATGTTAGGTTTTAATATCGAGAGTATTACTAAAATAACAATTTTTACACGAATAGAAGTAATGACTATAAATAGATATTTTTATTGTATGGATAAGATTAAAAATTATACAAAACTAGCGGTATATGAGGGCATGTGCAATACTTATTTAAGTGTTTTTGGCAGGGACCGAGCATTTGCAAGTAATTGTGAAGGGATACTAATGCGTTGTGCGAGCTATATAGGAAATGCAACACGTTTTGTGGATTCAAATAATTATTCTGAAATAGGGATAAGACTGGAATTGGATTGTGAAAGAGTGCATTACCTATCCAGTATTATATATTGTATTCCATGGAATAATGTAGAAAGTGGGGAAAAAGCCTCCAAGGATGATATAAAAATGTGTGAATGCGCGTACTGGATAGCATGGATGCTCAGAGAAAAAGGGCGTATGAAGCATTACGAAAAGTGGATAGAAAATAATAGTAAAATATAATAGTAAAATATAATAACAGAAACCTGTTATTTTGTATCGTACTTGGTATTATCATCATCCGAATACACAGATATATTATGGTTATTCCAATTATTAATAAAGTTACTTTCAAATATAATTGAGATATTAAAAATAATAAGTAAAAGAGCAATGAAAGAACGTAAATTTCTTTTCATATAAGTTGTTTCCTTTCGTTAGTATGTTATACAGAAAAGTTTTCATATATTTGACTGTACTATATATGGTAATGAATGTCCATGACATTCAAGGCAAAAAAAATAGTATGCAATGTCATGGAAAAATATGACTAAATAGTATAACATATATGTATGGTTTAAATCATAAGTCGGGTGGGAAGTGTAATACTATGGTATAATAAATTCATCAATATATATTGCGTGGCTGTTTACAGACAAAGAACTATATATTAGATGGATAAACAGACATGAGCAAAACAGGACAGCAGACCAATTTGCGAATGCCTGTTGTGGGTTCGAAAGTTCGAAGAACGGAGAAATCACATTTATTATATGATAAGGATGACTGCAGCATAATTTTCATAGTGAAATTATTAGGGGAAGGTTAATAAAATACATAAAAATCAGGAGGGTTTAAGAATGGTAAAAACGTTCAAAAAAGTTGTAGCTATGCTGCTTGTTGGAATTGTTACTTTAGTTACACCTGTAAATGTATTTGCAATGTCCGATACAGATGATGGAATTATGCTTTTGGGTTATGGACAGCATGATAGCTGCAGCAAGGATTTCAGCATGCTTATAACGGCAACAGGAGTATATGGTGCTCATATAGGTGTCAGCGGAACAATACGACTTAATTATGAGTGGGATGAAGGCTATGATTCACAGTTTACATCAGGAAGCGGTTATGCATCGGTTTATCATGTTCCTGATGGTATTGCAACAGATGGATGGTCAGTAGAAGTTCGTCATATGAAGACTGCCGGGAGCACAATAGTATTCAAGATTGTGTTGTTTAGGAATGGGACAGAAGTAGGAAGTAGTGATATTTCATACTATGTTGATGATTATGGTCAGGTGTTTTAAAACTTAAGTGAGAATATTGCGGTTTTACCTGGTTATATGGTAAGACCGCATTAAAAAAATAATATAGAGGAGGAAATGATTATGAAAGGTTACAGGACAACTTCCGGGATTTTAGGGTACATAGCTGCATGGCTATGTCTTTTTGTATTTACGCTGACAGGCTGCAATGCAAAGGAAAGCGTTAATGAGACCACCACGGGCGGGCAGACGGAGATTAATGAGACATCATCGGGTGAAACCGTTGCGGACAGTACATACTGGGAGAATGCAGATTCATACACATGGAAGCCTGAGACCGAGGGAAAATGGGAACTGCCTGAGGGTATTGATGTGGATGATGCAGTCTTTATCGGGGACAAGCTCTGTTACAGTGAGAAAAGTTTTTCCAAGCTTGATGCCGGAGAGAGCGGTGCGATATTGGTATATTCCATGACGGACAAGAAATCAGTGGAGCTTGAATTTTCTGCTATTGAGAAGCTGATAAATGATGAGCTTGGAAGCTATTCATATCTGTATATCGATAAGTTTTGTAATGCACCGAATGGCGGGCTGTGTGTGCTTGCGGAGGTATCGGATGTAAATAATAACTACACTTCATTTATTTTGACATATAATTTTGAAAATGCGGAGCTTGAAGCTATGAGGCTTAGCAATGATATGCCGGAGCGCAATAATCCGATGCAGCCGAGTCCGGCACAGGAATTTGCGGCTTCACCTGATGGACATTATTATGTGAGAGACTATAACGGGCTTAATATAGTCGATGCGGACGGTAATGTAACACAGGTTCCGGGGGTGAACGGCAGCGTATTTATTTATGACGCCTCAGCATGGTATGTGACCTATTATGTGGATGGCTATGGCATATTCAGAATAGATGAGAAGGGCAATGTGACAGAGAGAAAGTCCGGTTTTCCGTCAGGAAATGTACTTGGAAGTATTGCAGACAGGATACTTGTGAGGGGAGTGGATGGAATATTGGTGTATGATGTGGAAAAAGAGACCGCGGATACACTTTTCAGGTGGACGGACGTTGACATTGTAAGCAGTGATGTCACTGAGGTGTGTCTGATAGATGATTCCTGCATGGCGGTTAAGTATTATGACAAGATTGGGGAAAACTATGCATTTGAATATATCGGACGTATGAGTAAGGCGGATATTCCGGCGGACGGAAGAGAAGAGCTTGTGATAGGCTGTATGTACACAACGTCGGAGCTTGAGCGAAATGTAGTGGAATTTAATAAAAGCCGGCAGAAATACCATGTATCGATAAAGGCTTACAACGACAGAAGCAACGAGGTATCGACAGAGGACGCAGCGACAAGACTTCATCTTGACCTTGCATCGGGAGATGCACCTGATATGCTCAATCTTCAGTATTTGGATATTTATAATCTTGTAGACAAGAATGTAATAGAAGACCTAAGACCGTATTTTGACAAAGATGGGGAGACAGACATACAGGATTATGTTGATTCCATCGTCAATGCATTTACGATAGATGGTGTCCTTACCGCTGTTCCGTTGGAATATTGGATATATTCATATTTTGGAAGTTCAGATATGGTAGGCGAAAGTGCCGGATGGACGATAGATGAAGCTGCTGCGTGTCTTAACAATAATCCCGGCAGTATGGTGTCATTATACTGGTCGAAGGAATATGGGTTAGGGCGTATTCTTGCCTATTCCATTGACTCATTTATAGACAGTGATAACGGAACCTGCGATTTCACGACGGACACATTCGATGCACTGTTGGATATAATAGGGCAGCTTCCTGATGAGGTTAATTATTCGATGATGGGTGAGAATACCAGTCTTATAACAGATATTTCCCTGCAGAATTTTGAAAGTATACAGCAATATTATGTTCAATATGGTGATGACATCGTAATAAAAGGATATCCTACCGCTGACGGAAGAGAGTGCCACAACATTTCAATAACGGATGCATATTCAATTATCTCAACATCGGAACGCAAGGACGGAGCATGGGAATTTATAAAGTTCAGTCTTGCAAATGACAATTCCGGTTCGGGCTTTTCTTCGAATAAGCAGAAGCTGCAGGAGATGGTTGACGCAGAGCTTTCACATGCCGGTGAAGAAAAACTCTCTACATTCTACACAGCGCAGGGACCGTTCAATTACCATTATGCGACGCAGGAAGAGATAGACGTGGTGATGCATATGATAGAACATGCAGAGCTGTCCGTTCCGTCTGACAGTGAGATAATCACTATAATAGAGGAAGAACTTGAGAGCTATTTTGCAGGCAGCAAGACCAAGGATGCCGCAGTGGCAATCATACAGGACAGGGTGCAGCTGTATTTGGATGAGAGGAAGTAGGAAGCATAATTTAATCTTATATAGAAAGAACTTTATTAATAGAACAATCTACTATATAATTGTTTTATTAGAAGAATTCAGGTGTCAAAACATCCTGATTTATTTTAAAAGTGTATATCATGTTATAATTATACATATCAGCTCCGTTGTACGAAGCAAGTTATTCTAAGGGCTCTGAAAAAAGTATTTCTGCTTCCGCCACCGTTGCAAAATCAGCCCTCCATGGCTGTTTGCAACTCAGCCGGCATCCATGCCGTCTGTGGCTGTACGATAAACAGAGCCCTAAGAACAACTAAGCTTCTTCCAAAAGTCGTGATACGCATAATTATAACATGATATACATATTGAAGTTGTGAAAGTATGTTTTGACACCTGAACCTTAGAAGAAAAACTTATGAAAAGATGAGGGGAAATACAGATAACTATTAAGAAATATTTCCCGCTCCTCAATTAATAAAGAACTATTTTGTCAAAAAGTGCTTGCAATTTTAAATAAGCTATACTAGAATATTCACAGATTTAAAGACTACGACGGAGACAGTAGATATCATCTGAAAGTCACAGAGAGCCGCAGGTGCTGGGATTGCGGTACGATTAGGGGGATGTTGAATATCACTCCACAGTCGCTGTACGAAAGTGTCGATGTGCCGGCGGATTATCCGCACGAGCATCACTCGAGTAGATACAGACGTATTCCATACGTTACATGGAACGCATATGATGGTATGTCGGTGAATATGATAAGTATTTTATGACCTCTGCCATGAGAATGTGCAGAGGTCTCTTTTATTTGAGATTAAGATGGCAAAACATTCGCAAGAGCTTGTAGTGTATGACATGTAATATTTATGCATATTACAACTTGCTTCGTACAACGGAGCTGATATGCATAAATATTACATGTTATACACATTGGAATAGTAGGGAAATATTTTGCCACAATCATTTTAGAAAATGGAGGATTTTAAGATGTACGATAAGGTATCTGCAAATCGTAACGTCGTCGAGAGCGAGAAGGCTGTCGAGAAGTTCTGGAAGGACAACGACGTATTCAAGAAGAGCATGGAAATCAGGGAAGGCTGCCCGACATATATGTTCTATGACGGACCACCAACTGCCAACGGTAAGCCTCATATCGGACATGTGCTCACAAGAGTTATCAAGGATATGATTCCGAGATACAGAACAATGAAGGGCTACCTTGTGCCTCGTAAGGCAGGATGGGACACCCACGGACTTCCTGTTGAGCTTGAGGTTGAGAAGATGCTTGGTCTTGACGGTAAGGAGCAGATTGAGGAATATGGTCTTGAACCGTTCATCAAGCACTGTAAGGAGAGCGTATGGAAGTATAAGGGAATGTGGGAGGATTTCTCCGCAACAGTCGGCTTTTGGGCTGATATGGACAACCCTTATGTAACATACCACAATGATTTTATCGAGTCCGAGTGGTGGGCTCTTAAGCAGATATGGGATAAGGGACTTTTGTACAAGGGCTTTAAGATTGTTCCTTACTGCCCGAGATGCGGAACACCTCTTTCATCCCATGAGGTTGCGCAGGGCTACAAGTCAGTTAAGGAGCGTTCTGCAATCGTCCGCTTCAAGGTTAAGGGTGAGGATGCTTACTTCCTTGCATGGACAACAACACCTTGGACACTTCCTTCCAACGTGGCTCTCTGTGTGAACCCTGATGAGATCTACTGCAAGGTGAAGGCTGCTGACGGATACACATATTATATGGCTGAGGCACTTCTTGATAAGGTTCTCGGCGGACTTGCAAAGGCAGAGGATAAGGAGGCAGGTACACCTGCTGTTCCGGCTTACGAGGTTCTTGAAAAATATAAAGGAAGCGACCTTGAGTACAAGGAGTATGAGCCGCTCTTTGCATGTGCGGGAGAGGCTGCACAGAAGCAGAACAAGAAGGGACACTACGTTACATGTGACGGATATGTAACCATGTCAGATGGTACTGGTATTGTTCATATCGCACCTGCTTTCGGTGAGGATGATGCCAAGGTCGGACGTAAGTATGACCTTCCGTTCGTACAGTTCGTAGACGGAAAGGGTGAGCTTACCAAGGAGACACCTTATGCCGGATTATTCGTTAAAAAGGCAGACCCATTGGTACTCAAGGACTTGGATGCAGAGGGCAAGCTTTTTGATGCTCCTAAGTTCGAGCATGATTATCCATTCTGCTGGAGATGTGACACACCGCTTATCTACTATGCTAGAGAGAGCTGGTTCATCAAGATGACAGCGGTTAAGGATGACCTTATCGCTAACAATAAGACAATCAACTGGATACCTGAGACAATCGGTACCGGACGTTTCGGTGCATGGCTTGAGAATGTTCAGGACTGGGGCATCAGCCGTAACCGTTACTGGGGTACTCCGCTCAACATATGGCAGTGTGAGTGCGGACATATGCACTCAATCGGAAGCATTGAGGAGTTAAAGAGCATGTCCGACAACTGCCCTGACGACATCGAGCTTCATCGTCCATACATTGACGCTGTGACAATCAAGTGTCCGAAGTGCGGCAAGCAGATGAAGAGAGTTCCTGAGGTTATCGACTGCTGGTTCGATTCAGGTTCAATGCCGTTTGCACAGCACCATTATCCGTTTGAGAATAAGGATTTATTTGAAAAGCAGTTCCCGGCTGATTTTATCTCCGAGGCGGTAGACCAGACAAGAGGATGGTTCTACTCACTGCTTGCAATATCAACGCTTTTATTTAACAAGGCACCATACAAGAATGTTATCGTTCTCGGTCACGTTCAGGATGCCGAGGGCAAGAAGATGAGTAAGTCGAAGGGTAATGCCGTCGACCCGTTCGATGCCCTTTCACAGCACGGCGCAGATGCCATCAGATGGTATTTCTATGAGAACTCTGCACCATGGCTTCCTAACCGTTTCCATGATAAGGCGGTTACTGAGGGACAGAGAAAGTTCCTCGGAACACTTTGGAACACATACTCATTCTTTGTACTGTATGCTAACATTGATAACTTCAATGCCAACGATTATAAGCTTGAGTACGATAAGCTTCCTGTAATGGACAAGTGGATTCTCTCCAAGCTTCAGACTGTTGTTAAGACTGTGGATGATAACCTTGCCAACTACAAGATTACAGAGACAGCCAAGGTGCTTGAGGACTTTATAGACGAGCTCTCCAACTGGTATGTAAGACGCTGCCGTGAGCGCTTCTGGGCAAAGGGCATGGAGCAGGATAAGATTAATGCTTACATGACACTTTACACAACACTCGTAACCTTCTGCAAGGCAGCAGCTCCTATGATTCCGTTCATGACGGAGGAGATTTACCAGAACCTTGTTGCAAAGCAGGATAAGAACGCTCCTGAGAGCATTCACCTTTGTAACTTCCCTGTTGCAAATGAGGCTTGGATTGACAAGGAGCTTGAGGCGAGCATGGAGGATGTACTCTCTGCCGTTGTAATCGGAAGAGCGTGCAGAAATGCAGCGAACATCAAGAACCGTCAGCCAATCGGCAGGATGTACATTAAGGCACCTTGGACTCTCTCAGAGTTCTTTGTCGAGATTATCGAGGACGAGCTTAATGTAAAGAGCGTTGAGTTCACTGACGACGTAAGAGCATACAGCTCATACAGCTTCAAGCCGCAGCTTAAGACAGTAGGACCTAAGTACGGCAAGCTTCTCGGCAGGATTCAGGGCGCGTTAAAGAGCATTGACGGAAATGCAGCCATGGATACACTCAATGAGAAGGGTGCTCTTGAATTCGACTTCGACGGTCAGAAGGTAGAGCTTACCAAGGATGACCTTCTTATTGAGATTGCTCAGACAGAGGGCTATGTATCAGACTCATGGAGCGGTGTTACGGTAGTTCTTGACACTAACCTCACACCTGAGCTTATTGAGGAAGGCTTCCTTCGCGAAATCGTAAGCAAGATTCAGACAATGAGAAAGGAAGCAGACTTCGAGGTAATGGACACCATCACAATCTACGCAGACGGAAGCGACAAGATTAAGGCACTTCTCGATGCGAAGGCTGACCAGATTACCACGGAAATCCTTGCAACCAAGGTTGTCACAGGCGCACTTGACGGATATACCAAGGAATGGGATATCAACGGCGAGCAGGTGACACTCGGAGTTAAGAAGAACTAAATAAGGATGTATTATAAGAAACGCAGTTCTTGTTTGAAGGATTGCGTTTCTTTAATTTACAGGAAATTACTTTCATAAAAGTCATCAAAATAATTGTTTTTTTTATTTACAAATTATCATTTTGATGGTTTAATGTACTTAGGTTATTTTAATGAAGCAATATGGGGTATGAATATGAAAGATTACAATGTATCGGATTATATAACAGCAGAAGAGCTTAAAAATTTTAGAAAAAGATTTAAAATGACACAGAAAGAGTTCGCGGAACTGATAGGCGTGTCAAAGCCGACAATAGAGCGCTGGGAGACAAGTGAAAAAGTAATAACGGGTCCGGTTGCCTTGTTGATTGATATGTTGTCAGAGCATGATGAGTGGCTGGAAGCCAGAGAAATACCCAAACAGAGATATCCATTAAGAATGTGGTATATGTATAAAAATAAGAAATGTACACTGATAGAGGTTGATGAGACTAACCGAAAGATATTTGTAAAGAATTATATAGATAATATTATGTTTAGGGCATTTGGAGCTAACAGTAATCCGAATTATGAAGATTATGAGGAATTTTTAAAATCAAGATGCTTTCCCGAAACAAGGGATAAAATTAAAATACAGTTGGATGCGTTGGGGATTCCTTTTTATGACCCTATGCTCATAATCGGTAAGACGCAGGGACGAATGGCGGAAGATGACTTTTGGATTTGGCTTGGAAACGGAGATTAAAATGGTTGATTTATTAGATGACAATATAAAATTATTCGATAGACATTCATCAAAGGGAAACCAGCTAAAGTGGGAAAAGGACGGCATTTGGTACAAGGCGGATTATACAGGATACGAAGGGCTTGCAGAATATATAATTTCTCAGTTGTTGAGAATGTCCACGTTGAAAAAGGAAGAATTTGTTATATATGAACCGGAACAGATTAAATACAGAAGGCGTATTTTTAACGGTGCCAAGAGTGAAGACTTTTTGAAAGAAGACTGGCAGATTGTAACGCTTCAGAGATTGTACAAAACAAAATATAACAGAAACTTCATGGAAGATGTGTGGCATATACCTGAAATTACAGACAGATTGAAGTTCGTTGTTGAACAGGTTGAGCAGCTTACGGGTCTTAAAGACTTTGGAATATATCTAAGCAAGCTTTTAACCATTGATGCGTTTTTTTTGAATGAAGACAGGCATATGCACAATATAGCTGTTCTTATGAATGGAGAAGGGAAAATTAAGCTTTGTCCGTTTTTTGATCAGGGGGCAGGGCTTATGTCGGATACAATGGTGGATTATCCGCTTAATGATGATACAATTGCAATGATACATGAAGTAAAAGCAAAGACTATCTGCGCAAGCTTTGAGGATGCACTTGATGCGGCTGAGAAGCTTTATGGATATAATTTAAAGTTTTCATTCGGAAAAAATGATGTAAGAGAACTTATAAATGACGTTGGTATATATTCGAACGAAGAAAAAACAAGGGTTGAAACGATTATATTTCAGCAGATGCGCAGATATCAGTATTTATTTTAGCCATTGGGGACGTAATGAGTAGCAAAATTTTTTTAACAGTGCTATAATGCACTCATAGCGCAATAAGACCGGACAGGGGAGGTAAGGGTATGAGATTTGACGAGAGAAAGTTCACGTTAAAGGACGGCAGAACGTGTACATTGTGCTGCACGATGCCAGACTATGCAGAAGATATGATAAATTATATGAAGCTCACGGCGGCAGAGACACCTTTTCTTTTAAGAAGCCCCGATGAGGTTACCTACACCGTTGAAGGTGAGAGAGAGCTGCTTGCTAAGCTGCTCGACGACGAGGGAGCGTTCATGATGCTGGCGCTTGTTGACGGAAGGGTGGCAGGGAACTGCAGCATAACCTCAGTTGGCGTAAGACGTAGGGTAAGACACAGATGCTCGCTTGCAATCGCCCTTGTCAAGGAATTCTGGGGGCTTGGAATAGGAACAGCCATGATGAGGTACATGATTGAGCTTGCGGAGAAGATGGGCTATGAACAGATTGAACTTGGGGTTATCGACGGTAATGAGCGCGCCAAGGCACTTTATGAGAAAGCCGGCTTTGTCGAGACCGGAAGATACAAGAATGCCATGAAGTATGATGACGGCACATACAGAGATGAGATAATCATGTGGAGGAGCACGAAATAAATCGGCTGTATTGGCATGCAGACACAAAAATATAATGCGAGGTAGATATATGGGCAGCTTGAGTGAGGAACGTATCAAAAATATATTGGACAGCGCAGATGTCAATTATTCATATAAGCTTGCAAAGGAGCTTGAAACCATACGCAGCAATCCCGTGCTGGGCTACAGAAGCGCGGGCTCACAGGCGGAGCATGAGGCAGGAGAGCTTATCTTCAACAGAATGAAGGAGGCGGGCTTTGCAAATGTCCGCAAGGATAAGATTGATGTGGATTCATGGGAATTCAGGCGTGCAGTGATTAAGGCAGGGGCAGACGGAGAGGAGCGCGAGCTTCAGCTCGGAGCCTATCAGACCAATTTTGTCACGGACGGTTATGAGAGTGTGCAGATTGTGGATGCCGGAAAGGGTACGCTTGAGGACTACGAGGAGCTTGAACGCTTCGGAATATCGGTTGAGGGCAAGCTTGTGATGGCGGAGATTAACCAGCGCGAGGAGTGGTGGATTAATTTTCCAGTATATCAGGCAAAGTTAAAAGGTGCCAAGGGCTTCATAGCCGTTCAGGCGGGAGGCTACGGCGAGGTGGCTGAGAATGCGCTGAATGCGCAGGACATAGCAGGACCCGCTGACGCACCGGCATTCTCAATTTCAAGAGCTGATGCACAGTTCATCCGCGAGTGCATGGGAGATAACGGACAAAGAGAATGCACGGTTCTTTTTGATGCATATACAAAGGTTATGCCGGGGGCGAGTACATATAACATAGTCGGTGAGATTCCGGGAGAGAATCCCGACAGAATGATACTTCTGTCAGGGCACTATGACTCGTATTTTTCGGGTTTTCAGGATGACAATACGGCGGTCAGCATGCTGATTGAGATTGGGCGCATGCTTATAAAGAGCAGTTATAAGCCGCATAACACGATTATTATGTGTGCCATGGCTGCGGAAGAGTGGGGTGTGATTAACTCTAAGTATGACTGGTCGACGGGAGCTTATGAGGAGGTATTTACCGTGCACCCGGAGTGGAAGGGGAAGGTCATTGCCGACCTGAACTTCGAGCTTCCGGCGTTCGCACATGGAAATAAAGACTATGTACGTTCGACCTACGAGTACAGGAACTTTTTCAGAAGAATTTTAAAGGAGTACCCGGGAGATCTGCATGAGGCATATCCTGACGGCGTAGGAACAAAGGCACCGATTCAGACCTGGTCGGACGACTTCTCGGTTGCAATATCGGGTATTCCGTCCGCTGTAAATGAGTTCGCGGGCGGTAAGTTCATGGAGTCACACTATCACTCACAGTATGACAGTGACGAGTTCTATGACGAGAAGGTGTACCTGTTCCACCATAAGCTGTATGCGTATATTCTGCTGAGACTTGATAATCTTGGGGTGGTTCCGGTGGATTTTACTATTGCAGCGGATGAGCTTCTTCACAGATTCGACAGGGAAATATGTGACGACAGGGAGGCTGCGGATGCTTTTGTTGAGGCTGTCACGGAACTTAAGGCAGAGGCTCAGAGGGTGAATGCGGTCGTAGAGGGACGCAATGCACTGTGTGATATGGACGGAAGCATGGCAGAAAACGATGAGCTTGGGATATCTAAGATAAGAAATGAGGATGACAGCCGTATCGAGGCTGAGCTGTTAAAGGCGTTCGCATATGCACAGGATACGCTTGTGACGCTCAACTGGCAGGATGATGTTCTGTTCCCTTATGAGACCGCGATGAGCGATGTCGTGTTCATCGGCAAGGCTATTGATGCCTTAAGCTCCGGAAAGGATGCCGACAAGCCGCTTGCAAGGATAAAGAATGCATTGAACTGGATATACAGAATAGACAATAATCAGTATGCGTTCAAGTTCGAGAAGGCTGTGTATGAATATTTTACAGGCTATGTCTTAAACCAGTCCCGCGACAGGTTAAAATGGGGCTATGGACGCATAATTCACCATGAGAATCTCTATGATGTGGTCAGAAGCCTCATTGACAAGTTAAAGCTTGGCGATGACAGCATTGACACAGAGCATGAGTTATCCGTGCTCATGGAGGCAAAGGAGCGTCAGCAGAGATTTCTTGTATTAGATGTAAAGAATACCACACAGTATGTTAAAGAAATAACAGAGATTATACATAATTGTCTTTATTAGCATTAATAAAAAGTAAAAGAGAATGAAAAAGGGGTAAAGCGCAAATGACAAGTGACACGTTGTATCGAGTGAAAAAGGAAGATTTTCCTAAGTTGGAGCAGTTGTTGATTAAATGTTTTGAGAAGGATCCATTATATGTGAGCATGATACCGGATGAGGATGTCAGAAAAAGACTTATGCCGGAGCTGTTCAAGTGTGACCTTGACGAGTTCTACGAGACCTGCGAGATATTTGCCGACAGCGAGGAAATCAACGGTATTTTGGTTGTGTCTGATGAGGCAGAGCCATACAATCTCCTTCATTTTTACATGACAGAGGCACTTGCAGAGATTAAGACCGACGGTTATCTGATGAAGGAAGACCCATCCATGAAGACACTCAGGAACTTCATAATAGGAAGGGATTATCTCAATTCAAGCTGGACTGACCAGCTTCACCAGAATAACAGACTTCACATCATATATCTGGCTGTAAATCCCGAGCTTCAGCACCACGGAATAGCGGCAAAGCTCATTGGGGAGGTCGTAAGCTACGCGGACAAGCATAAGATGATGATATCACTTGAGACACATAATCCAAAGAATGTGGACATGTATAAGCACTTTGGATTTCAGATATATGATACGATACAGAAGCATTTCGGGCTTACGCAGTACTGCATGATAAAGCAGGCATGAACATAAATACATACATATAATTATTTGAGGTGTCATAACATATGGAATAATCTGTGATTGTATAATATGATGTATTTATACATTGCGGCTCCGTTGTACGAGGCTAAGATATCCTAAGAACTCCAATAAAAATTTCAAATAAGTCCGCCAACGATGTAAAGCAGACATCCCTGTCCGCATTACATCTCTTGCGGCATCCGTGCCGCAAGTGGCTGTGGAATATATGGAGTTCTAAGAATATCTAAGCCTCTCCCAAAAGTCGCGCAATGCATAAATACATCATATTATACAAGACTAAGGTAGTGAATATGTTATGACACCTTATTTTGGTTTTACATATTTTATGGTTAAATTTAGCTATAATCTTGTATATTAAATGGGTAAAAAGTCTTGCATAACTCGGCTATTTGTCATACTATTATGTTTATAGAGATTATCTGTATGTCAAAACATCCTGTGATAGCAGCAGGAGTATAATGTGCTTTATCTATGTATGACAGTGATTATGGAAGAACCTTAGATGTTCTTGGAACTCTGTAACAGTTGCAGCCATTTCCGACATGGATGTCGGAAAAGATGCAAGCATACATGGAAGTATGCTTTGCATCGGTGGCGGACGAATGTTGATTTTTAAAGCAGAGTTACTAGTACATCTTAGGTTTGGACATCTAAGTGTCGTACATAGATAAAGCACATTATACGTTGGTAATAAGTGTATATGTTTTGACATAGGGATAGCGAATAAATCTTGGAGGTGTTGTATGGATACAGTTGTTTTCAACAAAGAGGACTTTAAGAAGTCCGTGTTAGACAATGTCAAGAACATTTACAGAAAGAATATCGAAGAAGCCACGAAGCAGCAGGTATTTCAGGCTGTTGCGTATGCTGTCAAGGATATGATTATCGATAGATGGATTGCGACACAGAAGGAATATGAGAAGCAGGACGTAAAGACTGTATATTATATGTCAATGGAGTTCCTTATGGGACGAGCACTCGGCAACAACATGATTAACCTTTGCTGCTATAAGGAAGTAAAAGAGGTACTTGATGAGCTTGGCTTCGATATCAACGTTATCGAGGATCAGGAGCCGGATGCGGCACTTGGCAACGGCGGACTCGGAAGACTTGCAGCCTGTTTCCTTGATTCTCTTTCAACACTCGGATATCCTGCTTACGGATGCGGAATCAGATATAAGTATGGTATGTTCAAGCAGGAGATAAAGAACGGCTATCAGCTTGAGGTTCCGGATGACTGGCTTAAGGACGGCAACCCATTCGAGGTTAAGCGTTCGGAGTATGCAGTTGAGGTTAAGTTCGGCGGCTATGTAAGATGCTACAGAGGCGACGACGGAAGAGACCACTTTGTTCAGGAGAACTATCAGTGCGTTAATGCCGTTCCGTATGACCTTCCTATTGTCGGATACGGCAACAATGTTGTAAATACACTCAGAATATGGGATGCTGAGCCTATACAGCACTTCAACCTTGATTTCTTTGACAAGGGTGATTATCAGAAGGCAACAGAGCAGGAGAATCTTGCAAAGAATATTGTTGAGGTTCTGTATCCTAACGACAATCATTATGCCGGCAAGGAGTTAAGACTTAAGCAGCAGTATTTCTTCATATCCGCGAGCGTGCAGAGAGCAGTTGCCAAGTTCAAGGAGAAGCACAGTGATATACATCAGTTCCCTGAGAAGGTATGCTTCCAGCTCAATGATACACATCCGACTGTTGCGGTTGCAGAGCTTATGAGAATCCTTCTTGATGATGAGGGACTTGAGTGGGATGAGGCATGGGACATCACAACCAGGACCTGTGCATACACCAACCATACAATTATGGCTGAGGCACTTGAGAAGTGGCCTATTGAGCTGTTCTCAAGACTGCTTCCTAGAATATATCAGATTGTTGAGGAGATTAACAGACGCTTTGTAGAGAAGATTAAGACAATGTATCCGGGCAATCAGGAGAAGATTCGCAAGATGGCAATTATATATGATGGTCAGGTTAAGATGGCTCATCTTGCCATTGCGGCAGGTTTCTCCGTGAACGGTGTTGCCAAGCTTCATACAGAGATTCTTGAGAAGCAGGAGCTTAAGGACTTCTACGAGATGATGCCTGAGAAGTTCAACAACAAGACCAACGGTATCACACAGAGAAGATTCCTTCTTCACGGCAATCCTCTTCTTGCAGACTGGGTAACCAAGAAGATTGGCGACGACTGGATTACAGACCTTCCTCAGATAAGCAAGCTTAAGGTATATGCTGATGATGAGCTCAGCAGAAGCGAGTTCATGCAGATTAAGTACCGCAACAAGGTAAGACTTGCAGAGTACATCAAGGAGCATAACGGAATAGAGGTTGACCCTCGCTCGATATTCGATGTTCAGGTAAAGAGACTTCATGAGTATAAGAGACAGCTTCTCAACATACTTCATGTTATGTACCTTTACAACCAGATAAAGGAACATCCGGAGATGGATTTTTACCCAAGAACCTTTATCTTTGGCGCCAAGGCAGCAGCCGGATACAAGAGAGCCAAGGCTACAATCAAGCTCATCAACAATGTGGCTGATGTTATCAATAACGATAAGTCAATCGACGGCAAGATTAAGGTTGTATTCATTGAGAACTACCGTGTATCCAATGCCGAGATTATATTTGCGGCAGCAGATGTCAGCGAGCAGATTTCAACGGCATCCAAGGAGGCTTCAGGTACGGGCAACATGAAGTTCATGCTCAACGGTGCGCTCACACTCGGTACTATGGATGGTGCCAATGTTGAGATTGTAAATGAGGTTGGCGAGGATAACGCTGTAATCTTCGGACTCAGAGCGGATGAGGTTATTCGCTACGAGAACGAGGGCGGTTATAATCCTATGGATATATTCAACAATGACCAGGATATCAGACAGGTGCTCATGCAGCTTATCAACGGCTTCTATTCACCTGAGGACCCTGAGATGTTCCGTGAGATATACGACTCACTTCTTCATGCACAGGGCGGCAACCGCGCTGATGTATACTTCATATTGAAGGATTTCCGTTCATATGCGGATGCGCAGAAGAAGATAGAGGAAAAGTATCGTGACACTGAGGGCTGGGCTCGTTCAGCAATGCTCAATACAGCATGCAGCGGCAAGTTCACATCCGACAGAACAATCGAGGAGTATGTTCATGACATATGGCATCTTCAGAAGGTTAAGGTTGAGCTTACGGACGCAGACTGCATCTAATCAATATAATTAATAAAAATTACACCCTCTGCATACAATATGTGCAGGGGGTGTTTGCATGAAAAGAGCTTTTAAAACAGCATTCTACTGCCTTATGGCAGTTTTTTTTATACCATTTATAATTACACTGATATTGAGCGGTGTCGGGCTGGATAAGGACAGAATAGGACTTGCACTGACGGAACAGCTCACCGGAAATGGCAAAAAGAGCGCAGTCAGCATGAACTATGCCGCAGGCACCGAGAATATGGATATTGAGGAGTATATTGCGGGGGTGATTGCACCTGCCTATGACTATTGCGGCAATGAAGAATTTTTGAAGACGATGGCAGTAATGTGCCGTACATATATAGAATGGTGTAGTGAGAAAGGGGAAAAGAATGGGGCGCTCTTCCTTAATGACATTGAGCTTGAGGAGCGCTGGGGTGAGACGTGGAAGGAAAAGAAATCAGCGCTGACGCTGGCGGTTCAGCAGACGAAGGGGCAGATAATAACCAGTGAGAACGAGGTTATATATCCTTACTGCCATATGCTCACCAGCGGCTATACACGAAATCTGCGTGAGGGCTGTAACTATCTCTGTGAGGTTATACAGACGGAGGACAGCCTTGAGGACGGATATGTGAGTGTGCGCGATTTTACGGACAAGGAGTTCGCAGCTATTATAAAAAAAGGGTATGATGGTGTGTATTTTGATGAAAAAAACGCCGCCGAGCAGCTTCAGGTGGTGGAAAAGACGACAGGAGGCTATATCACGCTCATTCAGGTGGGGAATGTTGTCGTGGACGGCGATTCGTTCGCGGCTCTGCTGGGGCTTGCGTCGCCATCATTTATATATACTCAGACGGATGAGGGCATAAGATTCACGGTGAAGGGAATCGGCAGCGGGTATGGCATGTCAGTGGCGGGAGCCGCCAAGAAAGCAGAACAGGGCTCTTCATATAAGGAAATACTTAACTATTATTTTGAAAACATAACATGTATAAAATAAAAAGCGGTGGCAATCCTATTATCAAGAGTAAAGGAGCTGTATCAGCTAAAAAGCAGCTCTCAGTATGACTCAGGAAAATTGATAATGCGAAAAGGTGTATGTGAGTATAGTTCATGATATACCGATTCAGCAAGAGGAGGTTGCCTTGAATAGAAGAAGAAATAAGGTGGACATGGAGAAGATTTTTGCCACCGTCATATCTCTTGCCATCATGGTTGCTTTGGTGGTCGGAGTGGTATCTATACTTAAAAGCAATAATTCACAGGGGGACAAGAAGCATAACTATATTGACCTGAATGAGATTAATGAAGCGTTAAGCACCGAAAGCCCTGAGAATGATACTCTTATGGAGGCTGACAATAGGGAGGAACAGAGTAAGGATGACAGGCATGTTGAGAACAACACAACTGAAGAAAATGATGAGGACGGTAAAAGAGCGGCTGAAGTCACAGGCGAAATCGATTTGGAAAAGGATAAGCCATTTGAAGTGCCAAGCACAGCAGCTAATGCCGAAAATACGCAGACAGGTGATAAAGACGGAGACAAGGCTGTGTCATCTGGTGCAGAAAATGAAGGACAGGCAGTTGCAGCGAACGCAGAGCAGCCGGCAGCAGAGAATGTAAAAGAAGCACCAGCTTCAGAAACACCGGATTCAGAAGCCGCTTCCAGCTGCATTGACAGTGAGGCGACACCTGTAAGTGCAAGTACGGCAACCATTTTAGGATACAGCTTTAATGAGGAAAGCAGCCTCATGTGGCCGACAACGGGAAATGTCATTCTCAACTATAATATGACCAATACAATCTATTTTCCTACACTCGATGTGTACAGATGCAATCCTGCGATAGTCATTGGAGCGGATGAAGATTCGGTTGTTTCGGCAGCAGCAGACGGAATAGTTATATCGGTGTATGAGACCTCTGAGACAGGACTTACAATGGAAATCGCACTTGGTGATGATTATGTTATGACATACGGACAGCTTAAGAATCCTGTTGTAGGAGTCGGAAGTCAGGTAAAACGAGGCGATGTGATTGCATCAGTGGCGGCACCAAGCCAGTATTATACGGTTGAGGGAAGTAATCTCTACTTCAGACTTGATAAGAATGGTACAAGCGTAAATCCTATGGATTATATTGACGCAGAATAACGCATATTAAAAAACAGTTCCGAAAGGGGGGAACATTAATTGTTCTCAACCTTGCGGAACTGTTTTGATGTAATAGGAAACTTTGGTTCTGCTATGTCAATGATATTCGCAATCCGCTTCGCGGCTTGCTGATATGGTTATTTGTGAAGCTGGCTTTCTACATATTCTCTTATATAGTAATTATCTTCAGGCATCTGACAGCCGACAAGATATATTCCCTCATCGTTGGTGCTTCTGATAATCTTTCCTTCGATAACATTGTGAGCGGTAAGTGCAAAGTTCTCAATTTCAACGGATATATCGGCTCCCTTGCTGTCTGCGAAGAAGCTGTCACGGCATACAAGTGCGAATCCGTTCGCGCTGAGGTTGTCGAGCTTGCCGTTATATACCTGCCCTGTCTTTTTAACCGTGATTATACAAGGGTTGGTCATGTCAATTCTAGGATACTTACGGCGGTTGGTAATCTTAGGCCTTGAACTGATTCGTATTGAAGCTGTTCTTCCGTCGGTGGAGGTTAATTCTGCCTTGTCCCAACAGTACAGAACATTGCTTACCGTGACACTCAGATTACATGGCTCAGGCTTCTTGGTGACAGGAATTGACTTAAAGCGTGCCGTAATGCCGTTGTCTGACTGAGTATCAAGCTCGCCGTGATATTCCTTACTATCAATTTTAACGATAACCTTCATTCCGGGAGTGACATCTTCAATTCCCATGAAGCCGCCGATTCCGAGCTCGCACATGAGAGCTTCGATAACATTCTCTATCTCGTCGATGTTGGATGCACTCTCATCATACTTGCTTAGCATTCTCTTACTGGTCTCGTCCGAGTCAGATATGCAGTTGTTCATATTCTTAACAATGTCGGACACCTGTTCCATGTTGTCGACAAGCTGATGGTTGGAATTCTCTACATCCTTCATAGCCGTATCGATAACCTGAATATGTTCACCGAGCTGCTTCGTATCGGCTGTAATCTTCTCGACATTCTTACCGGTAAGGGTTACCTTCTCGAGTGTGAGAGCAATAAGCTTAAGTGTCTCCTCAATGGAAGCCGTCATCTTAGCTGATGTCTCGTCAAGACGGATAAGAGCTTCCTCAATTCGACCCGATGAGGACTTGGTCTCAGTGCTGAGCGTACGAATCTGGTCGGCAACTACTGAGAAGCCGCGGCCTGCATCTCCGGCGCGGGCAGCCTCGATGGAAGCGTTGAGTGCGAGAAGATTGGTCTGACCGGAGATACTCTGAATGGTTCCTGTCTCCTGCTTAACCATTTCGAACTCGGACTTGAAATCATGCAGAACATTGTCGACCTCTGATGAAAGCTGTGACATCGTATGGGCTGTTTTAACAAGCTCTTCAAGGTCGGCACCGCTCACGGTAGCATGTTCAACAGATTCTCCTGTGAGTGATACCATCTGTTCTATAAGACTGCCGACGTTCTGAACCTGTGAATTAATGTCCGTGGTCATATCAAGGGAGGATGCGGTACTGGTCATGAGCCGGCTGCTGTTGTCGGTGAGCTCGTTCATGCCGAGCACAACGACCTCTGCACCATGCTTGTTCTCCGACGCTAACTCACTTACGACCGTGATGCCATCCATGATGGTGTTGCTTGCCGTCTTAACCTTCTCAACTGTTGTGACAACTCTGTTCAAATCGGACTTGATGCTGTCCGTCATGGCACCATCCGACTCATTGAGATGCTTGATAGCCATTACATAGCATATGTAGCACAGAATGATACATGAGAGCTGAAGCTGGTAGTCATTCATGTTGGATGCCGAGTTGTAGCCGGACATATAGCGGAACACTGCTGCGCCGACAATTATTATCGAGTTGGCAATTCCGCACTTTATCATGAAGTTCTTATTCTTATATATAACAAGGAGGCTCGTAACCGGCAGAATATAGGTAAACGCGATTGAGGATGCGGTCGTACACAGTACGAACGTATAAAAAATACCGTAGCCTATTACCAGGTCATATCTGTACTTGTCGGTAGCTTTTCCCTTAACCTTCAGAAGAATCTCTCCCGAGAAGAAAGGCAGCCAGCAGAGTATCATAAAAATTATAAAATTCGATGCAGGATATGCACCGCTTGCAGTGTCCTTTCCGTAGTTCGCAGACAAAAGCAGTGCAAATACAAGCCATATGCGCCTTGCCTTGCGGTTGGCTTTTTCTTTAAAGATATTTTCGTCGTAGTTCATAGGTTCCTCCTTAAGTATTAACTAAAACAAAAGTACTAGATATATTCTATTCCTTTTTTCGTGATGTTTCAAGTTGGATTTGCTTTATTTTAATAAAGAATTAAAAAAGTGTTGCAATTCAAATATTATTGTGGTAGTATACACATATGCAACAAGTAGTAATTAAAACTACATGATAAAGTAAATAAAATTATTATACAAAGAATAAAAAACTACAAATCGGGTATAATTATTTAATAAGCAGAGAACTTAAATGAATTGAACATATTTAATATGTACACAAGCCGGTACCATTAGTGTGCCGCAGGGGAAAGGAGCATGAACATGAGAACATTAATTGAGAATATTGAGGAGAACGGTCTTAAGGACAAGTGGAGTGCAATCACTCATTTTATAGGAATGCTTATGACGATGCTGGCGGCGGTGCCGCTTCTTATCAAGGCGGCGAAGGCACCGGACAGAATACACTTTATATCACTTGGAATATTTGTGGTAAGCATGATTCTTCTGTATGGTTCGAGTGCGACATATCACTCGGTGAAGGCATCACAGAAGATACAGACGGTGCTGCGGAAGATTGACCATATGATGATTTTTGTGCTGATAGCAGGTTCATACACGCCGATATGCCTTGTAGTGCTGAACGGCACGGTGGGATATGTGATGCTTGCACTGGTATGGGGAATTGCCATTGCGGGAATTGTCATCAAGCTGTGCTGGATTACCTGCCCGAAGTGGTTCTCGTCGGCACTGTATATTGCGATGGGCTGGGTATGCCTCATAGCCTTTTCGAGGATATATACGGCTCTCTCTGGCGCGGCGTTCTGCTGGCTGCTCGCAGGAGGACTTATATACACGGTAGGAGGCGTGATATATGCACTTAAGGTTCCGGGCTTTGATGCGAGACATAAGGAGTTCGGCTCGCATGAGATATTCCATCTGTTCGTGATGGGCGGAAGCATATGCCATTTCATACTTATGTTTCAGTATATTACGGTGTTCCCGATGTAGATGGCAAAAATATTCTTTTAATGTTTGCTTTTGTGTGAGCTGTGGGTATATAATATTGTATAAGAAGAAAAGTGTTCCTGCCAAGAGGAGCACTTTTTTGCTACGTTTTTATGGAGGAACTGCAGTATGGGTTGGGAGTTGCATTCAGGAGGAACGGTAAAAATATTCTGTGATGAGCAGAATGAGGCGGTGAAGATTGCCGCGCGCAATCTTGCGGAAGATATTGGGAAGGTATTCGCAGGAAAGATTACGGCAGCACTTACATTCGACGCACAGGCGGGCAGCGGTGATGCACGCATAATCATCCGCCGTGCGGAGCTTGGACATAAGGAGGCGTACTCTCACAGAGTAAAGGACGGAGTGCTCTATATCGCAGGTCAGGACAGAAGGGGAATGATATACGGAATATATGAGCTCAGCCGATGGCTCGGTGTATCGCCGTGGTATTATTTTGCCGATGTTCCGGTTAAGCACAGAGACAGTGCGGTGCTCCACGAAGGATATTTTTACAGCGATTATCCATCGGTTGAATACCGCGGCGTGTTCATCAACGATGAGGAGGAGCTTGACAAGTGGGTAAGGCTGCATCTTGGCGAGGAGACCATAGGTGTCAGGGCATATGAGAAGATATTCGAACTGCTTCTGCGCCTTGGGGCTAATTACATATGGCCGGCAATGCATGTCAATTCCTTCAATATCAAGAGGGAGAACGGCGAGCTGGCGGACAGAATGGGTATCGTGGTAGGCACGTCGCATTGTGACATGCTTATGAGGAGCAATAACAGGGAGTGGTATCCGTGGCTTGAAAAGAAGGGGTACAAGGATATCGGGTACGACTATTCGATTCCCGGAAGGAACAGGGATGCGCTCAATGAATACTGGCGTGAGAGCGTGGAGCAGAACAAGAACTTTGAGGTGGGCTACACACTCGGAATGAGGGGAATACATGACTCGGGCTTTGAGACCAAGAGCCTTAAAGGTCTTAAGGGCGAGGAGCTGAGAAGGGCTAAGATAGAGCTTTTGCAGACCATAATAGCCGCACAGGAAAAGATTCTGTCGGAGACACTTGATAAGGAGCCGCTTAAGAGTTTCGTTCCGTACAAGGAGGTTCTTGAGCTGTATGACAACGGACTTGAGGTGCCTGAGGATTTGACGCTTATATGGACGAATGACAATTACGGATATATAAGACGCTATCCGGGTGAGAAGGAGAAGAAGAGAAAGGGTGGCAACGGAATATATTACCACAATTCGTACTGGGCTCCGCCTGGAGCATCCTACCTCTTCATCGATTCCATACCGCTCGCGCACACAAGAAACGAATTGTATAAGGCATGGTGCGAGGGAATTAGGAAAGTATGGGTGCTCAATGTCGGTGCCATCAAGCCGCTTGAACAGGAGATTACTTTCTATCTGAGATTCGCATGGGAGGTTGGAAAGGACAAGCCTCAGAGCAGGACGGATGATGTGGACGAGTATTTGAAGCTGTGGATAAATGAGACCTTTTCAGGTAATCATGGGGAAAATATGGCTCATATCCTCAATGATTTTTCACAGCTCACCAATGTAAGGAAGATAGAGCTTATGGACAGTGATGTGTTCTCGCAGACGGCTTACGGTGATGAGGCGGCGGTGAGAATTAACCGTTATCGTGAGCTTGTAAGAGAGGCGGATGAGGTGTATGCTTCACTCCCTGAGAATGAGAGGGCGGCATTCTATCAGCTCTGTCTTATGAAGCTTCATGCAGCATATTACACTAACTGTATGTTCTACTACGCGGACAGGAGTGCGCTGTGTACGAGGCAGCAGAAGGCACAGGCGGCGTATAAGTATGCGGCTCTTTGCAGAAAGTATGATGACCGGAGAAGACAGCTTCTCTTCTATTATAATAATGTCATGTGTGATGGCAGATGGTCGGGAATACTCACGCCTGAGGATTTCCCGCCTCCCAGGACAGCCATGCTTCCGGCTTGTGTCATACCGCTGACACCGCTTGATAAGGTGGAAAAAAGACTCATTGTGACATTGTGGAATGACGGGCAGGACATGTCATTTGTCAAGCAGGATGCTAAGTGGCTTGAGCTGGCAAATGCGGGTGCAGGTGGACTTACGGTAAAAATTGAGCCCCCGGAGTGGATTGATATATTATATGAAGGTGCTGAACACAGCACTGTATCAGAGAACGGTATTGAAAAAAAGTGTGTGAAGATTATAACAGGAGCAGAAGTCCGTGTAGGAATCAAGCCTTCAATTACATCCTTGCACGGCTTGGCGGATACAGGGGCGGACAGGCAGATTCTTTGCGGAAGCATACGCATCCTATGTGCTGAGACCAATCAGACCATGGAGATTCCCGTGACTGCGGATTATAAGCTTATGAAGCTTGGCAGTGAGACGGCGGTTGAGGATGGCGGTTCGGTAGTTCTTGAAGCCGACAAGGCAGGTGAGCTTGACAACACAGGCTGGCACCGCATTAAGCATCTTGGACGTGACCACGGTTCACTGCTTGAAGCGGATGCAGATGTATGCGGTGATGATAAAAAACGAAAGCGTGCGGACGTGGATTGCGGAAGCGGTGCGGCATTCAGATTCTGCATTAAGAAAGACACAGATAATGCTGTGCTTGAACTGCACAGATTTCCTTCTCTCAACTCGACAGGACGCATAAGAGCCGAGGTGTCGATTGATGACGGGGAGAGGATGCTTGTTGAGAGTGTATCGAATGATGAGTGGCGCGGAAGCTGGAAGTTAAATATTCTCAACAACGTTGATAAGCTTACGGTTTCACTGCCGAAGCTTACACAAGGGGAGCACACTCTTCATGTCTATACCGTAGATAAGTATTTTGCGTTCAGCCGTGCGGTAATCTACACGGAGACAGTGAAGCAGAGCATGTTCGGCGGCATCACGGGAGAATACGATTTCTCAGGTGATGCAGGCTGTGTATGGGAGGAGATGCTTCCATGCAATGAACAGAATGATGATATCGAATCTGATAATGTATGCGATGCGCTGTACGGTAAAATAGAATTAAAGCCGCGTCCTATGCTTGTTGCAGGTGTAACGCCGGGCAGCAATACGCTTCCTGACACCAATACGGCGATTGAGTGGGAATATTATGCACATGCGCTTGTAGCGCATGAGATTACGGTGCAGGAACTTATTGCGATGGCGGACAAGCCGTTTGCCGAGAAAAACGGAACTATAAGGATTGACATGGGAGCGGCTCTTGCGGATAATAGTAATGCGTCTGCGCAGGGCGATTGGGAATACTGTCTCAGTGAATCCTACAACAGAACAGGTCTTGCCATGTATATACGGCAGCCGGGACTGGTGTATGGTGAGGAGAAGCCTTCTCTTCACTATAAGCTTGTGTGTGACGGCGGAATGTACGCAATGTGGCTTCTCATGAAGAATGAGAGCTATGACGGGGCTGAGCTGCTTGCGGATATAGATGGAACCATGCTTTTGCGGGAACAGCTTGCGGGAGGCGAGCGAATCGGCAATTACTGCGGCGAGAGAGTGTACCGCTGGGTAAAACTGTGGACGCAGGAAATGTCCGAAGGAGAGCATGAGATTGGCATATATACGCCGAGCTCTGCCAATCGCTTTGACAGAATATACATAACCAAGGGGAATGAGATGCCTCCTTGTGATAATGAATGGAGTTAGGATAAACAAAATGAGTAAAAATATGAATAACAGCGGCAGGGACCTGACGGAAGGACCGATAGGAAGAGGAATTTTGGCATTTGCGATTCCGCTCTTTTTGGGACAGCTGCTGCAGCAGCTATACAATGTAGCGGATGCATGGGTCGTAGGTAACTTTGCCAACAACAATGCCTTTGCGGCGGTAAGCTCCACGGGAAGTATGATATTTCTCATAATAGGCTTCTTTAACGGAGTTGCAACCGGAGGAGGAGTTGTAATATCGAAGTACTTCGGAGCAAAGAATTATGATGCGGTGGAAAAGACGGTTCACACGAACTTTCTGTTCGGAATAATCGCATCGCTGCTTGCGACGGTTGTGGGTTTTTTTATGGCACCGTGGCTCCTTACGGTTATGAAGACTCCGGCGGATGTAATGCCTGAGTCGCTTACATATCTGAGAATATACTTTGGCGGTGTGTCAACCATAATAATGTACAATATCGGCATGGCTATAATGAGAGCACTCGGAGACAGTATTCATCCGCTGTATTATCTTGTGCTGTCATCGGTTGTCAATGTTGTGCTTGACCTTCTGTTCGTTGCCGTGCTCGGCTTCGGCGTGGCAGGTGCGGGAATTGCGACAGTCATTGCACAGGGGCTTAGTGCAGTTCTCTGCATCATAAGAATGTGCAGAACCGAAGGCGTGGGAAGACTTAAGTTCAGCTCACTTAAGTATTATCCTCAGTACATGGGTGAGGTTATAGTTCAGGGACTACCGAACGGAATTCAGAATTCGGTTATAAGCATAGGAAATATGGTAGTTCAGACTAATATCAATTCATTCGGTTCGTATGCGATGTCAGGAGTCGGGGCGTACAGCAAGATTGAGGGCTTTGCATTCCTTCCGATAACCAGTATGTCCATATCACTTCCTACATTTATCGGACAGAATCTCGGAGCCAAAAAGTATGACAGAGCGAAAAAGGGAGCTGCGTTTGGCATAGTATCAGGTGTGGTTCTTGCGGAAGTTATAGGTGTTATAGTCTACCTGTTTACTCCTCAGCTTCTGAGGTTCTTCGTGAATGTGGATGAGGCGGTCACAATCGGACAGGGACATGCAAGAATAATATGTCTGTTCTTCTTCCTGCTTGCGTTCTCGCACTGTGCTGCGGGTGTGCTCAGAGGCTGCGGCAAGTCAATTGTTCCGATGATAACGATGCTGGCATTCTGGTGCGGAGTGAGAATAATCTATGTCACAACAACTCTCCGCTTCATACCTAAGTTCTCGGTTATATCGTGGGCTTACCCGCTTACATGGTCGTTAAGCTCGATAGTATTTCTTATATTTTTACTTAAATCAGACTGGGTTCATTCCTTTGAAAAGAAAAACAATAAAGCTTAAGGTGCTAAGCCTTAAGCTTTATTGGAATCAATTGTAACCCTGCATCAGGAATGGTTTTGGAAGATTAATTTTACATTGCTTATGGGATATGGCTGTGCTACACTGTTGTAGTGAAATGATAGCTCGGGAATGTCCATGTGTTAAGTGGGCATCACAGGATAATTGGGGGAAATATGAATACAAAGAATAAAAAGAACTCAGGAACTAAAAATCTTGTCATTTTTATTGCAATAATGATTGGCAGCATGATTCTCGGCTTCTGCGTCGGAGCTGCGATAGCTTACCTTAAAAAGAACGGTGTTGATTTTGACGGAATGACGGAATATGTAAGAGGCTATGTGGCGGGTGTGCTGCCTTGGTTTTACATAGGTATAAGTGTTGCTGCGGCAGGACTTTCAGTCGGAATATATATTCTATACAGCCGCAGGGCGGCAGAGTGGGACGGCGAGGATGAGGATAAGATAGCTCAGATTGAGGAAGGGCTTGGAGTTCCGGTTGGGATAGCGAATGCCATGACGATAATCAACTGCCTGCTCTTTTCAATGCATGTGTGGAACAGCTTGTGTGCCGATGAGACACCGGGCAGTGGATACAAGGTGCTCGGAATAGCTGTATTTTTGTTAAATTATATCTGGATTGTAGCGGTAAGCAGGGTGACCGTGGAACTCGAGAAGAAGATTAATCCTGAGAAAAAGGGCGATATTCTTGAGATGAACTTTCATCGCAAGTGGGAGGAAAGCTGTGACGAGGCTCAGAAGAATATAATTTATGAGGCGGGCTTTAGGGCATACAGGGCAGGAACGATGGCATGTACGACAATATGGCTTGTCACCTTCATAGCCATGTTTATGTTTGACACGGGGCTGCTTCCGGTGTTCGTCGTGTGTATTATATGGTTCGTTATGCTGATCAGCTATACGGTTGAGTCGGGAAAGCTTGAGAGGGATATGTACAGATAGGGTTAGTCAGTATGCGGAGCTTTAAAATGAACTGTGAGGAAGTTCAAGGAAATTGATTATTGCCAATCGGTATTGATGACCTTAGTAATATAGATTTGTCCAAAAAGCCGATAGCAGTGGCAATAGGCTACAAAGAGAGTATATTGAATAAATATGGATATGGTCTTTTTGATGATAAGGAAAGAAATTGACAATGTTCCGGAAACAAACAGAAAGTGCGGGGTTATTTTGAAGAATATCAGTGTGCTTAAAACTGACGAAATAAGAAAATTATGTATACCGATTTTTATGTCGGATACAAAAGCAGCCATGAGTTCCACAAATTTCAAAAGATGTGTCAAGATGACAAAATTTACAAATTTTTACAGTCATCACATATCATATAAAAAGTCACCTTCGCCTCAGCATCCGTAAGCGGGATGGTTATTCTGCCGGGATAGGAGCCTTCAAGGTTGGATATGTAGTCCGTCACAAAGCACGGAAGCGAGGAGCATGCTACAAGCTCGTCAAGGTCAAGCATTACGGGAGTCTCAAGTCCGACGAAGGATATGAGCCCTATTCCGCCTTCAAAGTATTCATCCTTATGATATATGTGCCGATATGTCCTCTGTGCGTCGCTGTACCACTCGACACGGCTCAGGGTCTTTTTCTTTATCTGCAATGTGGAGTCCTCGTTTCCTTAAAGTAAAATTCGATTTTGCTGTTAAGCAAAAAAGAAATATATGTTTGACTTGTGTTTGAAATAGTGCTAACATATAAACTACAAAAGGTGCTACCGATGACGGTTCGCCTGATATTATTTAGAAGTTAAAATAACCGCCAAAGTTTTCTCAGGACGTTGGGCGGTTATTTTTGTGTCTTGGAAACATGCTTTCCATGCGTGTAACCAAGACTGTAAAAAGTCACACACAGTGAAATCACTGCGATGAGGTCACTAATGGTTGGCATAAGCAAAAGTTCATAATTCAAGCTCTATTAAATATAATTTACTCAAAATATCAAGCAATCCCATGCCACATCTGATATAGTTACAGTATCATATGATATTTTCGTAAGGAATGGAGAGAACCATGCAGAATATGAAGCTTCTTGTGGCTGCGCTTGAGTATATTGAGAATCATCTGAGTGACGAAATCAGTACGGCGGATGTAGCCGCGGCATGTTTTAGTTCTAAATCCACAATCGAAAAACTGTTTCGCTGTGTACATGACGTGTCGGTGCATGAATATATAATAAGAAGGCGGATGATGCTGGCGGCAAGAAAGCTGTCACAATGCCCACAGCTTCCTATTATAGATATTGCACTCGAGTATGGTTACAGTACACACGAATCCTTTGCGCGCGCGTTTGAATCGGTATGGAATTGTAAACCATCGGAATTTCGCAATCTGAAATTTACCGAATTATTTCCGCGGCTTAGTGTGCCGCCAAAGGAAGGAGAAAAATATATTATGCAGAGAAGACATGTGGACATCAACGAGCTGTACGATCTTTTTCAGGAGAGAAAAGAGTGCTATTTTGTAATGACGGATATACGCAATATGATGACTATTAATGACGTTTCAAGAAAGGCGGGCGACCTCGCCATATTAGAGCAGATGCGCCGGATGACCGCCGCCTGCGGCGAGAATGATGTCGTGTTCCGAATAGGCGGGGATGAGTTCTGCATCCTGACCGACAGCACCGATGAAAAGTATGCGGCAGAGGTTGTGGAGAAAATAAAGGCAGAGAACGGAAAGAGCTTTGAGTATGAGGATAAGCAGATTCCACTCAATCTATGGGTATCGTATGCAAGACTTGACGGCTGCGGGCGGTATGATGAGGTGTTTGCCGGACTTCACAACGCTATCAGGGATGGAAAAGTGGATTAATACCTTCATTGATAAGTGAATAATAAAGCCCCCACAGAGTTCATATACATATGTTTCTGTGAGGGCTTAAGTTATTGTTGATTACTTTCCAAAATATCTGTCAAGCATTCCCTTGAGTGCTCTGCCGTGTCTGGCCTCGTCCTTAGCCATCTCATGAACTGTGTCGTGGATTGCGTCGAGGTTGTTCTTCTTAGCACACTTAGCAAGGTCGAACTTACCGCTTGTTGCGCCGAACTCGCAGTCAACTCTCCAAGCAAGGTTAGCCTTGGTTGAAGCCTTCATGTTAGGCTCTAAGTCCTCACCTAACATCTCTGCGAACTTAGCTGCGTGCTCAGCCTCCTCATAGGCTGCCTTCTCCCAGTAGAGACCGATTTCAGGATATCCCTCGCGATGTGCAATACGAGCCATGCAAAGATACATACCTACCTCTGAGCACTCGCCCTCGAAGTTAGCCTTAAGCTGCTCGAATATATACTTCTTGTCCTCATCGCTGATGTCAGGATTGTTCTTAACTGTCTTAGCGTAGATGCCGTACTCATGCTCTGCGGCAAGAGTAAGCTCACCTTCAACCTTCTTGAACTTGTCCGCACCAACATGGCATACCGGACACTCAGCCGGTGCAGTCTCTCCTTCATATACATATCCACATACAGTACATACAAACTTTGCCATAATTAAATTCTCCTTTTCTTGATAAAATTTATTTAAAGATGCTTGGCACAAAGGGCTGTGGCCACAATCATCTTTATTAGCGGTTATACAATATATTGTGCGTCGGCAAGGCACAATTATTATTTTATTTTTTAATTGTAATCTGTTTTAAAAATCAGTAACGATTACTGATATTAAAATAACACAACCTCTCTGGATTGTCAATATTATTTTAAAAAATCCCTATTCGAAATTACATAGGGGGAATTACCTGTTGTGTAAAATCGGATAGGGATTGTGCGTTTGGCTACTCTGTGTCGACGTTCTTCATGCAGCTGTCACAGGTTCCGTAGAACAGTACGTTGTGCCCACGGATTTTTCCGGGAAAGCTGCTTGCTGCATCCTGCTCGAGCTCTGTGCATGGCTGCATCATGACATCATATACATGATGACATGTATCACATAAGAAATGATAATGAGGCTTGGTCTGACCGTCAAAATGGTCGCAGTCATCGCCTTGAATCTTAAGCGCCTGTCCGTGCTCAACAAGAAGTGCAAGATTACGGTACACGGTTCCGAGACTTATGTTGGGATATATGCTCTGTATATGAGTGTACACATCCTCAGCGGTCGGGTGGGAGGTTGTGTGGCACAGATAGTCAAGTATCGCTTCACGCTGTCGGCTGTAATTCAATTTTGCCATGCTTAAATCTCCCTTCGTAATATATAGAAGTTATCTGTATATCGTAATCTGTCAGTATGTCTGACCGTTATGAATCAGATATTGTTTATCAGTATATCAATGTACCCGGCTGCTTCTTCTCTGGTTAGAATATGGCTTCCGTCAAAGCCTTCGCCCACGTAGCCAAGTGCGGCGGCAGTCGGAATATATTTCCTGAACCAGTCGGAACAGCTTACTTCCTTATTATAATCGGAAATATTATTGTTGATTATTCTGCTTCTGTATGCGTTCACACAGAAGGATGCAAGCTCCTCGGCAGTCACAGGCTTATCAGGCTTGAAGGTTCCGCCGTCTAAGAGTGCAGCGTCAACAATATCGTTGGCAAATGCACATTCAACTACACCTGCGTACCACTCGTGACCTACAACATCACTGAACATATCATTGTATACGTTCACGGGAACAAAGTGCGTTGCTTTAGTAACCATATTGACCGCATCGATTCTGCTCATCGGCTCCTCAGGCTTGAATTCGCCTGTTGTGTTGTGAATGTATCCAAGCCGGGCAAGCTTTGTTATAAGCTCCTTTGAGGCGCAGCCTTCGAGGTCTGTGTATGACACCTCACAAAGCGGTGCGGCAGCCGGAACAGGTATGTTCTTAAGGTGAGCCGGCGGCTTGGCAGCATGGATGCTCATAGGAGGAACGAAATCGTCAGATTCCATAAGCTCTTCCATGGTCATCGGACGCTTCATATTCATAACAGGGTCATATACCTTGCCGCATAATGAAGTGCGGATAGGAATAGGGCATATATCATGTATGCGCTTGATTTCCTTGGCAATGAAGCCTGCCATCAGATAAGCGCCGAAGTCGTTCGTGTGTGTGTAATCCTTAGGATAGAAGTAACGTGCGGCGTTGGTAAGACCTACACGCTTGATGAAGTCCATGCTCACCTTGTGCAAATCAATGAGCGGAACATGCTTCTCCTCGGCAATTCGTCTGCAAGCCTCAGCATGCTCGAAAAGCAGATCGTTATAGGTTCCGTCACTGCCCTTCCATGTGTTCCTGGCAAGTGGTGTGACAAGCACCGGAGTAGCACCGAAGCTTCTTATCTCGTCGATATAGGTTCTCAGATTGTCTGAGTATCCGGTGTTCGCAGCCAGCTCAGGAAGCTTCTGGTCGTTGTGACCGAACTGGAACAGGCAGTAATCACCACGCTTAATATACTTTTTGATAATATCATAATGGCCCTCTGAACGGAAGCTCTCTGTTGTGAGTCCGGAGTGGGAATGATTGGAAACGGCTGCAAGATTCGATACATAATATGTAAAGAATTGTCCCCATCCGCAGTAGCTGCTCTCAGGATAATAAGGGTAGCATGCAGGCTGGTCTGTTACGGTCGAATCGCCGGCAATATATATGGTAGGTGTATCGAACTCTTCGATAGTAAGAGTGGTGAACACCGGACGGCTTCCGATAATGGTTATATCTATGGTGGTATCCTTGTAGGCCTCTTCATGTCCGCGTGGGATAATATCGCATACATTGACGTTGAATACATATGCGCGAACCTCATGCGGGCAGTAATCTCCCTTGAGTGATTCGAGTCTTCTTCTGCCTGAAAAGATAGTTATTCCCTTAATCGGTGTCTCACCTGCGGAAAGCACAAGAGTTACCTTGTAATTACCCTGATGAGGTACGGATGCCTTGAATGTGAGAGGAATATATCCGCCGTCAACAATTCCGTTCTCGAGGTATATGCCGTTCTCATCAGCCTGTGGACTGATTAACTTAGCGTCGGTGTACCAGTACTGAGGGGAAAATCCATCATTGATTTCGTCTATCTTAAGATTAGGGTTGGATTTTCTTGCTTCTTCAGTCAAAAAGCCGTAGCCCTTCTTATATGAAAAGTCATCCTCCGGATAGACCTGTGTTATGTGCGGTGTGCCAATGCTGTCTGCACTCGGTGTATTGCCGAAATTGTATGTCATTCTGTAACCTGAGCCGGTCTCTTCTGCGGCATGTTCGGCATAAATGTCAGACGATATTGCTGTGGTCATGTCAAACCTCCATGGAAAATAAAAGTTAATCAAATAGTTATTATAATATGTAAGTAATTATAACAGAGTTTCATTCGCAAATCGGGCTATCGCCCTGTTTTGCTCATGACTGTTTACACATATAATAATCGTGATTTCTCCGTTCTTCGAACTCACGAAATCACAACCGCCATTCGCAAATCGGGCTATCGCCCTGTTTTGCTCATGACTGTTTATCCATCTAATAGATATAGTGCTCTGTCTGCGAGCAGCCACGCACTATATCTATTGATGAATTTATTATATCACATCCATCCGCGATATTCCAGTACAGACTTCTTTTTCATCACGGATTCTCCGTTGTTGTTATTTTTGCGCCAATCGCGAGGAGAGCTGCCCATAAGCTTTACGAATGCACGGTTGAAGCTGGACACGGAGTGGAAGCCGACGAGCTCTGATACTTCAAGAATCGACTGGTCGGTGCTTGAGAGCAGCAGACATGCGTGCTCGATCCGCGTGTTGTTGATGAATTCGAGCGGGCTTATGCCCATAATGGTGTTGAAGGTACGCCTGAAATGGGTCACGCTTAAGTGGCACATATCGGCAAGCACCTCTATCGGAAACTGCTGCATGTAATTGTCGTGTATGTAGTTGAGCGCAGGGTGGATTGAGAGCGCACTGCTGCTTGGTATGGACTTCTGAGCCGGAGAGGCATGCTCGCAGAGCCTTGCGGCTTCAACCAAAATCGCGGTCATAAGTCCTGTGACACAGGTTGTATAGTCGGACTGCTTTTCGGTCATCTCCTCAATTACGGAAATTATGTAATTGTACAGCTTCGGGGATGTGTCTTTATTTCCTATATAATAGCTGAGCGACGGCAGCAGGGAACCCGATGTGTTCGTTATCGCACGGCTCTTGAAAAATTCGTCGAGGTCGACAAAGATATAAGACCACAGGCTTTTATCTCCGTGGGTTGAATATGTCGTGTGCGGATAATTACGGGCTATAAGTGTGAAATCCCCTGCCTTGTACGGAACTGAATCGTCACCGAAGTCAAGCCTTCCCTCATGGGTATGGCATACGCCTATCTCTAAGCAGTTGTGAAAATGCAGGCGGTCAGCCTTCACATCGGAGATATGCCAGCGCTCGCCGTGAAGCACCAGCAGAGGAAAGTCCGGCGACAGCTCGTAGTGGCGGTATTCGGTTATCACTTTTTTAGGCTTACTCATTGGCTCCTCATTCCTTTCTTATTATTTATGTATGTACAAAACTTCCTTATATATATCATAATAAATTGTCAATTTTGTTCGAATACCATTATATCCCATTAAAATAGTAATTTCAACCAACAAAAACGATTTCGTAAACAAAAAAACACATAAAATCACAACAAAAATGCATAGTTTACTACATTAAATTGCTAGAAAACCAAACATTGTATACAAAAAATGAACAAAGCGTTAATGATAAAAAGTCGTTTCTGCTATGTTTTCAGATATAATTGCATAGAAGTGATTCATTAAAATGTATATAATTGAGCTATGAAAACAAGATGTGGTTGTGAAAAATCACCAATAAGTAAATATATTGAATAGAACGGAGGAATTAAGAATGGCAAAGACGAAGGTTCAGAAACCGCCTATCGTGATGGCGGCCAAGAGCAAGAACCCATTGGCGTTTCTTAAAAGAGACTGGCAGTTATATCTGATGCTGCTGTTACCTGTGGCATTGGTTATCATGTTCAATTACGCAGCGTACCCGGGACTTAGAATTGCATTTATGGATTTTAAGGCAGCCAAGGGATACAAGGACAGCGAATGGGTTGGCTGGGACATATGGGTTAAGGTGTTCAAGGATACGGACTTTGCAGTTGCCCTCAGGAACTCAATCATATTTAACCTTGCAGATCTTGTTGTAGGATTCCCGATGCCTATACTGCTTGCACTTATGCTTAACGAGCTCCGCTATCCTAGGTTCAAGAAGGTTTCACAGACAATTCTCTATTTACCACACTTCCTCTCATGGGTTATTGTGGGAAGCGTTGCATATCAGATGTTCCGTCAGTATTCAGGACTTGTGAACATTGCACTTATGAACCTGGGAATTGTAGAAAAAGGAATTCCTTTCCTGACTGAGAAAAATCACTGGGCGGTTACATACCTGCTGATGGGTGTTTGGCAGGGAATGGGCTGGGGAACAATTATCTATCTCGCAGCCATTACCGGTATCAGCGGAGAGCTGTATGAGGCGGCAATGATTGACGGCGCCGGAAGATGGAAGAGAATGTGGCATATCACACTCCCGGGAATCAAGGGAACGGTAGTTACACTTCTTATCATGAACCTCGGACGTGTGATGGGAAGTAACCTCGAACGTATCAAGGCATTCGATAATGCACTTGTTAAAGATTACTCCTATCAGCTTGCAGTATATATTTACCAGAAGGGTCTTGGCGGCGGTAAGCTGAGCATGTCTACCGTAGTTGGTCTCTTCCAGTCAGTAGTCGGACTTATCTTGGTATTATTGGCAGACCGCTTCGCTAAGCTTCTCGGCGAAGAAGGATTAATATAAGGAGGTATATACAATGGCTAAGAAAGAAAAAGAAAAGGACGAAGCCAGCAGGGCGATTAATAAGTTCCGTGTCAGCGATGCCGTGATGATGATTGTCATTACACTTCTCTGCATAACATGTATAGCTCCTTTCTTCCACCTGTTGTCTAAGTCAATTTCAAGCAATTCGATGGTTATGGCTAAGAAGGTATATTTCCTCCCTAAGGAGATTACATTTGCAGCATACAGATCAATCTTTGAAGACGGAACATATGTATATTCATTTGTATACAGTGCAATAGTTACACTTGTGTTCACACTTTTAGGTATGCTTGCCTGTGTATGTGCAGCATATCCTCTGTCAAAGAAGAGACTTAAGGGAAAGTATTTCTTTACATTTTTACTTATGGTTCCAATGTACTTTGGAGCAGGACTTATCCCTACATACCTTATATACAAGCAGTTCCACTTACTTGATACGGTGTGGGTACTTATTCTCCCGCTTATATATTCACCGTACAACATGCTTATCATGAAGACATACTTCTTATCGAGCATACCGGATACGCTTGAGGAGGCAGCATTCCTTGATGGAGCATCGAACTTCCAGATTCTCACCAAGGTTGTACTTCCGCTGTCGAAGCCGATTATCGCAACACTGTCACTGTTCTACGCAGTAGGCCGTTGGAATTCATACGCAGATAACATGTACTATATCAGAACAGATAAGCTGAAAATGGTTCAATATAAGCTGTATCAGATGGTATCGGCAGCACAGGAGGCTACCAGTGCCACACTTAATGAGGCACAGACAGGCGTAACCAGTACGCCTGAGGTTCTTCAGGCGGCAGCGGTTATGTTCGTAACCATTCCTATCATATGTATATACCCGTTCTTACAGAAGTATTTCGTAAAGGGTGTTATGGTAGGTGCCGTAAAGGGTTAATTGTAACAATATAATATCAGGTAGTTATCCCCCAAGAGAGGGGGGATTAAATATAACTATTAATCATTTTTCTTTTAAAGGAGGAAAAACTATGAAGAAAACGACTCTTCAGAAGTCAGTTGCCGTTGCACTTACAGGAGCAATGGTAATCGGCGCATTAAGCGGATGTAGTTCTAAGAAGCCAGCAAATAACAACACTGAGACTACAACACCACAGAATCAGGAAAGCAGCAGTAGCAGCAACGTAACTGAACCGACAAAGGGAAATACAGTTGCAGGTATCGACGGATGGGAAGCATTCGCAGATAACGTAACAATTAAGATTCCTGTATACGACAGAGGTAAGGAAGGTGTACCTCCTGTAACTAATAACTACTGGACACAGTGGATTCAGCAGAACTTCGGTGACAAGTACAACATCACAGTAGAGTTCGAGGCTATTCCAAGAGGAGATGTTCTCAACGCTTACACACTTTTAGCTGTTGGTGACAGCCTTCCTACAATTCTTATGGAGTACGACTATCCGAAGCTCGCACAGTGGGTTGATGATGGATATCTTACAGAGTACAGCCTTGACGAGTTCGCTCAGATAGCTCCTACATATTATCAGAGAATGGTTGACAACAACCAGCTTGATTACACAGAACTCAACGGCAAGACATACTTTGCACTTGCTGAGAGACCTTACTGGAACACTAACTACACATTCATCACATGGGTACGTATGGACTGGTTAAGAGAGGTTGGTTATGACCACGTTCCTGCTACTCGTGCTGAGTACCTTGATGCTATGCAGAAAATTAAGGATGCAGGTATCTGCGAGTATCCTGGCGGCGGTTCTATGATTTCCGGTCAGTCAGGTGTAGATCAGAACTATATATACAGAGATCTTGACAACATGACAGGTGAGGAGTGGGCTATGTACGGCGATTACGCTATTCCTGCTCTTTCATGGGAGCCACAGTATAAGCTTATCAAGTTCGCTAATGAGGAATTCAACCTTGGAATTACTAACCCTGAGTTCTTCTCATTAACAGCAGAGGATGCTACTGCAGCATTCGTATCAGGCAACCAGTATTCATGGAGCGGATATATTGCAGGTAAGATGGATACACTTATTTCCTTCTATGAGCAGAATCCGGATGCTGAGCTTGCAGTTGCGGTTCAGTCACTTGAGCCGGATACAGAGGCAGGTACAGTTCCAGCATTCCGTTCCAACAACCCATTCGGTATGATGGTAGGCTTCTCATCACAGGCTTCTGAGGATGAGATTAAGGCAGCTATGATGTACATGGAGTGGATGACACTTGAGGATAACCTCTTCACAATGCAGTGGGGTATTGAAAATGAGAACTTCACATATGGTGAGGACGGACTTCCTGTTCAGGTTCAGAATTACAGCGGTGACTATACACAGGGCTTCAACAACTCTAAGGATTACTGGTGTGTAACAACAGAGGCAAGAACAGCAGGTACAATCGAGGATGTTATTAAGGCAGCTTCACCGGTAGGTCTTCCTCAGGATTTCACACAGGATATTATTGACAACTACTATAATCAGGTTGCAGCAGCAGACAAGGGCTGGGTAATTCCTGACTGTATGTTCGCAAGAACAATTTCATCAGTATCTGAGTATCAGCAGACCTTACTTGATAAGTATGCTGAGTACAGAACAAAGCTCACAACATGTTCTGCTGACCAGTTCGATGAACTCTATGCACAGTATTCTAAGGAATACTTAGATGCAGGATATCAGGCTATTGCTGATGAGAGACTTGAGGCATACAATGATGGATATTCATCTAAGCTTGAGAAGTAATTAGAAAGCTGAATAGTTATTTTACAGCCCCCGGGGTAACTTGGGGGCTGTATTTAAAGATATGTATATGCAGCATACGGAATATATGATATGTTCTGCGTGCTATGTATATATGCAAGAGGATAATATATACAGCGAATGTAACTATTCATAATCCCTTAGAGAATAGCTGCGGGCGAAATATTAACAGAGATTGGAGGACAATATGTTAAAGCTTGAATATGATAAGAAACAGATTGAAGAGGTAATTGATAAAATAGTTAAAAAGACCATGAACATGGATCTTACATGGGACTGGCCTTGCGGCGTAGCCTATTACGGCATAGGCGAGGCATATGAAAAGACGGGAAAGAAGGAATATCTTGACCTGTTAAAGGATCGTGTTGATGAACTTATTGACCTCGGTCTCCCTAAGGTATGGACTGTCAATGCCTGTGCCATGGGACACTGCCTTATAACACTGTATAAGGCGACGGGCGATGAGAAGTATCATGAGATATTGATGAGCAAGATTCATTACATACAGAAGGATGCGCTCAGATTCGCAGACAATGTTCTTCAGCATACGGTATCGGCTAACAATGATTTCCCTGAGCAGTGCTGGTGCGACACATTGTTCATGGCTGCATTTTTACTTTTACGTGTCGGTGTGATGGAAAAGAATCAGGAGATGATTGATGATGCTCTCAATCAGTATTACTGGCATATCAAGTATCTTCAGAACCCAAGCAGCGGATTATGGTATCATGGCTATGACAATATAGCAGGTGATCATATGTCAGGAATCTACTGGGGCAGAGCGAATGCGTGGGCAGCATTTACAATGTCACAGGTTGGAGGAATACTTCCTGAGTGCTATCTTTACCCGAAGTTCATTGATGTTGCAGGTTCACTTAATGAGCAGCTTGCAGCACTTAAGGTATATCAGACGGAGAACGGATTGTGGAGAACGGTAGTGGATGACCCTGAGTCATACGAGGAGGTATCGGCTTCGGCGGGAATCGCGGCAGCCATGCTTACAAGGGGCAATCCGCTTCACAGCAAGTATATTAATAAGTCAATAAAGGGACTCCTTGCCAACGTAAGCGAGGACGGCAAGGTCATGAATGTCTCCGGCGGAACAGCGGTTATGAGGGACAAGGAAGGCTACAGAGGAATACCTAAGGCTTATATTCAGGGCTGGGGACAGGGACTTGCACTCGCATTTTTCTCTGAGCTTCTTGTATCTGATGATATTCAGAAGGACGGAGCACTCTAGGCTATAATATAATTGGGAGGATAACACGATGGCAGCACAGAAGGGCGGATTCACGCTTCCCGGCGAGTCGGGATATGAGAAGCTCACACTTAAGATGGCGGAGAAGTGGGGCGCAGATGTAATAAGAGACAGTGACGGAACGGTTCTTTCGGACGAGATTCTTAATGCAGGATATGGAATATATTCTACAATATGTATTATTCGTGACCACAACGAGTGGGCTAAAAAGAACATGGATAAGCTTCAGCAGACCTTCCTAATGACACAGCCTGTTGTTGCGGACAGCGATACACTCACTATTGAGCTTATGAAGGATTTTTTCGCGGAGCAGTTCTCGATTAATGAGAGCGAGGCTTCGTTAAAATACTGGCAGGTATATGACAGAACCACGGACACGCTTGTCGACAGAGCACACTGGAGCTATGCGGACGGCAAGGTCACAATAAGCGGAATAACACCATGGCATAAGTATACCGTGAGCTTCATGGCATATCGTATATGGGAAGAGATTTCCATGTACAATCACACCACGAATAATTGGACTAAGGAACATCTCATGCAGATTGACCCGAGACATGAGGCTGCAAGAGAGTACATGCTTGGCTGGATGAGAAACTGGTGTGAGACACATCCGGATACCACGGTTGTACGTTTTACTTCCATGTTCTACAACTTTGTATGGATATGGGGAAGCAGTGAGAGAAACAGGAATCTCTTCTCTGACTGGGCTTCATATGATTTCACCGTAAGCCCGCTTGCACTCGACGAATTTGCAAAAAAATACGGCTACAGCCTTACCGCTGAGGATTTTATCAATCAGGGCAAGCTGCATGTGACACATATGGTGGGAACTAAGCAGAAGGCTGACTGGATGGAATTCGTGAATGATTTTGTTATAAGCTTCGGCAGGCAGCTTATTGACATAGTTCATGAGTATGGCAAGAAGGCATATGTGTTCTATGATGACAGCTGGGTAGGAATTGAGCCGTACAATGGCAGATTCAAGGAGTTCGGCTTCGATGGGCTTATTAAGTGCGTATTCTCAGGTTATGAGGCAAGACTCTGCTCGGGAGTTGACGTGCCGACACATGAGCTCAGACTTCACCCTTACCTGTTCCCGGTAGGACTCGGCGGAGCCCCTACATTTACAGAGGGAGGCAATCCTACCCTTGATGCCAAGAAGTATTGGAACAGCGTAAGAAGAGCACTCTTAAGACAGCCTGTTGACAGAATCGGTCTTGGCGGATATCTCCATCTTGTTGAGCCGTTCCCTGACTTCTGTGATTATATAGAGAAGGTATCTGATGAGTTCAGAACGGTTAAGTCATTCCATGCTCAGGGAGCACCATTGTCGATTAAGACTAAGGCAGCAGTGCTTCACAGCTGGGGCAAGCTTCGTTCATGGACGCTTTCGGGACATTTCCATGAGACATATATGAATGACCTTATTCATATCAATGAATCCTTGTCAGGACTTCCTGTTGATGTATCGTTCATCAGCTTTGAGGATGTAAAGGCAGGAGTACTTAAGGATTATGATATTGTAATCAATGCCGGATATGCCGGAAGCGCTTGGAGCGGAGGCGACAACTGGAAGGATGAGGAGGTTGTATCAAAGCTCACTGAGTGGGTATACAACGGAGGAACCTTTATCGGTGTCGACGAGCCGTCAGCGGTTGCGGGATATGATACATATTTCAGAATGGCACATGTTCTCGGAATTGATGAGGATACGGGAGCTAGAATCTGCCACGGCAAGTGGCAGTATGAGGTGCAGCCTGTCGACGGGCTTATGCCTGAGGGCAGCAGCATAAGAGGCAGAAACGGACTTTATCTCACCGATGGCAACGCAAGAGTTGTTGCGGAGGCTGACGGAGCACCTGCCATGACAATCAATGACTTCGGCAAGGGCAAGGGAATCTACATGTCCCACTACAACATCAGCCTTGAGAATACAAGAATGCTCTTTAACACAATTCTTTTTGCGGGCGGAGAGGCACTTGACGGCGAATATATCACGGATAACCCGTATACAGAGTGTGCATACTATCCTGCAAGCAACATGCTTGTAATTATCAACAACAGCGGCGAGACACAGACTGCTTCGGTTAAGACTGAGGCGGGAGTTAAGAGCGCGACGCTTGAAGCATACGATACAGCGATAATACAGATGTAAAAAGATAGACTGACATAACATACGAAAAGCCATTGTTATCATGTTTAACGCAGAAATCGACTGAGAAGCTGCAAAAAAATATGATGATAATGGCTTTTTGAATGTGGTGTAAGCATACTGCGATTTAAACCTTTGAGGTTTGTCTGAAAAACTTTGACAAGAGGGAAGCTTAGTTATATATTATAAGGGTAATAAAAAGGAGGTTTTCTAACATGGAAAAGGATACAAGCTGTGCATACTGCATGGAAGGCGAGTTAGTCGCTAAGTTCGGAATTAAGATTTGTGAGATGGACACCTGCAAGGTGTATTTATTTAAGGAGCAGAGCCACCCGGGAAGAGTTATTCTTGCACATAAGAAGCATGTAGGAGATATGACAGAGCTCACTGCTGAGGAGAGAGCTGCATATTTTGAGGATATTGCGAAGGTTTCTTCGGTTCTTCAGAAGCTTTTTAACCCACAGAAGATTAACTATGGTGCTTACGGTGATACAGGACATCATCTTCATTTCCACCTTGTACCTAAGTATAAGGATGAATTCGAGTGGGGCGGTGTGTTCCTCATGAATCCTGATAAGAAGTATCTTACTGAGGAAGAGTACGCTGATATGGCTGCTAAGATTAAGGCAGGAATTGAGGCGTAGATAATATACAGGTATTGACTGCATTACGGATTTTGTAAGCTGTGAGAGGGAGAGCGTATGTCGGAGATTAAACAACAGGTTGAAGAATGTCTTAAACAGGCTGAGGAGATTGAGCGCGCCGGAGTTATTAAGGATAAGCTTAATACTACCTTCCGCGAGAATTTAAGATACGAGTTTCTTAAGTTTCTTGTATATTTAAGCGAGGGCGACGGATATATTGATGATAAGGAGATTGCCTTTATCAATAATGCGCTCGGCTACAAGATGACTGAGGGGCAGATGAAGTCCATCAGAATATATGATAAGCTTCGAGAGGACATATATACTAAGAAGGTTCCGTTTGCACTTAAGGGGTTCGTGTTGTGCGATGCGGGACATAAGCTTAATGATGACAAGAAGAGAGCTAATAATCTTGTGAATACATTCCGTGCGCTCGGTCAGGAGTTCATTGCATGTAATGATGTGACGAGTGAGCAGGAGGTTAAGCTTCTCACGGACTATATGGCTATCATGGAGAAGTTCCTTAAAGAATATGGTCTCTATGACAGCAAGCTGTCCGTCAAGACCAGGAAGGCGGAAAAGCGCTCGGTTGATGAAGTACTTGAAGAGCTTAATTCACTTGTGGGACTTGAGGGCGTTAAGCAGGAGGTCAACAGTCTTGTCAATCTTCTGCGTATTCAGAAGCTCCGCGAGGAGAAGGGGATGAAGCAGCCTAATGTCTCGAAGCATCTCGTATTTTCCGGCAATCCGGGTACAGGTAAGACGACAGTGGCTCGAATGCTTGCCGATATCTACAATTCTCTCGGAATACTTTCGGGAGGACAGCTTGTTGAGGTAGACCGTTCGGGACTTGTCAGCGGTTACATAGGTCAGACCGCGACGAAGGTTATGGGAGTTGTTGAACAGGCACTTGGGGGCATTCTCTTTATCGATGAGGCTTATACGCTGACAGCGAATAAGGGGGAGGGAGACTTCGGTCAGGAGGCGGTGGATACACTGCTCAAGGCAATGGAGGACAACAGGGACAGTCTTGTTGTTATCGTAGCAGGTTATCCTGACCTTATGGAAGAGTTCTTAAGCTCTAATCCGGGACTTCGTTCAAGATTTAACAAGTTCATATTTTTTGATGATTACAAGCCGGATGAGCTTTATGAGATTCTCTTGGGAATGGCCAGGAAGCAGGATTATATGCTGTCGGAGGATGCCAAGGTTAAGGCAAAGGAATACTTTGAACAGGCATGTGCTAACAAGACGGAGAATTTTGCCAATGCCAGAGAGGTAAGAAATTACTTTGAGAAGGCTGTATCGAAGCAGGCGACAAGACTTGTTAAGAACATTAACGCTATTGACGAGCAGATGCTCCTTACGATTGAGGCGGATGACCTTGAAAATTTTGTGAGTGTGAGCTAGCAATTAGTGAAAAATATGTGAACTTTGTGGATTTGCTTTACTTTTATACAGAAAGTATGATATAACTAAATAGCTGCTTGGAAAGAGCGGCTATTTAGTTTTTTTAATTCCTGAAGGGGAAGAATTGGAGGAAATATAGTGAGAAAGAGAGTATTAGCACTTATTCTTGCAGGAACAATGGTATTCGGACTTACAGCCTGCAATAAGAGTGGAAAGAATGATGAGACAACATCAACGGATGGAGCAACAGACGCAACCGAGACAACAGAAATAACAGAGACAACACAGGCAGAACCTGTTAAGCAGACAACAGAGGTAACAGATTACAGCGAATATGTCACACTTGGAGATTATTCAGGACTTGATATAGCAGTTGATGCGGCAGCAGTTACAGATGAGCAGATACAGGGCTACATTGATACGCTTGTAACTTATTACAACAACAATATGGTTGAGCCTGAGCACATCACAACCGGAACAACTAAGGTAGGAGATGTAATCAATCTTGATTACAGCGGTTCCCTTGACGGTACGGCATTCAGCGGCGGAACAGCCACATCACAGACTTATACGGTAGGTTCAGGCAGATTCATCAGCGATCTTGATGAGCAGCTTGCCGGACTTGAGGTTGGTAAGGAGTATGAGCTTAAGTGTACATTCCCTGAGGACTATACGAATAATACTGAACTTGCGGGCAAGGAGACAGTGTTCACGGTTACAGTTAATTATATCGAGGGCGACAAGGACGAGTATGAGTGGAACGATGAGTTCGTTAATCTCTACACTGAGGGTGAATATACAACGACTGATGCATACAGAGAGAAGATTGCAGAAGACCTTCTTGCAAAAGCTCAGTCAAACCAGCAGACAGAGTATGAGAACGCAGTTTGGACTAAGATTATTGAGAACAGTACTATCTCATCATTTCCTGAGGAGAAGCTTTCAAGCATAGCAGATGATTATTATAACTACTATGTACAGTATTTCACATACTATGCCGCATATGCAGGTATGGATATGGCTACATTCCTTTCATCCATGTACAATATGACAACGGATGACCTTGTAGAGGAGTGCCAGTCCATGGCAGAGCAGGCATTGTCACAGATTATGGTAGCATGTGAGATGTACAAGGATCTCGGAATGACTTTGTCGGATGAGGTATTTAACGAGAACGCACAGAGTCTTGCAGCAGAGAACAGCTATGATTCTGCACAGGCTCTTGTAGATGCTTATGGTGAAGAGAATTTACGCGAGATTATTATAATTAATCTTATCTCAGACTACATTCTTGAGAACAACAACATGGTAATCAACGAATAATAAATCAATCAACAGATATAGCGCATGGCGGCATATTAATACTTTTAATATGCCGCCTTTTATGTTATACTGAAAAGTAAACGAGTAGAATACATGTGGAGAAGAATCGATAATGAATACTTGTTCGGATAATCGTAAGGAACATATCTTAGGAATATTGATTACGATAGCTCTCGGGGGAGTGCTTGTGGCATTCACCGTGAACAGTCTGCTGTTCACAGGCTATAATGCGGATGATTCGGAAGTAATTATGTTTAAGAAGGACAATATACTGCTGAACATTGCGGGAGTGCTGCTGGTTGCTGTTGTGTATTACGGAATAAGCAGACTGCTTGAGCTTGTGGCGGATAAGATTGGAATGTACCGGATTGTAGGTGCTGCGATGCTGATATCGCTTCTTGGCGGAATATACTGGGTGCACAATGTGCATGCAATTCCCGGCGGGGACGGCTTCGCGATATGTATGTGCGCAATGCAGCTTAATGATGACACAGACGCAGTGAAGAGTGCATTTCAGGCGGGCGGCTATATGGCTATACATCCGCATCAGTACGGATTGCTCACGATTGTGCGCTTAATGTATTTTATTTTCGGACAGGATAACTGGACTTCACTTCAATATCTCAATGCCGCGATGCTTCCGCTGATTGTATTGGCGTTGTACGGAACAGCACATGAGCTGACCGACAATCGACGTGTTGAGATACTTACGATACTTGCGGCACTGTTGTTCGCACCGTTTTATATGTATACCTCACATGTATATAATGATACGCTTTCGTTGGCATTTATGCTGCTTGCAATCTGGAATGTGCTCGCTTTTATAAGAAATGACAAGCTTGCAAGAGGTGTTTTATCGGTAGTGTTCATGACGATAGCAAGCCTGATAAGGAAAAATGCCCTTATATGCATGATAGCGATTGTTATAGTGCTGGTTGTATTGGGCTTCACGCGCAAAAAGAAGATTAATATGTGGCTATGCGCCGCAATGGTCATTATGTGTCTTTTGTGTCCGAAGATAATCAGGCTGTTTTACTCAAATGTGGCTGATATGGGTGCGGATGCGATACCTGCGAGTCTGTATGTAGCTATGGGAATGCAGGACAACGATTTTGGTGCGGGAGTATACAATGGTTATAACATAAATACAATGCTTGATACGGGTAATCTTGGGTACAGAGCCAATAGAATAGCATTGAGATATACCTTGAACCGTGGTGTTTATTTTATAAGCCACCCGGGGAAGATGCTTGACTTTTATACAAGAAAGGTTAATCTTCAGTGGAATGTTCCGATGTTTCAGGGGGTGGCACTTACAACGAATTTTAAAGAGGCACCGCAGGGGCTTGTTGCAGAAATGTATTCGGACACAGGATTCAGACATGCGGTAGAACTGTATACAGAATGGTTTCATCTGTTCATCATGGCACTGGCGCTTGTACATATTATAACCTTGGTTAAGAGACATGCGGGATTGGATAAGTACATTATTGCCGTTGCGGTCTACGGCGGCTTCCTGTTCAGTGTACTGTGGGAGGCGAAGGCAAGATATGTTCTCCCATATTTTGTCATGCTGATACCATATGCGATGGCAGGTATTTCATGTACATATGATAAGATGGAAAATACAGTGGCGAAGTTGATGCATAGGCAGGTTACAGATTAGGAGGAGAGGGCTATGAGAGAAGAGGACGATATTTTCAGAGAAGTGGCACAGGCGGCAGGCGACATAGTTTTCCGATATGATATTGTTACGGGAAAGTTCATGCAGTATTCGGACAGAAGCGAGCTTGCCAAGTATGGGGCGTGGCTGTCTGACTTTGACAGTGCCATGATCAATGCAAAGATGATTTACCCGGAGGATGCGGCAGAATTCCAAAAGCTTGCCGATAAGATTAAGGCAGGGGATGCGGGGACAATAGAAGGCTTTTTCAGGATGAGGCTTCATATAAGCGCTGATTACCGCTGGTACAGACTGCTTGCGAGAACGAAGTTCGAGCAGGGAAGGGCTGTTGAGGTGCTCGGAAGAGTTGCAGATGTACATAATTACATGACCACAAAGAATGAACATGCGATAGGTGCTGCGGGTCATATTATGGACATGATGGGGCTGTCGGATGAGAGAGAAGTAAGAAATGTGGTTGCACGATATGTGAAAAGGCATCATTCGGATATGATGCTTGCATGTATAATATACAATATATCAGAATATGATAACATTGTGTGCAGACTTAACAGGGGCAAGAGAGAGGAATTTCTTATCAATCTTATAAGACGCATAAGAAGATGTTATCCTCATGGAACGCTCGCCTGCAGGACGAGGAACGGAAAGTTAGCGGTATTCTCGGGCGGCTTCGGAACAGCGGCTGAGCTGGGGGATGCTGTTGCAAAGAGTGTACAGAGCGTTGAAGAGCTTGGCGTACAGTATGCACACCTGCTTGACAGTGCAGACTTCACGGTATGCGTAGGTGTGGATTATGAACGAAATGACGAGGACATGGGACAGGAGATATATGACAAGGCTGTTGAGGCACTTAAGAAGGCAGAGAGTGCTGACGGCAGCAGAGTTGTGTTCTACAAGAATGATGAAGAATCAATTAATGAAGAGGCATGCTCCAAGCAGGATGATATAATAGCTGAGAATATAATACATATTTTTGAGGAACAGGTTGAGGCGAGAACTGACGAGGAACTTAAGGAGTGTGCAAGAGAGTGCATATATAATCTTCTTAAGGAGGTCGGGGTTAAGTATGGACTGGAACGTGTTACCTTGAATGTGTGCGGAAGGGAGCAGTATTCTGAGGCAATATGCTGGAGCAACAGTGATGTGAAGAATATTCCTGAGGGCTGTCTGCTTCATGTGAGCGGCAGCAGACAGATTATTGAGGAGAAGGTTACATTTTGGGAGCCTTATATCGTGAATGATGTGAATTCATATCCCGACAGCAGTGAATACGGAAGAATAGTGGGGTTCAGCTCTGTGAGAAGCTTTGTTCAGGCAGGATATGAATGCAGTAATGATATAAGATATATTATCTCGCTGGAATATTATACACAGCCACATATGTGGACTGCTGATGAACTGAATGTACTCAATGCCATAAAGTATGCAGTGGATTTTTGTATGAAGTATTTGGAGCATTAAATATTTGGGGTGAAGCATGGTTACTTTATTATCAAGGATATTTATAAAGGATGGGGAAGGGGATATAAGAAAAGCATATGGAAGCCTATGCAGTATACTGGGAATTGTCCTCAATATCCTTCTTTTTGCAGGAAAATATACCGTCGGAGTTATAAGCGGCTCAATAGCGATTACGGCGGATGCCTTCAACAATCTGTCGGATGCGGGTTCGTCATTCATAACGCTTGTGGGCTTCAGATTTGCGGGAAAGAAGCCTGACCTTGAGCATCCGTTCGGTCATGGAAGATTCGAGTACATATCCGGATTTGTGGTATCGGTAATTATAATTGTTATGGGTCTTGAGCTGGGGCATTCATCTATAATTAAAATTATTAAGCCGGAGGCTGTTGATACAAGCATTGCAGCTATAATAGTGCTGCTTGCGTCAATCAGCATTAAGATGTATATGTGCATATATAACAGACGTATCGGCAATAAAATTGATTCCGCGGCGATGAAGGCAACGGCGATTGACAGTCTGAGCGATACGGTAACGACAACGGTGGTACTTATATCGGTTCTGCTGTGCAGATTTTTCGATATCAACATCGACGGAATATGCGGTGTTGTGGTGGCGTGCTTTATATTGTATGCAGGTTACGGTGCAGCGAAGGACACAATCAGTCCGCTGCTTGGAAAGGCTCCGGATGAGAGCTTTGTCCATAAGATAGAGGATACGGTCATGGCACATCCGCATGTACTGGGGATACATGATTTGGTTGTGCATGACTATGGACCGGGGCGTGTCATGATTTCGCTTCATGCTGAGGTTCCGGGGGACGGAGATATATTCGAGCTCCATGAGGAGATAGACAATATTGAACGTGAGCTTAAGGGCAGCCTTGGCTGCGAGGCCGTGATACATATGGATCCGATTGACAGGAACAATGGTGAGCTTAAGCATATTAAGGCGTGTATGAACGAGAAGATATTCAATATTGACCCGTCATTATCCATCCACGATTTCCGCATGGTCAGCGGAAAAGAGCGTATCAATCTTATTTTTGATGTGGTTGTGCCGTATGGATATAAGGGAACGAAGGAAGAGCTCATCGAAAAGATACAACAGGCTGCGACAGAGCTTGATGAGAGGTATCGTGTCATAGTTGATATAGACCGGGCTTACGTCAGGTAGAATAAGACGGGAAAACAGGGTATGCTTCTGAAACATACCCTGTTTTGGTATCATGCGGCTTATGTTACGCTGCTGACAGGCAGCTATTACTTGCTCTGTCCGCCGTCATGACAATTCTCTGACTTATTCTCATTCTTGTTGGTAGACTTATTCTGGTTCTTGTTCTCGGACTTATTCTGATTCTTGTTCGAGGACTTACTCTGCTCTCCACCGTAATTATAGGACTTGTTCTGTTCACTGTAATTTTCGCTCATAATTAACCTCACTTCTCATATTTATTGCGGGAGAGTTGCCGCTCCGCCACGTCAATATTATGTACACTATGAGCTTAATCATGCATGACAGACGCACATTTTTTTTAAAATATTTTTTGCTGTTTCCGTCTGTTCCATCGAATATATACATTTGCTTTCATCTTCCCAGTATGTCACGATTTCAACATCTTTAAGAAGTTTTTCATCTGCAACCGCATATTCGTCGAAGGCCTGTCCCGGATTCAATACGTGATAGTCAAGACGGCTTCTTAGTATGCATATGCGATGCCCCTTCGGTATATAGAAGTTGACATTGTATGCCGGTTCTGTCCCGCTGTTCCATATCCGTAGATAGATTTTCTTATCTTCCTTGCGTATTATTTTCGCCTGAACATAGGCTCCGCTTATACCCGCGTTCTCTTTCTCTCTTGGATGATGAAGCTTCATAGATAACCTCCTCCCATTAATTACTCCCTCTCACATGTGTATAACACATGCTCCTCTATACATCTCAAGTGTAGCATATGCTTTTGCGCTGCACGCTATGATTCGTTCGACAAAAAAAGCCATCTGCCGACATGCTTTGCAGATGACCTTTCAGAAGTATATTCAGTTGTGGGACGGCTACAAAAAGCTGCATGTAACCGACAGCACCGCAAGAAAAATCAGGTTGTACATCGTGAATATAAGTATGTACCGACCTTTGTCAGCACTCTCGGATGCGCAGTATCCGCGATAGGAGATTATGCTTGCAAGGGATGCGATAAGTGTTCCGAGACCGCCGATATTGACTCCGTACAGGAGAGACACATAATTCGATGTGAAGCCTGACAGAAGGATGGCCGCAGGAACGTTGCTTATAATCTGCGAAAATACTATACCGAGAAGTGCCTCGCGTCCAGTGATAAGCCGGCTCATAATGTCGGACACTGCGGGAATGCGTTCCATGTTTCCTATAAAAATAAAAAAGCATACAAATGTAAGAAGCAGGTAATAATCCACATTCTTGAACAGTCTGTGATTGCATACAAGCATTGTGATGACAACGATGGCAAGCATAATCGGGTAGTCGATGACATGTACGACACAGGCGATACAGACAAGAAACAAAAGTATATATATTACGGCACGGAAGCCTCCGGATATATGTGCGTCCTTAGGTACGGTGTCTGTGTCCAGCGGAATATTTTTAAGCAGCAGGACGGCAATGACTAACATAATTGCCGATACCGCAGACAGCGGAAGCATCAGCAACAGGAATCTCTGAATAGGTATATGATATGTGGAATACAGATAGAGATTCTGTGGGTTGCCTACCGGGGTAAGCATGCTTCCGAGATTGGCTGCAATGGTCTGAAGCGTTATGACCGGAATCATAAGCTTCGTCTGTCCCGTGAGCGAGAGCATCATAACGGCAAATGGAACGAAGGTTATAAGAGCAACGTCATTGGTTATGAACATCGAGCTGAAAAAACACAGGAACACGAGAATCATCGAAAGACTGCGTGTGCTGTGCGCGTGCTTAAGCATGCGCGCGCCGAGTGCAGAGAACATACCGACATCCTTGAATGCTGCGACTACAAGCATAAGGCAGAACAGCAGTGCAAGCACCCTGTAATCTATGTATCCGACATATTCAGCATCCGGTCTTACAAAAAAAGCGGACAGCACCGCAAGAAATGCCGCCGCCGACAGGACAGCTTCTTTTTTTATAAATGAGATAAATGATTTCATGGCGGTTCTCATTAACGGCTAGTCCTCCTCAATTACATGAATCTCGAGAAAGTCGAAGTCGATATGCTCCACGAAGCTGTCCTGCGTAAATCGTGTCTTGCTGTGCTTCTTAAAGTCATTAATATTTATATCAAGCCATATAGGGGTCTGAAGGTCGAAGGCGTGGCATACCTTGTCGAGCGCGTCGAACACCTTCCTGGTTCTATTGATATCCGCTGCGTCATTGCATACTACCATATCACGCATAAGATGATTGTCCTTAAATTCCTTTGCCCATAAACGAAACATGTGAGTCCTCCTTGCAGATTGCTACGCTTATTATAACCTCAAATCCGCGGAGTGCATATACCTTTCGAAAAAAAATAATTGCATTATTCTGAAGCTGCCATTAAATAGCAGTATTGAGGTGACGTTATTTTGTTGAACTGGGGGCGTGATTTATGATATAATGAGCGCAAGATCTAACAGCACGGGGGAATGGTTATGAAGAAGATTTTTAATAATATATTTGTCGATGGCTTCACGGGAATGACGCTTGGGGTGTTCGCCACGCTCATACTCGGAACTGCCTTCACACAGCTCGGAATATGGATTGGAGGCAATGCGGGAGCGCAGCTTATGGCAATAGGCAATGTAGCGAAGACTCTCACCGGAGCAGGAATAGGTGTGGGCGTTGCGGCGAAGTGCAATGCGGATTCGCTTGTCACGGTGTCGGCTGCGATAGCGGGAATGCTCGGAGCATTTCACAGTGTGACGGCGGTGGCACTTGGAGCTGTCGGTGAGCCTCTCGGAGCGTTCATAGCAGCGTATATTGCCATTCAGGTCGGAATGCTTATATCGGGAAAGACAAGCTTCAGTATACTTGTCACACCGATTTTGTCCATATTTGCGGGAGCACTTGTGGGATATTTTGTTGGACCATATATCACGAGGTTCGTATACTGGCTCGGAAGCCTTGCAAGCTATAATGTTGCACAGTCGCCGATTGTCGGAGGAATCATTGTTGCAGTGCTTTTTTCCTTGTTTGCGGCAATGCCGGTCAATGTTATAGCGATAGCGGTATCTCTTGGCCTGTCCGGCGTGGCAGCAGGTGCAGCTACGATAGGAGTGTGCTGCAGCATGGTTGGATTTGCCGTAGCCGGATACCGCGACAACAAGATAGGAGGAATGCTTGCGGTTGGAATGGGAACGTCGATGCTTGAGTTTCCTAATATTATAAGAAAGCCGCTTATATGGATTCCATCCATAATAGCTGCAGCCATACTCGGACCTGTCGGAAGTGCTCTTTTACATATGAGCAATTCGGCAGCAGGAGCAGGAGCGGGTTCACTTATACTTATAGGACAGTTCTCAACATGGCATTCCATGGTTCCGTCAACTCCGGGACCTATTGTGATAATAGAGATGGTGCTTATGCACTTTCTGCTTCCGGGACTAATCAGTCTGTCTGTCAGTGAAGTAATGCGCAAGCTTAACTGGATTAAAAATGGAGATATGAGGCTTCAGGCTTGAGTGAAGCGGGTCAAGGCAGTACATCAGACCGCCCGAGATTGCGTCAGCGAGGTTCATGACGGTACACAGGCGGGTTGTCTGTAAAAGCATCGGGTCATTCGTGCCTGACACATTCACTATTCCGGTGATATGAAGGTCGCCTACATCCGGGAGCTGCTTGTTGACTCCGAGCCCCGGCTTTAACGGGCCTGTTCCGACGGTTGCGAAGCCGATATGGTTTTTCGTGCCGAGCGATGCGTCAACGGCAATGCAGAACGGCTTATTGTGCCTGCGGTCTATGTCGGAGAGCACATGTTCAAGATTGATGGCGTGTACGGGGGAGTCGAGCGTTCCGTACACGGTTATTCCGTTTCCGCCGCGTCGACGGCTGCCGGAAATAATCCTGTTTAACAGCTTATAGCCGACAATGGGACCGAGGCTGTCGCCCGTAGAGCGGTCGGTGCCGATACAGACGATGACAACATCCTCGAGGGATTTGTCGGATTTTAACAAAAGCTCAGTGAGCTGAACCCCTATTTTACAGGCTGCGCCGCGCATTGCGGTGTCAAAATAATAATTTTCAGTCAAAGTTTTCATACACGAATTATATGTAAAAAAGGACAGCTTTATTCGCATACGATAATTTGATAGGGATTTATTGCGAAAAAACATTAAAAAAGTCGTAAAAAAAAGATGCACATACCGATAGAAAATGTTACACTGTTAGTGTTCATGCAAAAACATATGCGGCACCGGGATATGTAAAAAGGACAGCTTTATATGGTGCAGAAATGAGGTTAAGAGTGAAAGAGCATGTAGTAAAAAAGAAGAACAATTACGAACTGCCTAAGAATATACGTCAGGTTGGAGATGTGGATTTAGATAAAAGAGTATATATTGAGGACTATGCGTTTTCGTTCGTCAGAGAGCTTACGCTTGATGAGGATGAGGAGGGAAGAGTCGGAATTCTGCTCGGCGAGGAGAAGAAGATTGACGGCGAGACCTACACCTTCGTATACGGCGCGATGGAGATTACGAACGCCTCCGTATATGACGGCAAGGTAAGCTTCACACAGGAGACATGGCCGCTTGTCAATACGAACCGCAATACATATTTTGAAGGGAAGGATATTGTCGGATGGTATCTTGTGTCCTCCACGATAAAGCCTGAGAAGAATATGGCACTTGAGAGGACGCACATTGACAGCATAGGAAGATATAAGGTACTTTTATATGTGAATCCTTCCGAAAAGACGGAGGAGATGTACAGCTGCTTTGATTCGGGACTTGAAAGTCTTGACGGCTATGTAGTATATTTTGATAAAAATGAACAGATGCAGAGATACATGACGGAGGTAAAGCCGCAGAAGAAGCCTACCGCAGCAGATGATATGGTGACGAAGAGGTACAGACAGGTTATGAGAGAGAATAAGAATGAGCCAAAGGCAAGACAGCAGTTATCAATAATGTATGCACTCAGTGCGATTTTAGTTATTTTTGTACTTGTGGCAGGAGTTGCAAGGCTCCAGTCAGAGAAGCATTCAGAGAACGAGACACCGGGGATTGAGACCGGAGGAGATTATGTGAGCGATAATGTACCGGTGAACGGAACGCCTTCCGCAGCACCGGATGAGACACTCGACGTTAATTACGCGAGCGGCAACGTTGACACTGCACCGGATACGCAGGAGAGTGTATCTGACACTGAGCCTTCATCGGAGGAGCCGTCCTCTGAGCCTGAGACACCTGAGGAGACAACTACCGAGGAGGTTACCACCGAGGAGGTTACCACCGAGCAGGTGACGACGGAGCCTGAGACAACAACACCGTCGCACCGTACATATGTTGTACAGTCCGGAGATACATTGTCAGGTATTATCATTAAGGAATACGGAAGCTATGACACAGAGAAGCTCAATGCGCTTCTTGAGCTTAACGGAATTACCGATGGAGGAAATTCAATCAACATAGGTGATGAGCTGCTTCTTCCGTAAGTATTGTTTTCATGATTATTTGCGCGGCAGCGCATGCATTTTAGGATGGTCATATGTCAAAAAAATTTAAAGTTTTGATAGCTGTAACCGTACTGCTTATTGTGGCTGTGGCAGCGGCATATTTTGTACATGGTTATCTGAACCGGAATCCTGTGTATACAGGGTATACGGTACTCAACTCCACGGACAGGGCGGACAGCAAGAGCGCGTCATATGCCAAGTTCGGCGACGGCTTCGTGCGTTACAGCAAGGATGGTATAGCTTATTACAATTCCGATAATATTCCGCAGTGGAATGCATCATATGAGCTGCAGATACCAGTGCTCGATGTGCGCGGCGATTACTGTGCCGTAGCCGGAATCAGCGGTTCGTGGGTGTATGTCTTTAACAAGTCGGGGGCGGTAATGTCAGTGGACACGATACTGCCGATTGTCGGAATAAGCGTGGCAGCCAACGGCTGTGTGGCAGCAATCCTTGAGGACGGAAATACCCAATATATTGATATGTATGACACAACCGGGGAAAAAGCATACAGAATCAAGACCTCAGCGGGAGGCAACGGAGTTCCTACTGATATAAGCATATCGGATGACGCTGTTAAGCTGATGGTTGCCTATACGGGAATTAAGGAGAATGATGTTGACACAAGCGTCATATTCTATAATTTCGGAGAGGTTGGAAAGAATGAAGCGGAGCGTCTTGTGGGAGGCTTTGACCAGTACGACGGAATGCTTATACCGATGGTTCAGTTTGTGACTGCGGACACGGCGATTGCCGCTGCGACAGAGAAGCTCAGCATATACAGCATAACCCAGTATCCTAAGCTTGTTGCGGATATTGTGTATGAGGATGAGCTTCACGGAGTCTTTTATTCGTCACAGTACATAGGCCTTGTGCTGCGCAGCCACGAACAGGGGTATCCTTACAGAATAGAGGTGTACGACATAAAGGGCAGTAAGCTTGGAAGCTGCATGATAGAGACGAATTACAAGGAATACACCTTTGTGAAGGATAATATATTTATGTACGACGACAACGACGTGCGCCTTGTATCGTTCGCGGGGACGGAGAGGTTTAAGTACACCTTCGAGACTGCGATAGACAGCCTTGTTCCGGTGAGCGGTGATGATATATATGTATATATCAATTCGCGAAAGGTGCAGAAAATCCGTTTGACGGAATAATATGGTCAGGCGGCAAAGCGGATTGCGGATATCAATGATTTATTATTGATAAATTAAAAAAATAACTTGACATCAACAGATAAGTCTGATATACTGTAAAAGCTGTTGATGGCATGGCGACTTAGCCAAGTGGTAAGGCGTGGGACTGCAACTCCCTGATCGTTGGTTCGAGTCCGACAGTCGCCTTTTGTTACAGCGGGAATCCTGAAGATTTAACAGTCTTCAGGATTTTTAAGTTGAGTGAGGTATGACATGGAATTTGAAATAAGTGATGTGATAACTATGAAGAAGCCCCACCCGTGCGGAAGCAGGGACTGGGAGATTCTGCGTGTGGGAGCCGACTTTCGGCTTAAGTGCATGGGATGCAGTCATCAGGTTATGCTGCCGCGCAAGCTGGTAGAGAAGAATTTCAGAGGATTTGTTAAAAAAACACTTGCATAATCCAAATGTATATGATAACATCTACATTTGTGATATATTATTTATTTCCTTGCTCTGTACATGAGTTACAGGGCCAGAGACCATAAGGAGGTACAAGAAAGCATGAACAAGTACGAATTAACAGTTGTTATCAGTGCTAAGTTAGAGGACGAGGCAAGACTTGCTACACTTGAGAAAGTGAAGGAAATGATCACTCGTTTCGGCGGTACTGTAACTAATGTAAACGATTGGGGTAAGAAGAAGCTTGCTTATGATATTCAGAAGATGAGCGAAGCATTCTATACTTTCGTTGAGTTTGATGCACCTGCTACTGCACCAGCAGAGCTTGAGGCACAGCTTCGTATCATGGACGGCGTTGTAAGATATCTTTGCGTTTCCGTAGAGGCATAATCTTGTGACATATTATCCGAAAGGAGAGTAGTCTATGAATAAAGTAATTTTGATGGGAAGATTGACAAGAGACCCGGATGTGCGTGTAAGCACCGGAGAGAGGTCGATGTCAATAGCGAGATATACACTGGCAGTTGACCGCAGAGGAAGAAGAAGCGATAACGGAGAGCAGACAGCGGATTTTATATCCTGCGTTGCTTTTGACAGGAACGCTGAATTTGCGGAGAAGTACCTTCATCAGGGTACGAAGGTTGTAGTGTCGGGAAGAATCCAGACAGGAAGCTACACCAACAAGGACGGTCAGAAGGTATACACAACAGATGTTGTTGTAGAGGAACAGGAGTTTGCAGAGAGTAAGGCTGCAAGCGCTAACAATAACGGAGGCTTTGCACCGAGCGACAGACCAATGCCTGCCGCAGCAGCACCGGCGGATGGATTCATGAATCTTCCTATGGGTGTTGAGGATGAAGGTCTTCCTTTCAACTAAATTTTTATAAGGAGGTCACGATAATGCCAAATACCAGAGAAAATAAGTCTTCCGACGCTCCAATGAAGAAGAAGCTTGGACGCAGAAGAAAGAAAGTTTGCGTATTCTGCGGAGACAAGAACGGCGTTATAGATTATAAGGATGTTAATAAGTTAAAGAGATATGTATCTGAGAGAGGTAAGATTCTTCCTAGAAGAATTACCGGTAACTGCGCTAAGCATCAGAGAGCTCTTACAGTTGCTGTTAAGAGAGCACGTCATATCGCTTTAATGCCTTACACATTAGATTAATTCAGGGCGTAAGGAGCTGCGGGACAGCTTAAAAAGGGACATACCATCAGGTATGTCCCTTTTTTATGTAATAGGAAGCTTCGTTCCTATTACATAAAAGGATTGCGGGTGCCGTCCAAAAGCTCAGCCGCTTCACCGCCAAGGACAGCCTTGATAAAGTCATGGCTGTCTTTTAATCTGCGCTCGAATACCATTCCGCCATATACCATCTCGGTAGAGTGCTGGTCTGAGCCGGCAGTCATGGCAAGGTGATGCTCGTTGGCATATGCAAGTGCGCGGTCATTGAATTCAGGGTGTCCTATGCATCTTGACCTGGCAAGGGTTCCGCTGTGAGTTGCGTTGACAACCTCGGCTCCATCCACATATTCAGGGAATAGACGAATCTCCGGTATATAGGAGGCTTCTCTGAACGGATGCGCATGAATTACCATACCGCCGCTTGCGTGAACAAGCTCATACTGTGTCTGCACGTCGGCATCGCGGATTTCGGGATGAGCAAGGAGCCACTCCTTGTCGAGTCCGTGTATGAGAAATTCGGTTCCTTTGTAGCCTGACTCCCAGCCGAAGAACACCTGAAGCCCGATTCGTTCTCCTTCCTCAAGAGCGTTCTCATAGCCCTTACAGAAGCCCTGAACCCACTCGTTCCAGGGAAGTGAACGGTCAATAGCTGTGTTGCCGTAGAAGAAGTGGTCAGTGATGATTATTCCGGTGTAGCCTGCGTCCTTGTATGCGTGGACAATATCCACGGCTTTAGAACGTCCGCATGCACTGCCTTCACTGGTGTGAAGATGTGTCTCGTATATATATCTTTCTTTCATGATATGAAAAATCTCCGTTTCCTGATGTCGTAGGTTATATTAATGCACACCATATAATATCAAATATTCTTTCCTTTTTCCATACTAATTTCCATACAAAAAATCAAATATATACCTGAGAATAAACATGAAGTTCATAAACAATGTGAACATCTTAACAATCATTAACAGCTTAATGAATTTTTTAGAAAAAATACCATTATTTAAGTATAAAGAGACTAAAGAAAGGTTGCTTTTTATTTTTGGATAGATTAAGATAGAAATAGTGCTTTAAGCGTGAAAAATTATTGGAGGTACATAAATGAACACGACGTTAGTTATAATGGCAGCAGGAATGGGAAGCCGCTACGGAGGAATTAAGCAGATAGAGCCTGTTGGACCAAGCGGGGAGATAATACTTGATTATTCTATATATGATGCTCTTGAAGCCGGGTTTGACAAGGTTGTCTTCATTATCAGAAAGGATATTGAGGAGGCTTTTCGTGAGGCTATCGGAGACAGAATAGAGAAGCGTGTCAAGGTTGAGTATGTGTTCCAGAACATGGAAGACCTTCCGGGAGGCTTTTCGGTGCCTGAGGGCAGAACGAAACCTTGGGGAACAGGACAGGCGATTCTTGCATGCAAGGATGTCGTAAAGGAGCCGTTCGCAGTTATCAATGCGGATGACTATTACGGCAAGGAAGGACTTAAGAGGATACATGAGTACCTTTTAAATCCTGCCAAGGCAGAGAGAAAGTTCAACTTCTGTATGGCTGGCTTTGAGGTGGGCAATACACTCAGCGAGAACGGAACGGTCACAAGAGGAATCTGTCAGGTCAAGGACGGCATTCTCACCAAGATTGTCGAGACAAAGGAAATCGGCAAGGGTGACAACTGTGCGGTGACACCGAACGGCAATGTACCGCTCAATCAGCCTGTATCCATGAATATGTGGGGACTTACACCAGATATATTCCCTGAGCTTGAGAAAAGATTCGTCGCATTCCTCGGAGGCATTGAGGGCAATGAGATGAAGGCTGAGTACCTTATTCCGACAATAATCGGTGATATGGTTGAGGAAGGTCTTGCGGAGGTTCACGTTCTGCCTACAAGCGATAAGTGGTTCGGCGTGACATACAAGGAGGATAAGGCTCTTGTTGTGAGCTCGTTTGCAGAGCTTGTTGAGCAGGGCATTTATAAGAAGAAGCTTTGGGAATAGTGCAGGAGGAAGGATTGATATGATTAGACCGGGACGAAATGATGTGTGCTGGTGTGGAAGCGGTCTTAAGTATAAAAAGTGCCACAGCAATTTTGATGATAAGCTTGAAAGCATGAGACTTATGCATGCTATTGTTCCTTCACACAAGCTTATAAAGACACCTGAGCAGGTGGCTAAGATTAAGGAGAGTGCCAAGATTAATATTGCGGTGCTCGACTATGTGGCAGAACATATTAAGGCAGGAATCACAACAGAGGATATCGACAAGTGGGTATATGATGTGACGACAAGCATGGGAGGAATTCCTGCTCCGCTCAATTATGAGGGATTCCCTAAGAGCGTGTGTACGTCAATCGACAATCAGGTGTGCCATGGAATACCATCGCCTGATGTGATGCTCCGCGAGGGAGATATAATCAATGTGGATTGTTCAACTATACTTGACGGATATTATTCGGATTCGTCAAGAATGTTCTGCATAGGTGAGGTGTCACCTGAGAAAAAGAGACTTGTTGAGGTTGCCAAGGAGAGCCTTAATGTGGGACTTTCCAAGGTGAAGCCTTGGGGATTTTTGGGTGATGTTGGACAGGCAATCAATGATTTTGCCAAGCAGAACGGCTACTCTGTCGTAAGAGAGATTGGCGGACACGGCGTAGGTCTTGAGTTCCATGAGGATCCGTTCGTAAGCTATGTATCCAAGGCTGGAACAGAGATGGTGATGGCACCGGGACTCATGTTCACAATAGAGCCTATGATTAACATGGGTAAGCAGGAAATCTATATAGACGAGGAAAATGACTGGACTGCATATACACAGGACAGACTTCCTTCTGCACAGTGGGAGATTCAGGTGCTTGTGACAGAGGACGGATACGAGATAATATCGTATTAGGCGGATGGAGCAGATTATGATAGATAAGGCACTGGATTATGTGGCACTTGACCTCGAGACAACGGGGCTCAGTCCGCACGATGACAGAATAATCGAGATTGGTGCGGTGAAGTACATCGGAGGAAAGAGGACGGATGATTTTGCCTGTTTTGTGAATCCGGGTATACCTATACCGGCAAGAATTACCGAGATAACGGGGATTGACGATGGTATGGTAAGAGATGCAGAGTATATCGGCACGGCACTGCCGAGACTGCTTGATTTTCTCGGGGATATGCCTGTACTCGGACATAATGTAGCCTTCGATTACGGTTTTGTGTGTCAGAAGGCGCTTGATATGAAGATTAAATATCATGCAGCAGGAATTGACACGCATAGAATATCCAAAATACTGCTTACAGGTCTTGAGAGCAGAAGCCTTGAGAACCTGTGCGGTTATTATAATATAGTTGAAGAGCCGAGACACAGGGCATTTTCCGATGCGGCAGCGGCGGCGAGGCTGTATGACTGTCTCTATGATGAGGCGATGCACAATGAGGATAAGGACTACGGGAAGCTTTTTATGCCGTCAGATATCGCATACACGGCGAAGAAGGATACACCGATAACACCGAAGCAGATTTCTTTTTTAAAAAGTCTTATGAGACAGCATGGAGTAAGCCTTGACAGGGAAGTAGAAAGCCTGACTAAGAGCCAGGCTTCAAGAGAAATCGACAGGATATTGTCAAGCTACGGAAGAAGCTTTCAGTAGTCAGGACTGTTCTCCTGTGGTCTCAAGCTTCTTTGTGAGCTCGCGGATGATGGCGGGCTTCATAGGGGTGTTTATATGTTCGGCACGGTCTATAAGCTTCTGAAGGTCATCATATCTGTGTGCGAGAATATATTCGTCCGCGAGAACATAATAGTTGCGGCTTAAGTCGGAACCTGCATCGATTCCGAATTCGAGGAATGCGACAGCCTCACTGTGATAACCCTCCTTGGACAGATAGTAGCCGAGGTTGGCTATGATGCGGTACATATTGCTGCACGCTTCATCACAGTCGGACAGCTTCGGGAGATTGGCGACACCGTATTCCAGCTTCAGGTCGGTGTTGGACATTCCGGATAAGTTCAAAAGCGGAATACCCTTCAATGCGAGAAGCTCATTCTGACAGGTCTTAATCTCGCCTGATGCATCGGATATGAATGGAAGGGTGTCAAAAGGAATCTGAATGTAAGGAAGCTGTGATATGTCCTTGCGTCTGACCTGGTTGGCTGCGTCCTCGCGGCTCCAGAAGGCGTTGTTGTCTGCTTCGGTCTTGCGCGAGTGCTTGCGGCGCTCATACTTAAGAAGAAAGCCGATAACTATGGTGCAGAATATTATTGATACACCGATTGTATTAAAAAAGTTATTAATCATGTCAGGATACCTCCGGTAACTGATGGAAATGAGGGAATTTATGTTTAATTTTTACAGCAAAAAAAACAGAAGGATAATAACAATAGTACTTGTTGTACTGCTTGTCATTGCAATGATTCTGCCGATGGTAGCATCATATCTGTAAAATCCGTTCATAACTAGAATACCAATAACTTATCACCATGTAAAGGATAAATTGAGAACGGTTATGGAAAGTAAAAAGGTATCGGAATCGATTTTGAACAGGTCGATTCTAAAGCTTATAGATTATAAGAATGAATATATTACGGCAGGTTCGGCAGTCGGACAGGACTGTGCGGTTGTCGATATGGGTGACAGATATATACTCACATCGACGGAATGTGCGGTAAGCGAAGAAAAATACGCACCGTATTTTGCGGTGATGCGTGCGGCGAACAACATTGCAGCGTGCGGGGGAACTCCCGTGGCAGCGTCGGCAGCGTTCATTCTGCCGGAGGGCTTCGATGAAAAGAAGCTTAAGGAGCTTACGAGAACAGTCAATGAGGCATGCCGTGTATGCGGTGCCGCACTTGCGGGAGGACATACCGAGGTATGCCGGGATATACAGGGCTTTATGGTGTCCGTGACACTCACGGGTGTATGTATGAAGGAAAAATATCTGAGCCTTAAGAATGCGAATGCAGGTATGGCCGTGATTGCAGCTAAGAGGATTGCAATAGAGAGGACAGCATACCTTGTTACGGAGGCTGAGAACAGACAGAAGCTCTTAGAGAGACTGTCAACGGGCTATGTGGAACAGGCGGACGGAATAGTCGATGAAGCCTGCTCGATTAAAGCTGCAGAGATAGCTTCGGCTAACGGTGCAGCAGCAATGCATGATGTCGCGCAGGGCGGAATATTTACCGCATTGTGGGAGCTGTCGGTCGGAACAAAATGCGGTCTTAATATAGACTTAAGGGCGATTCCGGTTGCACAGGAGACAGTGGAATTCTGCGAGATATTCGGAATCAATCCTTATGAGGAGGCATCCACGGGCTGTATGCTTATTGTGACCGCGCAGCCGTCCAAGCTGATAGAGGCACTTGAGAATGAGAACATTCAGGCAGTGATCATTGGTTACCTGACGGACAATAATGATAAGAAGATTGTAAACGGAGATGAAATCCGTTATCTTGATAAACCATAAGATACAAGGAGGCTGTATTATGGCGGATATGAATGTTGAATACATCAATGTATTCTTAGTAGCGGCAACACAGGTTATGAAGGATGTGTGCCAGATGCGCTTTACGGTTGGAAAGCCGTATGTGAAGGCGACTGAGTTCGATAGGGAGTCGATTGTTGTTAATATCGGTGTGACAGGACAGATAAGAGGACAGGTGCTCATGGCAATGTCCGATAATGTTGCATGTGATATAGCATCAAGAATGTGCTTTCAGACTATCACGAAGCTTGACGAGCTTTCACTTAGTGCACTCAGCGAGTTAGGCAACATGATACTTGGAAACGCAGCGACGGTACTCTCTACAAAGGGAAAGATAGTGGATATCACACCTCCTTCCATTATTCGGGGAGATTTTACACTGTCAAGTGCGTACGCGCAGAATATATGTGTTCCGCTCAGCTATGATGATAACAAGGTTATAGAGCTTGATATATCATTAAAGAACGAATAGAAATAGATTTTAAGAAAAGAGATAATAGCTGCAATGATGAATATTGTATTGCATGAGCCGGAAATGCCGGCTAATACCGGGAATATAGGAAGAACCTGCGTGGCAACGGGAAGCAGACTTCACCTTATTGGGCCGCTCGGCTTTCAGATTAATGATAAGATGTTAAAGAGGGCGGGGCTTGATTACTGGCCTCAGCTTGATGTCACCGTGTATGATGATTTTGATGACTTTATGGCTAAGAATCCGGGAGCCAAGCTGTACATGGCGACGACCAAAGCTAAGAATGTGTATACACATGTGCATTATGATGAGGATGCATATATTATGTTCGGCAAGGAGAGCGCGGGAATACCTGAGTCCATACTTCAGAGATACCCTGAGACCTCAATTCGAATCCCGATGATTGGCGATACACGTTCACTCAACCTTTCCAATTCTGTTGCGATTGTGCTGTATGAGGCATTAAGACAGAATAATTTTGAGGGGATGAGACTTGAAGGAAAGCCAAGGACATTTGATTGGAATTAGGCTTGGGAGAGAATTAAGTCTGAGAAATATTAAAGAGCTGCTGCTCTGATGGCAAATCAGAGCGGCGGCTCTTTTGATTTCATGAGGGAGAAGATGAACTCGGTTCCGGTTCCCTCCGTGCTTATGACATCTATGGTTGTCTTATGAGCATTTATAATTTCCTTTACTATGGACAGACCAAGACCTGTTCCCTTCTTGTCCTTGCCGCGGGAGAGGTCTGACTTGTAGAAGCGGTCCCATATCTTCTCGATGCTTTCCTTAGGGATACCGATTCCGAAGTCCTTGATTGATATGAAAATCTTCTCACCCTTTTCGTAGGTTGATATGTTGATGAAGGAGTTGCAGCTGCTGAATTTGATTGCATTGTCAACCAGGTTGTATATAACCTGCTGAATCTTGCCGTAGTCGGCAGTGACATATGAAAACTTGTCCGAGAAGGTAAGATTGAACTGAATTTTTTTCTGCGAGCATATACCCTCGAAGGTGAGGATGGTCTTTTTGATAACGTCATTGATGTCAAAATCGCTTATTTCGAGCATCATACCCTGATTCATGTTGTTGAGCGTAAGCAGGCTGCTGGTAAGCTTGTTGAGGCGCTCCGTCTCAAAAAGCACGATATTAAGGTACTTCTCATACATCTCGGGAGGAATTGTGCCGTCAAGCATTGCCTCAAGATAGCCCTTGATGGATGTGAGAGGTGAACGGAAATCATGCGATACGTTCGCAATGAACTTGTTTTGGTAATTGTTGAGCTTTTCAACCTCTCCTGCCATGTAATCAAGGGAATTGGCGAGCTGGCCAAGCTCATCACGGCGCTTAAGATGTGCGCGCGCTGACAAATCGCCGTCGGCATAGCCCTTGGTAAGCTTGGTAAGCTTCTTGACCGGAAGATAGATCCTTGCCAGATACAGGAAGATAAATACCGATGAGTACAGGAGCATTATAAGCATGGTCAGGTAATTATAGTTGAACACGGTATTGCTTTTCTGTAATATTGTATCCATATTCTTGTGAACAAGCACATAACCGCGCAGAGTATAATTGACATTGATTGGCGCTATAACTGACAGTGTATCGTTGGCAAAGGTTCCGAAAAAGTCTCCGGCAAAATAATATCTGTTGCCGCTCACGGACGGGTCAAAATTATCGATGGTTCCGTGAATACCGTATGTATCAATAATGATATTACCATATGCATCCACAAGCATTATGTCCGCGTCAAGATAGCGGTCGATGGCGGTAAGCTGTGCAGACGCATTCTGGATGTACACATTCGTTCCGACTATAACGCCGGGACCATAGGAGGAGGCAATATAATTTGCCTGACGGTACATAGCGGCGGATTCGCTGTTTACGGTGTGTGTGTATACCATTTGGGGTATAAGAATGGAAATAGTAAGAAAGCCTATTATACCGAAGATGACATATTCGATTAACAATCTTACAAACATTTTCTTTCTCATGGTTTCTTTACTCCGAACTTATAGCCGATGCTCCATACCGTGCTTATGCTCCAGTATTCGTTGTCATGTATCTTCTCGCGGATACGCTTGATATGTACGTCGACGGTTCTTGTGTCTCCGACATATTCATAGCCCCATATATGGTCGAGAAGCTGCTCTCTTGTGAACACCTGATTAGGCGATGAAGCAAGAAAGTAGAGGAGCTCAAGCTCCTTTGGAGGCATATCTATGTTCTTGCCCTTGTATATGACTGAATAGTTGGTGAGGTTGATAAGCAGGTCAGGGTACTCAACATAGTCACCGACATTCTCGGCAGGAAGTGAGCTGACAAGTGAAGCCGCCTGAGCCTGTGTACGCCTGAGAACAGCCTTGACGCGGGCTACAAGCTCCTTCGAGTCAAAAGGCTTAATCATATAATCGTCGGCACCAAGTTCAAGTCCGAGTACCTTGTCGAATACCTCACCCTTTGCTGAGAGCATAATAATCGGTACATTGGAAGTACGCCTGATTTCACGGCATACCTGATAGCCGTCAATTCCCGGAAGCATGAGGTCGAGAAGAATGAGGTTGGGCTGATACTGTGCGAACTGTTCAAGTGCCTGTTCTCCGTCCTCGACAATCATTGTGTCGAAACATTCCTTCATGAGATATAGGGAGATAAGCTCTGCTATATTGTTATCGTCATCAACGATGAGTATTTTCTGTTTTGCCATAATGAAGTCTCCTTGTCACTATTTAAATTCAGCAATCGTTACACCGGCATCACCCTCGCCGAAGGTTCCAAGACGATACGACTTGATATACTTTTGACGCTTAAGATGATTCTGCACGGCACTTCTTAAGGCACCTGAGCCCTTGCCATGTACTATTCGCACAGATGGAATGTGGGACAGATAAGCATCATCAAGGTACTTGTCGAGGTGGGCTATTGCTTCATCTACGGTCATTCCGATAAGGTTAATCTCGCTTGACAAGGTGAAGGTCTTGGATGCCTTGATTGCCCCTGAACCTCCCATTCCCTTCTTTGCAGAGGTCTTATTGTTGTCCTCAAGGATTATCACATCCTTTATGTTGACCTGGGAATTGAGAATACCCATTGTGACGCTTAAGTTGCCCTTGGAATCAGGCAGTGAGTGTACGGTGCCTTCAAGGTTCATGCTGAGCACCTTAACTTTGTCACCGATATGGAAATCCTTGGCGGTGTAGTTCCTGCCCGAGGTCTTTGCGGTATTGTTGTTAAGTGCAAGCTTTCCGGATACGGAATCCAGCTTCTCCCTTGCGGACTTTCTGACCTTCTCCATCTCGGAGGCAGATACGCCCTGACGCTCGTACTTGTTGAACTTGCGGATTACCTCATCAGCATATTCCTTGGCATCGCGGAGAATATCGGCTGCCTCCTCGTTCGCGCGGCGGATGATGTTCTCTGAGCGCTCGTCAAGACGCTCCTGCTTTGCCTCGAGAGCCTTCTTTAAGTCGGCTACCTGTGCCTTGTAGGTGGATATCTCCTCGCGTTCACGTTCTATGGTTACGCGGCTCTCCTCAAGACTTGCGAGCAGGTCCTCAAAAGCCTTGTCATTGCTTCCAATCTGTGCCTTGGCGTTCTCTATGATATAGCCTGGAAGTCCGAGCTTGCCTGATATTGCAAAGGCGTTGCTTTTTCCCGGAATACCGACCAAAAGGCGGTAGGTAGGGGACAGTGTGTTGACATCGAACTCGCAGCATGCATTGACAACACCAGGTGTTGACAGTGCGTATACCTTAATCTCACTGTAATGCGTGGTTGCGGCGCAGGTGACCTGACGCTTGTGCAGATCCTGCAGGATGGAGATTGCAAGGGCGGCACCTTCAGTAGGGTCTGTTCCCGCACACAGCTCATCAAAGAGCACAAGGCTCTTGTAATCCGCCTTGGCAAGTATATCAACTATATGGGTCATATGTGATGAGAAGGTCGAAAGGCTCTGCTCAATACTCTGCTCGTCACCTATGTCGGCAAACACTTCATTGAATACCGACAGCTCCGAGCCGTCAAATGCAGGTATATGGAGTCCTGCCTGCCCCATCAGTGTAAAAAGTCCGATTGTTTTGAGGGTTACGGTCTTACCTCCGGTATTCGGACCTGTAATTACAAGAAGGTTGAAATCCCTTCCGAGGTATACATCAATAGGTACGACCTTCTTAGGATTGATAAGAGGGTGTCTGCCCTTCTTGATATTGATATAGCCGTTGGTGTTCATGACAGGCTCGCTTCCGTTGTAGCTCTTTGACAGATTGGCTCTGGCAAAAATAAAGTCAAGCTGTGTGAGCACGTTAAGGTCGGAATGCAGACTGTCTATATATCCGGCTGCCTCGGCACTTAAATTGGCAAGTATAACGTTGATTTCTTCAATTTCCTTAAGCTCAAGCTCGCGAAGCTCATTGTTGAGCTTGACAACTGCCATAGGCTCGATAAAGAGTGTTGAGCCTGAGGATGACTGGTCGTGAATCATGCCCGGAACCTGTGACCGGTATTCAGCCTTGACCGGAATACAGTAGCGTCCTGCTCTGGTGGTAACAACGGCATCCTGAAGGTAGGTGCGCTGACCGCCGACCATTGAATTGAGCTCTGAGTGAATGCGGTCATTGGCAATTCTTATATGTCTTCTTATATCCTTGAGCTTGGCACTGGCATCATCAGCCATCTCCTCATCCGATATGATGCATCGGTTAATCTCGCGGTTAAGTGTGGTGAGAGGTTCGATTGCCTCGAACATGGAGTCAAGGCAGTCGCGGGATTCATCATCTGTCTCACGTCTTCCGTATGTCTTTACGCGGTTGGCGACATTCAGCATGGATGAGAGTGCGAGAAGCTCGCTCATTCCGAGGCTTGCGCCGATTTCAAGACGCTTAAGCGACATCCCGACATCCTTAAGTCCCGAGAAGGATACGCTTCCCTTCTTGACGATTCTGTAAAGTGCATCGGAGGTCTCCTTCTGAGCCGTCTTGATTGCTTCTATATCCGTCATGGGGGTGAGCTTCTTACAGAGCTCCTTTCCCATATCTGATGCTGCATGCTCACACAGCAGGTCTATGATTTTTGTATACTCTAAAATTCTTAATGCTTTATCGTTCATGAAGATGTTCTCCCCGAGGTTTCTAAATAATATATGATTAATTGTTACTCTTCAATAATAATTGTGATTTCTCCGTTCTTCGAACTGTCGAAATCACAACAGACATTCGCAAATCGGGCTGTCGCCCTGTATTGCTCATGTCTGTTTATCCATCGAATAGCTATCGTGCTTTGGCTGCGGGCAGACACGCACGATAGCTATTGATGGATTTATTATTTACATTGTAGCTTAAATTCTATGAAACTGCAAACTATTTTCGCAAAAGATACTTGACAATCGTATGGGATACACATATAATCGTATCAAAGCTGATATCGAGCTTTTTCTTTTAATAATTCATGAATTTTTTCTTTTTACCGGTAATCAGGTAGTTACCCAGTTGTTGATGTTTGAAAGGAGGTATACATGGTTTTTGCGGCACAGAAAAGTGTGTTGCCGGATAATAAGCGAAGGTGCGGTACAGGGCGGCTTTCGGAAGCAGACATAGTAAAGAATGTTGTGGATTATGTTACGTCGGGCTTTAATGTGGCGAGATTCAACATGTGCGAGAGGGGTGAGATAAGCAGGGAGACCTTCGGCGGGGAGATAAAGGAGTACATACGAGGTCACTATAACGTGACACAGGCGCAGACGGAGAGCATATATGAGCAGTTCACGCGGTTCGTGTGGAGCTATTATATAATAGACGGTCTAATTGCCGACCCGGATATATCTGACATAAGGATTACGGATGCATCCCATGTGTATATCAAGAAGAGGGGTGTGAGAAGTCTGTCGGATGTCCGGTTTGAGAGCGCGGACGACTATGAGCGCTTCATAGAGAGGGTCGCTGTAAAGAATAAGATTAATATGGCGAACAATAATGCAATCAATATATTCACGGATAAGAGCCAGAAGGACTGGATACTCAGATTCAACCTGTCAACGAAGTTCGTTCTGTCCGGGGATGCACCAATGCTGCACATCAGAAAGCATGCGAGGAAAAAGAAGCTTCTGCATGTGCTTGTCGAGGAAGGGATGCTCGGAGAGGAGCTGGCGGACACTCTTAGGAGAAAGATTGAGGCTGGAGAATCATTCCTGGTGTGCGGTGCAGGTTCTGCGGGAAAGACTACACTCATGAATGCCATGCTCGAAGTAATCCCGACCTGTTTTTCAATATTCTGCGTGCAGGAGGCGGAGGAGCTGTTCTCAGTGAAGCAGAGGGAGTTCTGTGCTTACCACATTGTCGAGAGCCGCGGAAATGGGAAGCTTAAGTATTCGCTTGAGGATATCTCAAGGAACGGGCTTCTTGTGGATTCGGATGTGTACATGATTGGCGAGATTAAGGGCGGTGAGGCGAAGGACTTTCTGTATGCGGTTCATACGGGAGCTATATGCTATGCTTCAATACATGCAAGCTCGCCTAAGGATGCGTATTTTCGATTATCTGATTATGTCAAAAGAAGCAGCACCCATTCAACGGATGAGATTATGTTCATGCTTCGTTCTCTGAAAAATTGTATTTTCCTGAAAAAATATAAAATTCAGACAATAGCCGAAATAGGATGGTCAGATGATAAAAAAGAGCTGACATTTGACACAATATATGAGCGGGGGAATGAAGAATGATTTTCTACATTATTGCAGTATGCCATATATTGGAAGCGGCTTTGCTTTTGGCAGCGATGTATGCGCTCATGAGGTATATCGGGCAGAACAATATGCTGCTGGAGAGCATGGAAGAGCTGTATGCCAGGATTAACAGCCTGTCGGGAAGCCGTGAGAATATTGCAGCCGAGCTTAAGGCACTTTACGGAACCATGGGAAGGAAGGGGTTCATAGCACATATTCAGGACAATCTTGAGTACAGCGGTATTGATCTTAGGATTAACGGGATGACACCGGAACTGTATATAGTGATTATGGCGGTCATTTCATCAATACTTTTTGCGGTTCTGTGCATGGTGAGCGGAAGGTGGTATGTCGGTGCAGCAGGAGTGCTGATTTTGTGGACGGCATCTGAGTATATATTCTCGAAGCTCAGGGATTACAGATACAGGAAAGAGGAGGAGCAGCTTTTGGCGCTTGTGAACTGTATCGAGAACTGTGCAGCCGAATCGGATGACATAATATACATTCTCGAAAGGTCGGGAAGTATGGTTGAAGGACCTGTTCGTGACGAGCTTATAAGAGCGGCGGCTAAGGTAAAGAGCGGAGTGCAGGGCGGTATAGCCATAGGAGGACTTGAACACAGAATTGAGCATGATTTTTTCAGAACACTGATAAGAAATCTTGAGATATCTTCAAGAAACAATGCAAATTACTGCGAAATCACCGCGCAGTGCAGAACTCTTCTGGCGGGACAGCTTGACAACAGCAGAAGGCTTGATGAGATATACAGGGATGCGAGGATAAGGCTTGCCACAATACTCACAGGTTCAGCGGCGTGCCTTGGAATAATGGCACAGGCTGTTCTCGGCACCGGAGTGTACGGGCTGTTTCGGATGATGGCGGAGAGCGTGATTGGAAAAGGGATTATCTATGCTGTATGTCTCACATTCCTATGCATAATTTATTTTGCTTTTATCAAGGGGAAGAGGGGGATGAGATGAAGGTATTTTCCGAAGGATACCCGGTGAGGACGGGCAGACGGCTCTTCTCATATGAAACAGTAAAAAAGAAGCTTGATGCACTTGGGGTTACATATTACTCGAAGGGAAAAACTACGCCGAAAGTATATGTCACCATGAAAGCGGTATACGCGGTGACAGGCTTCGCCGCAGGGCTGCTGTTAAGCCCGGCAGCGGCGGTCATAATCGCGGCAGCGGCATTCTTTTACCCTGATATGCGGGCGGAGCTTGTAAATAGGAAGGACAATATAAGAATGCTCGGAAGCATAATGGATGTGTATGATGTCGTGTATCTTCAGACGAATGCGGGTGAATATATAACGCGCACACTGATTGATGCGTACAGAGTGGCAGCGCATCCGAGGCTGAAAGCGGCGCTTATAACTCTTACGGGAGATATAATTGCGACGAATGACCTTGTGGCTTCAATCGAGGCATTCGGGAAAAAGTTCGACAATGAGAACATAGATAATCTTGTCGTTATGGTTAAACAGCTTGTAAGAAACGGAGCGTCGGATGCGATGCTTGGCGATATCAGGCAGTATCTGACGACACTGATGTTAAGCTATAACAGGCATGAACAGGAGCGGACGAGGAGGCTTGGAGATATATGCATGTTCGCAGTGTTTTTCTGCATGATGGCTGTGCTTGTATATGCCTGTGTCAGAGGTCTGCTGATGTCTGCGGAGCTGTTTAATATAGGTTAAATCGAAATTAAATAAATCATGGAGGTAAAATATGGACAATTTTATTTTTAATAGTGCAGCAGGTTTTCTTAAGGGAATGGTGTTAAAGAAGAAACAGGCAAGTGCCGTTATCGGCGAAGTACTTGTGATGATTGTCGTTGTGGCTATGGCGGCATTGTTCAAGTCGGGCGGAATCAAATTCATCCAGGATATGTGGACGACCATGACAAGCACGGCATCCCAGATGTTCACTTCATAGAAGAAAATGGGGAAGGTATGAAGTGTATGGGCGTGCGAAAAAAGGCTGTGGGCAACATGCTTACATGCATGCTCGGCATGTTGTTTTTGTTCATAACTATGTATTTGGGACTCGACGTGTATGCGAGAATGAATCTTGCGATAAAAAAATCAGCTATTGAGAGAAGGTATATGCTGCATATGGAGACAGAGGGGTATCTTACACCCGAGAGACAGGCTGCACTTACGGGCGAGCTTACGTCAATCGGTGTTGAGAACATATCCTACAGCGGTACCACACTGTCGGCAGCAGGTTACGGGCAGGAGGTTGTTCTGTCCGTGACCGGAACCATAAGAGTGAACGGTGTTGGTGGAATTACACAGCATTTTTCATTTATCAGGGAGGGTGGAAATAATTTCAAAATCTATCGTAAATCTACGGCGAAAAATAAGAGCGGCTGAGAGTGCGTCGGCAGGATTGATGCCAATGGCTATGATGGTTGTTGTCTTTATGTGCTTTTTTGTTGTGTATACCTTCAGAAGGGATATGCTGGAATACCAATATGAACAGATTGACAGCGATATCACGTACTCACTTTTGGCATCGGCAGCAGTGAATCTTGAGGAATATGCCATGACGGGAAATCTCATAATAGCTGACGAAAAAGAGCCTGATGTACGGGACGGGGCATTCCTTAAGGCATATCTTACATTCGTTGACTGCCTGAAATGTAACATGGCGCTTGATGATAACATGCAGGTCAAAGCCGATGCTGGTATGAGCGGCACGGTGCAGATTGTAAGCTATGTCATATACAACTACATAGTTGATGAGAACGGCTGTCATATAACTGAGTGCGGAATTGCGGACGGACAGCCCTACACAATAAGACATGCTGATGACAGGAGCGTAAGTGTGCATGCCAACGGCGGAATTGTGAATATTGAGGAGACATCCGTCTATGCCGAGATAAGATTCAATATTGAGGGAATAGGAGAGTACAGTCTGAAACGGCTGGTTGCCGTGACAGACGCAGAAGGAGGCGGTTAATTGAGAAGACGTATTATAAAAAAGGGAAATCCGAGGGTGATAGTGTACAGTCTCATAATGACGCTTGTGCTGTATGCGGTCATGCTGTTCGTCGAGAGAACGGTGCTTAAATCGGCGGATTATGAGTATGTATACGCTGCAAAGATGACGGTTGAAAAGAACACCATATTGACGCTTGAGAATATCGACGAATATTTTGAGCTTGCAGAGAGACAGGCTGACTGGCTGCCACAGGGGAGCGTCACGGATGTAGGACAGCTGGTGGGGAAAATCGTAAAATACGGCTATGAGAAAAATCAGATAGTCACACTGTCGGGCTTGTCAGAGTCGGATATCCGCACGGAAAAAATCGAAAATCCGGTTGAGGTTGCGCTTGACGGTGGAAGTCTGTCTCAGATGGTCGGCGGGATAATCCGTGAGGGGGACAGAATCAACATATGGTCGGTAAGCAGGGAGAACGAGAATGGTGAGAATACCGTGAAGGCGGACAAGATATGTGATTATGCGTATGTGACAAGGGTGTTCACGTCATCAGGAGTACAGCTAAAGCAGACATCGCAGGATGCGGGAGCCGCAATGGTGGTCAATATCGTTATTCCTGCTTCAAAGGAGGAGGAATTTAACATTGCGCTTGAAAAAGGAACACTCAGGGTCGGGAGATGTATGTATGACAGGGGCGAGAGTGAGTAGAGGCTGTTTTCCGGAGCCGGCATATGCATGTGTATGCCTTGCGGCTGCCGTGGCAGGAAGCTTTTTGTGCGGGATAAGGTATGTACCGATATGGATTCTGCTTGTATTTCACAGCTATACGGATGCAAGGTCGGGACAGATATATTGTATGCCCACGCGCCTGTGCATTGCGGTGGACAGTATAATATATATACTCTCGGGGGCAGCAGTGAAAGATTGTATATACCTTATAGGCTGTATGATAATCGTGATGCTGTTGTCTGAGGTATTTCATATGTATGCGCAGGGGGATGCAGAGGTGTTCATAATGCTTATTATGTCTGCTGTCGTGAGAGGGCAGATGGCAGTAGGATATACAATCAACATAATATGGCTGTCGGGAATAGTGTTCTGTGTGATAATGTTCTGTGTCAATATAGCATTGAATATACCACGCATCGGGAAGGACAGGAAAATAAAACTGATAAGGACTGCACCTATGGTTCCTTCCATTGCGGCAGCTTTCATAATAACCTGCATACAGTGGAAAATATCTTTTACAGCTATGTCATAAAAAATTCATATTTATGATTTATATTGAAATGAGGGTCAAAAGGTATTTTGCCCCTCATTTGATATCACGAATTGCTCTGCTGCAAAGCAGCTCTCGCAATTCTAAAACATTCGGAATTCGCTGATTTACTGCGTAAATCGCTGCTTCCTCATGTTTAGCGGGTCCCAAGTTCAAAAGCTTAATCGTGCAAGCACGAACGGCTTTTTGACCTTTTGACCCTGATATCTTATAATTAGCAAATTATAAAAAGGATAATCCGGAGGCTGAGATTCGCAATGGATAATAATCGTAACATGCCGGGGCAGGAACAGAACAAGCAGGATGAGAAGGAATACAGTCTGTATACTGAAAAGATAGTAAAGAAGCCCGGCAACAGGATTAAAAGAGTAGTGAAGCATATAGCAAAGGTTATTGGTTCAGCAGTGATATTTGGAGTGGTGGCAGGACTTGTCATGTCAGTGGTATATCCGACGGCTAAGAAGTTCATCGGAGAGGAGGAGACCACAACCAGGCAGGGAGCTGTGATTCCGACAGATTCCCAGACGGATATATGGACGGAGGATGAAACGACAGAGCCGGAGGAGGATACACAGGAGCCGGAAAGCACGGAGAATGCAGAGAATGAAAGCGTCGGCAGTGAGGAGAACGAAAGTAATTCTGCTGATGATGAGAGCGGCGAGGAGAACGGACAGACGGACTCTGAATTGAGCAGGGAACAGCTTGTATCGGTCGTTGATGAGCAGATTAAGCTGGCACTTGACAATTATGCGCCGGGAATTGACGAATATGATTCGCTCTATGGCAGCATGAAAGATGTCATTGAGGAGGCGAATAAGTCAATAGTATCAATAGAGACCTCGCAGGATGGTGTGACCTGGGATTATATTTCCGATGCCGGAATAAGGGGATTTATTGCGGCGGAGGATGATGCGTTCTTCTATATTGTGACTGTGAAGCAGTTCGTTGACGGAAAGATACTGTCTGTCATTTTTAATGACGGAAGGATAGCTTCTGCCATATATGTCACGGGGGATGCGACAACCAATATTGCCGTTATTGCAGCGGATAAGAGTGTGTTCGAAGGTAAAATTCCAAGCAATGTTAAGGCGGCGGTGCTTGGCAACTCATATGTCGTTAAACAGGGCGACCCGTTGATTGCGATAGGCAATATCTTCGGACAGGGAGATATGGCTGTATATACGGCTGCAACGTCGACCAAGAATACCGTTACGGATACGGACAGCAGCTACAGGATAATAGGAACCGATATGATCTCAAGTGAGAGTGACACGGGTGTGCTTATCAATACCAAGGGAGAGGTAATCGCGCTTATTCCTTATGGGAGCGGGGAAATATCGGGTGAAATAATCAATACCTACGGTATTTCTGAATTAAAACGCTTGATTGAAAGGCTGATTAATGGTAAAGTAACACCGTATGTGGGTATCAAGCCGCAGACCGTAACCTCGGCGATGAAGGAAGCTTATGGCATGCCTGAGGGTATATATGTCAGCAGTGTGGAGGCTGATTCACCTGCCTTCTATGCCGGAATACAGAGCGGTGATATAATAACGGCAATAGGGACGGAGAACATATCTACCACAAGAACATTTCAGAATGTGCTGTTCACCATGGAACCGGGGGACAGCGTTACGATGTTCATAAGCAGACCGGGCAAGGACGGATACCGCAATATAGAGATTACATTAGAATTAGGAGTAGAGCAGTAATGAGATATATTGACAGCCTTCACGAAGGCGAGAGAGTAACAAGCATATACATGTGCAAGCAGAAAAATGCGGCGACAACCAAGAACGGTAAGCCGTATGAGAATGTTCTTTTACAGGATAAGACGGGAACCCTTGACGCTAAGATATGGGAGCCTAACTCAATGGGAATTGAAGAATTCGAGGCACTTGATTTTATAGAGGTTCAGGGCGAAATCACTGTGTTCAACGGTGCAATGCAGATGAGCATTAAGCGTGTCAGAAAGTGCGGAGAGGGCGAATTCGATATGAAGGATTTCCTCCCGGTCAGCGGACGTGACATTGAAGAGATGTATGCAGAGCTTATGACACTCAAGAATAAGGTTGGCAATCCGTATCTTAGACAGCTTCTTGACAGCTTCTTTGTCGAGGATGCGGATATTATAAAGGCTTTTAAGTTCCATTCAGCGGCGAAGTCAGTACATCATGGCTTTGTTGGCGGTCTCTTGGAGCATACCTTGGGCGTTACAACGCTGTGCGACTGCTTTGCAGACAGATATCCGATGCTTAACCGTGACCTGCTTCTCACCGGAGCAATGCTTCATGATATAGGTAAGTTAAGAGAGCTGTCTGATTTTCCGACGAATGATTATACTGACGACGGACAGCTTTTAGGACATATTATTATCGGCGTGGAGATGATTGGAGAGCGTGCAAGGGCAATAGAAGGATTTCCTGCGAAGCTTGAGGCTGAGGTCAAGCATCTTATAGTATCACATCACGGAGAGTTCGAGTACGGCTCACCGAAGAAGCCTGCAATCATGGAGGCATTTGCCCTTAACTTTGCAGACAATATGGATGCCAAGATGGAGACACTCAAGGAGCTTCTTTCAACTCCTCAGGCACAGACCGGAGAGTGGTTAGGCTTCCAGAAGATGCTTGATACCAATGTAAGAAAGACATTGGTATAGTTTTAAAATGTGTCCGGAAGCAGGGCTTTCAGGCAGTTTATAAAATAAAAGAGATGCGAAGCAGCGATTTTATATGAGCAGGCAGCGGAGCGCGAATATCATTGACAATCAGAGGGATAAATCATGGAAAAAAATCAGGAATATATCGTTAGAATAGAAGATATGTCCCATGATGGAGAGGGCGTAGGCAAGGTTGATGGCTACGCCCTTTTTGTTAAGGACACGGTAATAGGTGATGAGGTCAGGGTAAAGGTTATTAAGACAAAAAAGACCTACGGCTATGCAAGGCTCATGGAAATAATTACGCCATCACCTTCACGCACTGCTGCACGCTGTCCTATCGCAAGACAGTGTGGCGGCTGCAATCTTCAGGAGCTTGATTATGCGGAACAGCTCAAGTTCAAGAGAGGTATAATTGAGAACAATATAAAGAGAATAGGCGGTATAACGGACATAGAGGTTGAGCCTGTTATCGGTATGGATGAGCCGTACTTTTATCGCAATAAGGCGCAGTTCCCTGTGGGTGAAGACAAGGACGGAAACATTCGTATCGGTTTCTATGCGGGGCGCACCCATTCAATCATAGAGACCTCGACCTGCTATATCGGAGCACCTGTCAATGAACTTATCGTAAATGCTATCCACGGGTTCATGCGTGAGAATAATATAAGTGCTTACAATGAGGAGAAGGGAACGGGCGTAATCCGCCACATTCTCATCCGCTGTGGTTACACCACGGGCGAGATTATGGTATGTCCCGTAATCAATCAGAACAAGCTTCCTCATGCGGATAAGCTTGTTGATAGGCTTCTTAAGCTTGATTTTTCAGGTATTACAGCCAACTCTGAGCTTATGAAGGAAGTAAAATCAGAAAAGACAGGCGCATGGCATATTAAGAGCATAATGCTCAATATAAACACTAAGAATACCAACGTGATTCTCGGTGACAAGTGTGTGACATTGTGGGGTAACTCATACATCGAGGATTACATTGGCGACGTAAAGTACCGCATATCTCCGCTTTCCTTCTATCAGGTTAATCCTGTTCAGACGAGAAAGCTCTATCAGACTGCACTTGATTATGCCGGTCTTACCGGAAATGAGGTTGTGTGGGATCTCTACTGTGGAATAGGTACAATATCCCTGTTCCTCGCAAAACAGGCAAAAAAGGTATATGGAGTCGAAATCGTACCACAGGCTATCGATGATGCGAAGGAGAATGCGCGTCTTAACAATATCGACAACGCAGAGTTCTTCGTCGGCAAGGCGGAGGAAGTCCTTCCGGACTTCTATGCGAAGGAGAGCGCACGCCTCGGACAGAAGCTGACGGCGGATGTCATTGTTGTCGACCCGCCTCGCAAGGGTTGCGAGGAAACACTTCTTGCAACCATGGTACAGATGGAGCCTCAGAGAATAGTGTATGTGTCGTGCGACAGCGCGACGCTCGCTAGGGACTTAAAGTACCTGTGCGGAAATGGCTACGAGATTAAAAAGTGTGTCGGATGTGATATGTTCCCGCAGGGGGTGCATGTTGAGACGGTGTGTTTGCTGTCGAAGAAACCTTGATTTTATGCGACTTAGCGGGCTTTTTTGAAGATTATGTACCTGTGTTTTAGCAGGGAAAAATGTATATAGAATTAGAAATTTTAAGAGGGGTGCAAAAATTTGCGGAAACATAAGTTGTGCGCCGGAATAGTATAGGCCTCCGGACGTGCGCGAATAATATATGTTTCTTTAGAAAAAATCGAATGAATTAAGAAAGGCCATAAGAAGGATGAGCAAGAAAAAAGAAATTATTTCTTTGATAATAGGTTTTGTTGGAGCTGTGGCTGGATTGTATGGTGTTGTGTCATTTAACCGGTTCGTATTGATGTCATTACCGATAGTAATAAGAATGGTATGTATGATTCTGACTTACTGGTTAATTGCATTGATTCCGGCCATAGTTATGATTGTTAATAAAGACAAGTTGACAGATTATGGGTTTAGCAAAGAGACATGCATTGGAGATTACTCCCGAACAGCTTTTGACAGGAAAAGGAATTGATCCGGAGTATAAAGATGAAGATGCGAATTATGAAGTAACCAGGTCGGATATTAAGATTTTAAAGCAGATTCACAGCCTTGGAGATGAGCAATATAAAAGACTAATGGCGTATATGAAAGTTACAGGTAAAGCGTACGGATGAGGTAAAAAAATTAATGGTGCTGTAACTTTTGAGGATGCATATCGTTTCCCAAATGGATGAATAGGAAGTGGTGACATGATATAATATGTCCATAGAAAACTTTACGGAGGAAAAAGATATGAAATTTTCTGGTATGAATAAACAAGAGGAAAGTAAATATTTTGAAATGCTTGATAAGAAAAATAGAAATCGAAAAAAAAGCGCAAGGTGTATATATACTGGATGTAAAAAGCATTCGATTGGCTCGCATTCTATATCCAAAAACAGTCATATAAAGAATATTGCAGAAAATGGTGAGGTCATGAGTTTTTGCCCTATCAGACAGGGAGAAAATAAAGAGTTATTATTAAGAAAAGTAGGTATTAATCAAGCATCAGTTTTTCATGGCTTTTGCAAAGAACACGATGAATTATTTCAGAGTATAGATATTAATGGTATTTGCACATATAAAGATTTGTTTTTACAATGTTATAGAAGCGTATGCTATTGGTTACATATGCTAACTGTTGATGGGAGTACAATGGGGGAACTGCAAAAATATACAGATGAAGTTATGCGAGGGCTTTTTAAAAGAATTGTTCCATCTTTTGATTATGATGCAGTTCGGTTTGACAAAGAGTATGAAGAGAATAAGGTGGATTTTGTTAAATCAATAAGGGAACTTAAAACATTATTAGAAACGCAGGTGGAATGTATCTATAGCGATAGAAAGATTGACAATTCTGTGCTAGTTCAGATAGGAGATGTAGAAATTCTATTTCGTAAGGTGGAAGAAGTCATTCCAGTTGTACTTAATACGATGAATACTGTTGTGACAGGGAAAGACAATATTTTTCAAATAGTTTTGCCTAACAAGACGGATACAGACATTATTGTTATTAACGCCTCACACAAAAGAGTAGTGCTACTGGATACTTGGAAAGTAGCAACGTCAAACATGCTGAATATTATTGAATTGATTGAATCGTGGATGATTGCGAATGAAATATGGTATATTCAGCCTAGCGTTATAGAAAAAATTCCAGAAGCAAGATTGCAGATAATTTGTGAGGATATAAGGTATTGGCAAGGTGAACACCAATTGTGGGAAGTATACGATATGTCCATTTTTGACGATTTACGCCAAAAGCACTTTAAGATATATAAAGATAACGACAACTTAGATGATGAGTATGAAGAGAAAGAAAGGAAAAAATTTATTCCGCAAAAGCGCTTGAATAAAGAACAAAGGGAGCAAAATATGCGAAGGTTGATGGGAAAACTACAATATTACGGAGATTTTCAAGATATGATAAAAGAGTAAATAAACAAAAATTAATTATATCAATGATTATGCCGATACTTTTCATAAGTAATTGTGAGAGGTAGGGGTAATCAGATGGAATCAATTGAAACATTTTTATATCAAATAGTAACACGCGGTTGGGAATGGATTTGGAGTGTGGCATGGTACTGGATACCAGCAGGACTAGGATTTGCATTTCGATTTGGATTATTGAAATACAAAATATGGGATTCAGAAATGCGAGTCAAAGCAATCTTAAGAGATATCGGAATTATTTTTGGATTAACACTATTATGGTCGGGCTTGAATTCCAACGAATTAGATAGCAATGCGGTAGTGATGGTTTTTATCTTGACATTTGTGTACATTGCGTATGGATTAGCAGAAAGCTGCGAAGAAACATGTGGAAGTACAGAAAGCATATTACTGATTTTAAAAAGCGTATTATTAACAATGCTTTCATTTCAAGAAATAGGTGGTACTATTTTTGGAGCAATAGCGACAAGTGGAATGGCTGTGATGGCATATAAGTTTTGGATTTGTAAAGAAAAGAAGACAGATCTGTTTGAAATAATTTTTTTGTGTGTAGAAGCAGTTATTTTGTCTATTGTCGGAGAACTGCATGAGATACAAGGAATGGGAGTTTTTCTATTTGTATTTTTCGAAGAAACAGCATTATTTCTTCTAAATTATATTGTTAAGTATGTAGCGTCTGTATTATTTGGAGAGGCAGAGGAAAGCTATTATTAAAAGTTTGAAGTAGTGGAAAGATATATAAGAAAGGCGGATACTGATTGAAAGATTTTGTGAGTTACGTTAAAAATTATTCTACAAGAGATTTTATTTATTTCTTTTCGGAAGTGTCACTTGAGTTATATAAAAAGCAGTTAAATTCACCGGAATCAGAATTAAGGTGTAGTATCTCATTTCCGTTGAATGCTATCTTGCATGGATTTATACATCGGCAGGTGCAGGTGATGTTGTCGGCGTGGGATATTCAAGACATGGCGTATGTCTCAATTGTTAATGCAAATGATTACAGAAAAGAAATCATGGCAAGAGAAAAGCTGGTACAGTGGTAAATTTATTTTATATAGAGGAGAATGAACATTCCAATAGCGAATATATCAAAGATGCAAAATTGCCGGATATATTTAAGTTTATGATGGGCATGACATATGAACAGTTTAAGTATCAGAATTTGGCATGGACATATCAGAGATTTAGCCGAAATTATCATATTTTGCTTGGCTCAAGTAAAACTAATAGGGATGAGATTGTTGATATAAATGAAATTACAAAAGAATTATTTGGTCTGAGTGCAGACGAGTATTTGACAAATGTACTTTATTTGTTGTGGTTATGCAGTGAGCGTCCCGATCCGTTAGGAGCAGAGGATGAGCTATATAAGCACGGGGCAAACAGCATACTCACAAAGGCAAATTTGGAAAATATTATTAATTATTATTCTGTTACATATGATGATGTAAGGAAGTCTCCAATACAGAAACAGTTGTTTTATAGCAAACCTTTTGTGATTACTCAAAAGAACAAAGAGACGATTATGGTCAATATGTATTTGGTGCAGATGCTCTTTGAATATGGTTTATATTGGTTGATTCGGGATTACTATTATAAAAATGGTAAGGGAACCGGGTTCATTATTGCTTTTGGAACAATGTTCGAAGAATATTTTATAGAACTGGCCGAGATTTATTTGGCAGAGGAGATGTGGTACAAAATTCCGGAACAAGAAAAAAAGAGTGCAGATTTCTTTGTGGAATTTGAAGATGCAGTATTCTTGTTTGAATTGAAATCGGGCCTACTTGGGATAAAGGCAAAACAGCAGGCTCCAGATGACCAGATTATGCAGGAAATGTAGAACTGAAAAATATGCTGAAAAGACCAATCTGCTTGACACAAAATTGAGCCTTAAGTATGATAATAACAGTAGTTGTATCATATGAAATAACAGATTGAAAACTGACGCGATACAGAATTATGAATATACAAATAGTGTATAGGAAATACTGATTGGAGGAATATTAGTGGAAAACAGAGAGGTTGGCTTTGTTGTGAATGACGAGTACAAAGCATGGATAGAAGATATTAAAAACCGGATAAAACAGAGTCAGGTAAAAGCAGCAGTTAAAGTGAATTACGAATTGCTGGAATTATATTGGGGAATTGGAAGGGACATTGTTGCAAAGCAGAAACATGCTAAATGGGGTGATGCTTTTTTGGCAACAATGAGTAAGGATTTACAGAGAGCATTTCCTGATATGTCAGGTTTTTCGGTACAAAATCTGAAGAGTATACGGTATTGGTATAAGTTTTATAATTCTGAAGAAAATGGCTTACAGCCTGTAAGCCAAATGGAACTTGTTGAAAATATGGTAAAAAGCATTCCTTGGGGGCATAATCAGCGGATCATGTATAAATGCAGTAGCGTTCAGGAGGCATTGTTTTATGTACAAAAAACAATGGATAATGGCTGGAGCAGGAAGGTATTGGAACACCAAATAGATAGTGGTTTATATAACCGGCAAGGAAAAGCGGTTAGTAATTTCCAATTAAAGCTCCCAGAGGCACAATCTGATTTAGCGCAGCAGACATTAAAAGACCCGTATAACTTTGACTTCCTTACTTTGAGAGAAGAGTATGATGAAAAGGAATTGGAAGATGCACTAATTAATCAGATAACCCAATTTCTATTAGAGATGGGTACCGGATTTTCATATTTGGGTAGACAGGTTCATTTGCATGTAGGAGAAAGTGACTTCTATATGGACTTGCTCTTTTACCATGTTCGGTTGCACTGTTATGTAGTAGTAGAACTGAAAACAGAAAAATTCAAGCCAGAGTTTGCAGGTAAATTGAATTTCTATGTGACAGCGGTTAATAAGCAAATGAAATCGGAGCAGGATAATCCGACAATTGGTTTGCTTATTTGTAAAGATAAGGATGATGTAGTTGCAGAATATGCACTGGATGATATTTCACAGCCAATTGGGATTGCAGCATACGAACTGACCAAGGTGCTTCGTGAAGAATTCAAAAGCAGTCTGCCGACAGTGGAAGAAATTGAAAATGAATTATCTGAGTAAATTGGTTTACAGCCTGTAAGCCAATTGGTAAAACAGATATAATAGATAAAGTGGTAGAAACTATGAAGTGAGGAAAATAGTGGAGGCATCAATATTTTTGTTAAAGTATTTAGAAGTAAAAGAAGATGAAAAAGAAGTATTGAATATAGATTTCATAGGTGATAGAGAAGTGGTCGAAAGACCAATATTTTCCACTTTAATATTAAATGAAAACGGAACAGGTAAAAGCTTTTTATTGAAAACAATTGTGGATATTTTTATTTATATCAGTAAAGCACAAATATACAAAAGAAACCCCAAGTTTAAATATTCCAAATTTTGCGTTAAATATTCTATTGATGGTAATGAATACTGTGTAAAGAAAGAATCTGGGAGAGGTATATTTTGTTGGAAAAATGGTGCTGAAATAGTGCTTGATGAAATTGAATTGCCTAAAAAGGTTTTAGCAGTATCATTTATGGTTAATGATAAGTTTTGCTTTGTGAAGCCAGGAGAGGATATAGGCAGCATATATAAATACTTAGGAGTTAGAAAGTCAACTAATTCGACATATACAAGTTCTGTTATGCAAAATGTTTTTTATAGTGTGGTTCATATGATGAAGAACCAAACTATTACAGAATTAGAGAAAGTATTAACAGTGCTTCATTTTGATTCAAATGTTGAAATTTCGTTTAAGCTTGAGAAATGCAATAGCGAGTCAAAAATGAAAAAAAGTAACTGCATTAGAAAATGCAGCATAGATTGCAGTAATTCGGATTACGGAAAAATCGAGGAGATATTAGAAGAATTAGAGCAGGCAAGTAGTTCTTTGGATGATAAAGAAAAAAATAAATGTAATATTGCATTTTATAAAAATGGAAGATGTATACATTTTGAAGATTGTAGCTCTGGAGAAAAACATATGATATTTGCTTTTACAGGCGTATTGAGTTCGATTGAATCTAAATCAATTGTTCTAATTGATGAACCAGAAATAAGTCTACATCCAGAATGGCAAATTCAATATGTATCATTGTTAAAGAAAATATTTAAAAAGTATGACGGATGTCATTTTATACTTGCAAGTCATTCACATTATTTGGTGTCAGATTTAGAAAGCTCTACGTCATCCATTATTTCATTTAAGAAGAATGAGATGGATGGGAATCCAATAGTAGAAGTCCTTCCATACGAAACGTATGCGTGGTCTGCCGAAAATATAATTTATAATGTGTTTGGTTTGAGGACAGCACGAAATTACTACTTTGAAAGTGATTTACGGGAACTATTAACAATAGTTCAGGATATTGAAGAAAACACGGATAAAATTGAAGATGCTAAAAAGTTAGTAGAGAAATTACGAAAGTTTGTTTACAATTCAGAAGACCCATTACATGTAGTAATAGAACAGTCTGCGGAGATATTGGAGAAATGTACACACGAAGATTAGTATATCAGCACGGCATTTCAAGACAACTGTTAAAGAGGATGAGTGACGAAAAATATAAAGTCGCTGATGCGTGGAATTTAGATGATGCCAATGTAAAAGAATTTAAAGAGAAAATGAAAAAAAGTTGATGGAAATTCAAGATGGGAAATGCGCATATTGTGAGTTGCCACTTCAATCAAGAAATCCATAAATAGATCATATAGCACCTAAAGGAGGAAATCGAAGGACATTACATCCGGAATGTACATTTTTGCCATTCAACTTAGTATATAGTTGTCACAACTGCAATTCCACAATATGTAAAGGGCAAAGGGATACGGTACTTTCTAAAGATGGAAAGCACAATTATAGGAAATGGACTTTTAAAATAGTCCACCCATACATAGATGATCCAATGGACTATTTCGAAGCACCTGTATCTTCAAATGGAGAATGGAGAGCTTATCCCGTTATAAAAAGAGGTATTGATAGAGAACACAAAAATAAGGCTAAAGCAACAATAAAGATGTTTGGATTAGATGGAGAGAAAACATTAGAGTTGGCAAAGGAACAGCTTGCAATATGTCATCTAGAGGAACTACAAAGAATAATTGAAGAAATCTCGTCACATCGTCCGGACTAAAAAGTGTTTTTTATAAAGATAAAGTCGGAGGGAGGAATGATGAGATGAGGGATGATTTTAAGCAAACAACAATAAATTTATTGGCAAATCGAGTTGGATGGAAATGTAGTAATCCGGGATGTAGAAGAACGACACGTGGTGCGGGAACCGAGTCGACAGATGTTATTAATATTGGAGTAGCAGCTCATATCACAGCGGCAGCTAAAGGCGGTCCTAGATATGATAATAGTATAACTTCTCAAGAGAGAAAATCATATGAGAATGGAATATGGTTGTGTCAGTCCTGTTCAAAATTAATTGATTCGGATGTACAGCGATATACTGTAGATAAACTTAAGAAATGGAAAGAAATATCAGAACAAATGGCGATACTTGAATTGGAGACAGGAACAGAAAATGGTTTTAAAACAGACAGAGAAATCATTAAGTTTCTGGTATATTGTTTTGATCGTCCGGCATTTAGGGATCCGATTAGTCAAGAAGGAAGAATGGAAGATTTTGATAAAGCCATTGAGGATACAATAATTGCTTTAAATACAGGTGTTCTTAGAACTAGAGACGGAAGTATATTAAGAAAATCAGAGGGAAAATCATCTGTTAATAATGATGCGTGGCGTGAAAAACTTAATGTAATTGGAGATATGTTGTCTGCGTTACGAAGACGATTAAAAATAGCTAAGGTAGCAGGGGCATATTCTACATATGGTGAAGGAGAGGTAATGTATTGTTTTAGTGATAGGCAGCTTGGAGAATGGTTTGATTCTACTCGTGAAGAAATAGTGAAAATTTTATCTTCGATATGTGAAGACATGGGTATGCCAGGGCTACGTTTTCCACGAAATAAGTATACATGGTGAATTATACTGTTAGATTATATCGGGAAAATGTAAGGTGCGATATAATGGTTTTGTGCTTGTAAGAATATTGAAAATGGAGAAGGGGAATATATGCCATTAGTTGCCAGAGAATTTTATATTGACAGCGGGGAAGAACGTTCACATGAAGTAGGAACAACATATCAATTGAAGTATTATGTCTCATAAGCGTTGATTTCGATAGACTATATATTATCGCCTGTTGAAGAAATGATGGGGCGGTTCGAGAATAAAGTGGAATATTTCGGTTACCACATTGATGGTCTATTTAACTTTTGGGGACTGATAAATGATAGGTTTTTTTTGCAAGAATTTAAGTTGTATCATTTGAATTGTGAGTTTGGAACTATCAGAGAATCCTTTGATGCACAGGCAGAATAGCCAGGTCGAAATTGCGAAGACCTGCATCCGTGTTTCATAAAGGATTTTATGACAGAGAAAAAAGGAGGCGTTTTATTTGGCAAAGAAAAAAGATGAAGTAACAATTCGTTCCAGCGCAGCAGAATATCTGACCTATGTTGCTTCTGTTGGTGACCAGCAGGATAGTTTTGAAATGCGCTATGAGGATGAGAATATATGGCTGACACAGAAGATGATGGCCACATTATATGATGTGGATGTGCGTACAATCAATGAACACATTAAAAAAATTTATTCAGATTCAGAGCTTGAGGAAGATTCAACTATCCGGAATTTCCGGATAGTTCAAACGGAAGAAAATGCAAAGAAATAAAGCATTGATTTCAGGTCGGGACGGTCTGCCTTCTGCCCAATGTTTCTAAACATAATGATGTGATGAAGAAATAGGGATACTATTGCTAATACGTGCTTCTAAAATGTGAATTTTACAATGATTTATTCTTGGTGTGAAAGGAAGTGACATCAGTGCTGCATATTGCTATATGTGATGACGAAGAGAATGAAATAGAGTATTTGAAACATGTTGTAGAGAATTGGGCTAAGAAGGAACATATCCTGACAAATATAGAAACATATGCATCTGCTGAGAGTTTCCTGTTTCAATACGAAGAGTGCAAAAATTATCAGATTTTGTTATTAGATGTGGAAATGAGTGGAATGACCGGAATTGATTTGGCAAAGAAGATACGACAGAATCAGGATAATGTTGAGATTATTTTTATAACATCACATTTTGAGTTTATTGGCGTAGGGTATGAAGTAGATGCCCTCCATTATCTGGTCAAACCTGTGAAAGCAGGTAAAATGGAAGAAGTTCTTTCGAAAGCAAAATGCAAGATAGAAGCAGGAGAACCGTCGATTATCATTCATTACGAAGGTGAAGTTGTTAAGTTATATGAGAAGGAAATCCTTTATTTGGAATCACTTTCCCATTATGTAACAATATATACAAAGGGTAAGGAATATAAGATAAAAGCAAATATTTCAACATTTGCACAGGAACTTAGTGAAGATTTTTATCAGACACATCGTTCGTACCTTGTATCATTAAAGCATATTATGCGTATTTCGCGCGACAGTGTTACACTGGATAATGGGGGACAAGTGCCACTTGCAAGAGGAAAATATGATCAGATCAATCGGGCATATATTGAGCGTAATTAGGAGTTCTTATGAGAAAGAAAACATATTTGAAACTTGTTCAGTATCAGACAGAGCAGGCAAAACAGCATCTAAATGAAGTGCGAAGTATCCATTCGGAAATGAGAGGATATAAACATGATTTTCACCATCATCTCCAAGCCATAAAGGGACAATTAGAAGCAGGAGAGGTAGAACGTGCAATTGCCTATATAGAGGAATTAGATCATCAATTGATGAACGTTGATACACTTCTAAAAACAGGGAATGTATCCCTTGATGCGATATTGTCAGCTAAGATTGCGCAGGCAAAAGCAGAGAATATAGCAGTAGATGTGAAAGCAAGTGTACCGGATTCATTGACTATCACAGATGTGGAACTTGGTATTTTGGTTGGAAATTTATTGGACAATGCAATTGAATCCTGCAGGCTTTCTTCTGGTAAGCGTTTTATTCGTATATATATGTCAATGAAAGGAAAGATGCTGTATTTTTCCATGCTCAATTCTGCCGGGATGAAGAAAAAGAAAATAGGAACATTATTTTCCTCTAATAAAGAGGGAATGCATGGATTTGGCCTTCATCGGGCAGAGACGATTATAGAAGAACATGGTGGCTGGTGCAAATATAATAGCGAGGATGGAGCATTTAGCTCCGAATTTTTAGTTCCTGCAATGGAATAACTGCAATTCGTGTACTGACAGATACAGTTGGTGCACGAATTTTACGTTGTAGGGTTAAGGAGATATAGAATAGCAGAAGAAGGAGGTACATTATGATGAAAAATATATGGTACTGTATTAAGAAAACGTCTGAATGGTACTTTGCCTTATTAGTATTGTATATAATACTGACACTTGTAAATGCCATAATCCCAATTCTGTCTGCTTTTCTGCCAAAGTTAGTAATTGAAAGGCTGACTTCAGA
>CAKRIL010000003.1 GCA_934343915.1 uncultured Lachnospiraceae bacterium | reverse complement strand
CTTCCATATAAATATATAAGTAGTATAGTTATGACTGTGGAGAATGTCGTTTCGAAGCGGTTATGTGTGCATTTATGGAAAGGAGGATTTACCATGAAGGTTAGATCATCAGTTAAGCCTATTTGCGAGAAATGCAAGATCATCAAGAGAAAAGGAAACATTATGGTAATCTGCGAGAACCCAAAGCATAAGCAGAAGCAGGGTTGATTTGTAGGCATAATTCCTTTCGGAAGTTTTGCGGCTGCAGTGATGAACCACCCGGAGGTGTTGTTTGTCACTTAAAATAAATTTAAGTAATACCCAATGTAACAATTTAACGTTAAACAACAATGGAGGTGTAAGAGCACATGGCACGTATCGCTGGTGTTGATTTACCAAGAGAAAAACGAGTTGAAATCGGTCTTACCTATATCTACGGTATCGGCCGCGTTGTTTCCAACCGTCTTCTTAACGAGGCAGGAGTTAGCCCTGATACCAGAGTTAAGGATTTAACAGACGATGAGGTTGCTAGAATTCAGAAGGCAATCGAAACATTAGAAGTACCTGTTGAAGGTGACTTAAGAAGAGAGGTAGCTCTCAACATTAAGAGATTACAGGAGATTGGATGCTACAGAGGTATCCGTCACAGAAAGGGTCTTCCTGTTAGAGGACAGAAGACTAAGACAAACGCTAGAACTCGCAAGGGTCCTAAGAAAACAATCGCAAATAAGAAGAAATAACCCGTAAGGGAACCCATAAGGGAGGTTAGTTTAGAAAATGGCTAAAGTTACAAAGAAAGTGACAAAAAAGCGCGTTAAGAAGAACGTTGAACGCGGACAGGCACATATCCAGGCTTCATTCAACAACACAATCGTTACACTTACAGATACAGAAGGTAACGCTTTATCATGGGCTAGTGCCGGTGGTCTAGGATTTAGAGGTTCAAAGAAATCTACTCCTTATGCAGCTCAGATGGCAGCAGAAACTGCTACTAAGGCAGCTTTAGTACACGGTTTGAAGACTGTAGACGTTATGGTTAAGGGACCGGGCGCAGGTCGTGAGGCAGCTATTCGTGCTCTTCAGGCATGTGGTCTTGAGGTTACCAGCATTAAGGACGTTACACCAGTTCCACACAATGGATGCCGTCCACCAAAGCGTAGAAGAGTCTAATAGGAGGTAATAAAGATGGCTATTAATAGAGTTCCTGTTCTTAAAAGATGCAGATCACTTGGATTAGATCCAATTTATTTAGGAATAGATAAGAAATCAAACAGACAGTTAAAGAGAGCCAACAAGAAGGTGAGCGAGTATGGTCTCCAGCTCAGAGAGAAGCAGAAGGCTAAGTTCATCTACGGCGTATTAGAGAAGCCTTTCCGTAACTATTTCGAGAAGGCTGAGAAGATGAATGGCCAGACAGGTGAGAACCTCATGGTTATTCTTGAGTCAAGACTTGACAACGTTATTTTCAGATTAGGTTTTGCAAGAACAAGAAAGGAAGCTAGACAGATTGTTGACCACAAGCATGTACTTGTTAATGGCAAGGCAGTCAACATTCCATCTTACTTAGTTAAGGCTGGCGATACAATCGAGATTAAGGAAAAGAGCAAGTCTTCTCAGAGATATAAGGACATCCTTGATGCAACAGCAGGCAGAGTAGTACCTGAGTGGCTTGAGGCTGATTCAGAGAATTTAAAGGGTGCAGTCAAGAATCTTCCTGCAAGAGCAGCTATTGATGTACCTGTTGATGAGATGCTTATAGTCGAGTTATACTCTAAGTAATAATTAGACCGTATAACGCCCTCACACATAATATAACCCAAAAGGAGGGGCTTTTCAGTGTTCGATTTTAAAATACCAAAAATTGAAATTGCAGAGATGTCTGAAGACAAGAAGTATGGAAGATTTGTCGTTGAACCACTTGAAAGAGGCTATGGTACAACACTGGGTAATTCACTTAGAAGAATTATGCTTTCTTCATTACCGGGTGCTGCAGTAAGTCAGGTTAAGATTGAAGGCGTGTTACATGAGTTCAGTCCTATTCCGGGTGTTAAGGAAGACGTTACTGAGATAATCATGAACATCAAGAAGCTCGCTATCAAGAACAACAGCGAGACGAATGAGCCTAAGATCGCTTACATCGAATGCGATGGAAGAGAAGGTGTTGTAAGAGCATCTGATATTCAGGTTGACTCAGACATTGAAATACTTAATCCTGACCTTAAGATTGCTACACTTAACGGTGGTCCTGATTGCAAGCTTTTTATGGAGCTTACAATTACTAAGGGCAGAGGCTATGTCAGCTCAGAAAAAAATAAGAGCGAGGATCAGCCAATCGGCACTCTTGCCATTGACTCCATCTACACACCTGTTGAGAGAGTTAATTTAGCGGTTGAGAATACTCGTGTCGGTCAGATTACTGACTATGATAAGCTTACTTTAGATGTATTTACTAATGGTACACTTGCACCGGATGAGGCTGTAAGCCTTGCAGCGAAGGTACTTAGCGAGCATCTTAGCTTATTCATCGATTTATCCGAGAATGCCAAGAAGATTGATGTAATGGTAGAGAAGGAAGACGATGAGAAGGAGAAGGTTCTTGAGATGAGCATTGACGAGCTTGAGTTATCAGTTCGTTCATATAACTGCTTAAAGAGAGCCGGTATCAACACAGTTGAAGAATTGTGTAACAGAACTTCAGAGGATATGATGAAGGTTAGAAACCTCGGACGTAAGTCATTAGAGGAAGTATTAGCTAAGTTAAAGGAACTTGGTCTTCAGCTTAATCCATCTGAGGAATAAAACATATGACAGATAATTATTAGCGGTAAATCCAAAGTGTACGCTAATAATTTTCTCTATGTGGAACTAAATTACATTCGGTAAGTAAGTCCAAAGTGCGTGGCCGGATGCACCATGAAAGAGAGGAAAATTAAAATGGCAAAGTATAGAAAACTTGGAAGAACATCAAGTCAGAGAAAGGCTTTAATCAGAAATCAGGTTACAGCTCTTTTATACAACGGTAAGATTGTTACAACAGAGGCTAAGGCTAAGGAAATCCGCAAGGTTGCAGAGGGACTTATCGCTATGGCTGTAAAGGAGAAGGATAACTTCGAGGAAGTAACAGTTCAGGCTAAGGTTGCTCGTAAGGACAGCGAAGGCAAGAGAGTTAAGGAAGTTGTAGATGGCAAGAAGAAGACTGTATATGATACGGTTGAGAAGAAGATTAAGAAGGATATGCCTTCAAGACTTCATGCCAGAAAGCAGATGAACAAGGTTCTCTACTCTGTAACAGAGGTTCCTGCTGAGGCTGCCGGAAGAAAGAAGAATACTAAGGAAGTTGATTTAGTTGCAAAGTTATTTGACGAAATCGCTCCTAAGTATGAGTCCCGTAACGGTGGTTACACAAGAATCGTAAAGATAGGACCTCGTAAGGGTGATGCTGCTATGGAAGTAGTAATCGAGTTAGTGTAATTGGTATTTGATTAACAGGAAGCGAATGTTGCTGTGCAGCATTCGCTTTTTCTAAATGAAAGAGGACTAACATGGGAATTGTACAGGCGAAAGACCTTACATTTGAATATATAATAAGAGATGAAGAAGATAATGTTGAGAACGTGAAGACTGCGGTTGATCACGTTTCTCTTGATATAGAGCAGGGACAGTTTATTGCGATACTGGGGCATAACGGCTCGGGCAAGTCAACATTCGCTAAGCATATTAATGCGCTTTTGTCGCCGACAGAGGGCAGTATATGGGTGGACGGAATGGACACGAAGGATGCGGATAAGCTGTGGGATATAAGACAGACGGCAGGTATGGTTTTTCAGAATCCTGATAATCAGATTATCGGAACGATAGTTGAGGAGGATGTGGGATTCGGGCCGGAGAACCTTGGTGTGCCGACGAAAGAGATATGGGAACGTGTTGACGCTTCACTTGCCGCAGTAGGCATGACAGAGTACAGACATCACTCGCCTAATAAGCTTTCGGGCGGACAGAAGCAGAGAGTGGCGATTGCGGGTATTCTTGCAATGAAGCCGAAGTGCATAGTGCTAGACGAGCCGACAGCCATGCTTGACCCGAACGGACGTAAGGAGGTAATTGCCACCATAACGAAGCTCAATAAGGAGGAGCGTGTGACGGTTATACTTATCACACATTATATGGATGAAGTAATCGGTGCGGACAAGGTGTTTGTTATGGATGAGGGCAAGGTGGTTCTTGAAGGAATGCCGAGGGAGGTATTTTCTAAGGTTGAACACCTTAAGGCGCTGAGGCTTGATGTACCGCATACTACGGAGCTGGCATTCGAGCTGGAGAAGTCGGGAATCCCGATTAAGAGAGGAATCCTGACGATACCTGAACTCACACAGGAGCTACTGCGAATAAAGAATTCAGCCGTGCAGCGTTGAGGCAGATTATAAAGGAACTTAAAAAGAGGTAATTCATGTTAATTATTTTGGATAAAGTCAATTATGTATATAGTATAGGCAGCGGCTTTGAGATGAAAGCACTTGATGATGTCAGTCTTACAATAAACAGAGGTGAATTCATAGGACTTATCGGACATACAGGTTCGGGCAAGTCCACGCTCACACAGCATCTTAATGGTCTTTTGAAGGCGACAAGCGGAAAGATATATTATGACGGACAGGATATATATGACAAGGATTTTGTGATGAAGAACTTGAGAAGCAAGGTTGGACTTGTGTTTCAGTATCCTGAGCATCAGCTGTTCGAGAATGATGTGTTCACAGATGTCTGCTTCGGACCTAAGAACCTTGGCTTAAGCAAAAAGGAAGCCGGGCTGAGGGCGTTTGAGGCGCTTGAGATGGTGGGTTTTCCTAAGGAGCTGTTTTATAATTCGCCATTTGAGCTGTCGGGAGGACAGAAGAGAAGAGCGGCTATTGCGGGTGTGCTTGCGATGAAGCCTGAGGTGCTCATACTTGATGAGCCTACGGCAGGACTTGACCCTAAGGGACGTGATGAGATACTTGACCAGATTAAGAAGCTTCATGAGGAGACTAATATGACGGTTATACTCGTATCTCACAGCATGGAGGATGTCGCAAAGTATGTCGGCAGACTGATTGTGCTCAATCATGGAAAGGTTATGTATGATGACGCACCTGACAAGGTGTTCAGACATTACAGGGAGCTTGAGGAGATAGGGCTTGCAGCACCGCAGCTTACATACATTCTCAATGATTTGAAGAAGAACGGCTTTGATGTAGATACGGATGCAATCACCATGGAAGAAGCGGTTGCTACCGTAAGAAAAGCACTTGGAAGATGACGAGCCCGGGAGGTTTGCAATGTTAAGAGACATTACAATAGGACAGTATTATCCGTCCAATTCAGCAATTCATAAGCTTGACCCGAGAGTTAAGCTGTTTTGGACACTTATATATATTATTTCGTTGTTTTTGGGACAGCATATGCTTCTATATGCGGCGGCAGGAGTATTTTTGATTGTGTGCATAAGAATCTCCAAGGTTCCGGTGAAGTTCATTCTCAGGGGGCTTAAGGCGGTATTCATGCTGCTTCTGTTCAGCGTGATATTCAACATCTTTCTGACAGACGGCGAAGTAATATTTCGTATTTGGAAGATAAAGGTAACAAAAGAGGGAATATATATCGCAGCAGCCATGGCGGTGAGACTTGTATTTCTTATAATGGGCTCCTCACTCATGACGCTCACGACCACGCCTAACGACCTCACGGACGGACTGGAGAAGAGCCTTGGATTCCTTAAGGTAATAAGAATTCCGGTACATGAGATTTCCATGATGATGTCGATTGCGCTGAGATTTATTCCGATACTTATAGACGAGACAGATAAGATTATGAAGGCACAGCAGGCAAGAGGAGCTGATTTTGAGACAGGCGGTATTATAAAGAAGGCTAAGGCCATGGTGCCTCTTCTTGTGCCATTGTTCATATCGGCAATAAGACGTGCCTATGACCTTGCAACTGCAATGGAGGCGAAGTGTTACAGAGGAGGCGAGGGCCGTACCAAGATGAAGCCTCTTAAGTATACCAAGGCGGACGGCATAGCTTATATTGTGATTTTTGCATATCTTGCAATCATGATTATTTTGAAAGTATATTTTGCTTAAGGGATAAATGTGGTAAAATATAAGCAAAAAAATAATCGGAGCGCTGTGCGGACTGCACATGCAGGCTGCTTTCGCTCGGAAATTGAGCTTGATAAGGAGACGGACGGGGCACATTCTTGAGTCGAACAATAAGTATTATGCCTGTCTGCATGGAATTCGGGAGGAAAATATATGCGTTATATGCTTCGTGTGGCTTATGACGGAACAGAATATTGCGGCTGGCAGACACAGCCCGGGCAAAGAACGGTTGAGGGCACTCTTAAGAGCGCCCTCGACAAGCTTATGGGGACGGATGTTCCGCTTATAGGTGCAAGCCGTACCGACGCGGGAGTTCATGCCGAGGGGAATGTGGCTGTATTTGACTGCGATACAACAATACCTGCTGATAAGATAAAATATGCCCTGAACAATATGCTTCCGGAGGATATTGTCGTAGTTGAGTCAAAGGCTGTGGCAGCGGATTTTCATCCGAGACACTGCGACTGCCGGAAGACCTATCAGTATCGTATATTGAACACATTCCTGCCTGATCCTAACAGAAGACGCAATACATATTTTTACAGGGGAGAGCTTGATATGGACAGGATGCGTCAGGCGGCTGACAGGATTGTGGGGACACATGATTTTGCATGCTTTATGGCTGCGGGAAGTCAGGTTAAGGATACCGTGAGGACGGTGTATTCCGTTGATTTACAGCGTGTTGATGATGTGATAACGATGACGATACGGGGCAATGGATTTTTGTATAACATGGTAAGAATAATAGCCGGGACACTGCTTCAGGTCGGAAGGGGACAGATGGAGCCTGAATATGTGGCGGAGATTATCAAAAAAGGGGAGAGAAAGCTTGCGGGACCTACAGCTCCGGCTAAGGGACTTACGCTTAAGGTGATTGACTATGAATGATGAGAGGGAAACAAGGGAGTGCAGAGACTGCGGGACTCGGACTGTCAATATCTAAGAGCATTGTTGTCATGATGAACGGAACAATTCAGGTTGAGAGTGAGGTAAATAAGGGCTCAAAATTTACGGTTACGATTTTTCTTAAGCTTGCAGAGGGCAGTTATGAAGAAAAACGTATCAATGATAGGAAAACAGGCAATAATAACCTGTATGAGAGGAATAAGGGACTATATAGCGGAAAAAATGTTCTTCTCGTTGAGGACAATGAGAGAAATGCCGAGGTTGCGTCGGAATTAATTGGAATAACAGGTGCCAATGTGGAGACAGCCGACAACGGAAAGGCTGCGGTCGATAAGTTCGCTTCAGGTGAACCGGGATACTATGGAATTATTTTTATGAACATATAGCGAAACCGCTGGAGTTCGACAAGCTCACCGGGATTTTGAAAAAATGGCTCGGATAATTCTTGACAATTACGGCGAGATAGTATACTATAACTTTGGTTAGATAATACTAACTTGTGAATAATCATGTAAAGCTTCTTTCGGAAGGGAATGTCTGGCCCTTCCGAAGAGGTAACTTTAACAGGAGGCGTAAGGTCTATGAATTATCTTGAAATTGAGAAGGTTATCGGAAGGGAAATATTGGATTCAAGAGGCAATCCTACGGTTGAAGCCGAGGTATATCTTGCTGACGGAACTGTTGGAAGAGGAACCGCACCGAGCGGCGCATCAACAGGAGAATTTGAGGCACTTGAGCTGAGAGATGGAGACAAGTCAAGATACCTTGGAAAAGGTGTGTTGAAGGCAGTTGAGAATATTAATACAGTTATTAATGATGCGGTAAAGGGACTTGACGCATCAGATATATATGCGGTGGACCGTGCCATGATAGAGGCAGACGGAACTAAGGACAAGTCGAAGCTCGGAGCGAATGCGATTCTCGCGGTTTCGATTGCGGCAGCAAGAGCTGCATCAATATCGCTTGACATTCCATTGTATCGTTTCCTCGGAGGAATATCGGGCAACAGACTTCCTGTTCCTATGATGAATATTTTAAATGGAGGCTGTCATGCACTTTCATCAGGACTCGACGTACAGGAGTTCATGATAATGCCTGTCGGAGCACCTTCCTTCAAGGAGTGCTTAAGATGGTGTGCAGAGGTATTCCATGCACTTGCTTCCATACTTAAGGAGCGTGGACTTGCAACATCAGTTGGTGACGAGGGCGGCTTTGCACCTGCACTTAAGTCCGATGAGGAGGCTATTGAGACCATTCTTGAGGCTGTGAAGAAGGCTGGCTATGAGCCGGGCAGAGATTTCAGAATTGCAATGGATGCAGCATCCTCAGAGTGGAAGAGCGAGAAGGGCAAGGGCTGTTACAAGCTTCCGAAGGCAGGAACCGAGTACACATCACAGGAGCTTATCGAGCACTGGGCCAAGCTCTGCGAGAAGTATCCTATCATATCCATCGAGGACGGACTTGACGAGGAGGATTGGGAAGGCTGGCAGCAGCTTACCAAGAGACTCGGAGATAAGGTACAGCTTGTAGGTGATGACCTCTTTGTAACGAACACAGAGAGACTTTCCAAGGGAATCGAGCTTGGAGCAGGAAATGCCATTCTTATAAAGCTTAACCAGATTGGTTCCGTATCGGAGACACTTGAGGCTATCAAGATGGCACACAAGGCAGGTTACACAGCTGTTTCATCACATCGTTCAGGCGAGACAGCTGACACAACGATTGCAGACCTTGCGGTTGCACTCAATACCTGCCAGATTAAGACAGGTGCGCCGAGCCGTTCGGAGCGTGTAGCCAAGTACAATCAGCTTCTCAGAATTGAGGAGGAGCTCGGAAGTGCGGCTGTATATCCGGGAATCAAGGCATTCAATGTGAAATAACAGGCTGATAAGCTTATTGTGTTGAATATATTCGTTAAGGATATAAGAATAAAGTTATGTAAATAGGAGATGCATGGCTGTGAAAGGTTATGCATCTTTTTTTATGTAATAGGAAACTTCGTTCCTATTACATAAAAAGTGGAGCAATAGTTGATGGCTTTCAGGTCGCTTCAGGTAACTTTAATAATTTTTTATTGTTATGGGAAATTGTGATTTTAAGTAAGATTGTCTAAAATATAACAATGTCTGAGAGTATATTTCAGATAATAAGATATATGCAGGTGCGACCTGCTGAATGGAGAGAAATATGTCAGAAATGAATGTTGTTGAAAAGCAGCCTCTCACAGATGAGTATCTTAAGAAAATGGATGCTTACTGGCGTGCAGCCAATTATCTTGGTGCGGCACAGTTATATCTGCTTGACAATCCGCTGCTTCGTGAACCGCTCACTATGGAGCACATTAAAAAGAAAATTGTAGGTCACTGGGGAACAGTTCCGGGACAGAATTTCGTATATGTACACTTAAATCGTGTTATAAAGAAGTATGATCAGGATATGATTTTAATATCAGGTCCGGGTCATGGCGGCAACTTCTTCGTTGCCAATACATATCTTGAGGGAACATACAGCGAAGTATACCCTAATATCGGACAGGATATGGACGGACTTAAGAAGCTGTGCAAGCAGTTTTCATTCCCAGGCGGTATTTCAAGCCATGTTGCTCCTGAGACACCGGGTTCCATCAATGAGGGCGGTGAGCTTGGATATTCACTTGCACATTCATTTGGTGCCGTATTTGATAATCCTGACCTTGTCGTTGCATGTATAGTCGGTGATGGTGAGGCTGAGACAGGACCTCTTGCTACATCATGGCAGTGCAACAAGTTCTTAAATGCAAAGAATGATGGTGCGGTTCTTCCAATCCTTCACCTTAACGGATACAAGATCAGCAACCCTACTGTTCTTGCGCGCATATCACATGAGGAGCTTGAGCATTTCTTTGACGGCTGTGGCTGGAAGCCTTACTTTGTTGAGGGTGATGACCCTATGACAATGCATCGCAAGATGGCAGAGGCTCTCGATTCATGTATGGACGAGATTAAGGCTATTCAGAAGGCTGCAAGAGAGGACGGAGACACAACAAGACATAAGTGGCCTATGATTGTTCTTCGTACACCGAAGGGCTGGACAGGTCCTAAGGAGGTTGACGGCAAGCAGATTGAAGGCTCCTTCAGAGCTCATCAGGTTCCTATCTCAATGGAGAAGCCTGAGCATCTTGAGCTTTTAAAGAACTGGCTGTTAAGCTATCACCCTGAGGAGCTTTTTGATGAGAACGGCAGACTTATTCCTGAGCTTAAGGCTCTTGCACCTACCGGCGACAGAAGAATAGGTTCTAACCCTCATGCTAACGGCGGTAAGCTTTTAAAGGATTTAAGACTTCCTGATTTCAGACAGTATGGAATAGATGTGCCTAAGCCGGGAGCTGTTGAGGCACAGGATATGATAGAGCTCGGAGGCTTCGTAAGAGATATATTCAAGCTCAATGAGGAGTCAAAGAACTTCCGTATATTCGGACCGGACGAGACAATGTCCAATCGTCTTGGAAAGGTATTTGAGGTTACTAACCGTGACTGGAATAACGAGAAGCTTGATTCGGATGAGTTCCTTGCGACAGACGGACGTGTAATGGATTCAATGCTTTCAGAGCATATGTGCGAGGGCTGGCTTGAGGGCTATCTTCTCACGGGCCGTCATGGATTTTTCGCAAGCTATGAGGCATTCATAAGAGTAGTTGATTCCATGTGTGCTCAGCACGCAAAGTGGTTAAAGGTATGTAACCAGCTTCCTTGGAGACAGTCCATTGCATCACTTAACCTTATACTTTCATCGAATGTATGGCAGCAGGATCACAACGGCTTCACACATCAGGATCCGGGCTTCCTTGACCATATTGCCAATAAGAAGTCAGACGTTGTACGTCTGTATCTGCCGCCTGATACCAACTGTCTTCTTTCATGCTTCGACCATTGTATCAGAAGCCGTGATTATGTGAACGTGCTTGTAACCTCCAAGCATCCCAGACAGCAGTGGCTTACTATGGAGCAGGCTGTTAAGCACTGTACACAGGGTATCGGCATCTGGGAGTGGGCAAGCAATGACCAGGGACAGGAGCCTGACATTGTTATGGCTTGTTGTGGTGATACACCTACACTTGAGACTCTTGCAGCAGTCACAATCTTAAGAAAGGCTCTTCCTGAGCTTAAGATTCGTGTTGTAAACGTAGTAGACCTTATGAAGCTTGAGCCAAGCACCAAGCATCCTCATGGTCTTACAGATGCGGAATATGATGCACTGTTCACCAAGGATAAGCCTATTATATTTGCATTCCACGGCTATCATACACTTATACATGAGCTTACATACCGCAGAAATAACCGTAATCTTCATGTATATGGTTATCAGGAGGAGGGTACAATCACAACTCCATTCGATATGAGAGTTCAGAATGAGATTGACCGTTTCAATCTTGTAAAGAATGCAATACGCTTCCTTCCGCAGCTTGGCAACAGAGGTTCGTACCTTGTACAGCAGATGAACGACAAGCTTGTCGAGCATAAGCAGTATATTCATGAGTACGGAGTTGACCTTCCTGAGGTAAGAGACTGGAAATGGGATTTATAAGATAATAAGTAGTTAAAAAAGTCATGGCACCTTGCTGAAAATGCTGTTAGACAGCAGAGGTGTCATGACCTTTTTAATTCCTCTTGTTCTTTCGGAACTGTGCCGGTGTCATCTTGTAGCGTTCGCTGAATATCTTGTAAAAATACCCCTTATTGTGGTATCCGATAAGCTCCATAATGTAATCAATGCTGTAACTGGTTGACAGTAGAAGCTCCTCCGCCTTTTTAAGACGGCATTGCTGGAGATACTCAGTGTAGGTAAGACCTGCCTGAGTTTTTAATAACCTATTAAAATAATCCTCCTGAAAGTGAAATTCCTCCGTCAGGGCGGCAAGTGATATGCCGGCGAGGTTCTGATTCATGAATTCCGTAATCTCCTCAAACAGAATCCAGTTCATCTCTTTTCTAAGCTTCTGTGATATTGAGAAGTCGTACTGCGTGCTCAGTATATGGAATATTCTGAGCAGAAGCCCCTGGCATATATAAGGCGAAGCCTCGTCGTGGCGTTCGAGCTCAGAGAGAAGCTGCATCAGGGTATCCTCGATAAGTGAGCCCATACCCTCATGGGAGCGGGAGGTATGCCCGGTACCTGAGACCGCCATGGAAGCATCGGCAGATGCCTGTGTCGGAAGCGGTCGGAAATGAAGGTACTGCTGGAGCGACTTCTGCTTGAGCAGTGCGGTCTTTAAAAAGGAAGAGATTCGCTCGGTAGTGATATGCCTTTCCATTACATCATCGAACATTATATTGGTGATTCCGAGGAAAAGAATCGTAGCCGGGTTATCCCCAAGTATCTCCTGATGCTGGCAGTTCCGGTCAATCAGGCACAGCTCACCCTTGTGAAAGACATATTCGTTTCCGAGAATCTTCTGCCTGTATTCACCGTCAATTATATAAAATAATTCAAGATATTCGTGAGAGTGCATCTGCGTTCTGGTTCCGGGCGTAAATTCCTTGGAATAGAGAAAGTGCTGTGATGACGGAAGTATGGTCGCAGATACAACATGCCGTGGATTTATATCCCATATGAGTGCAAATATGTGCTCCGACGCAGGGAACGGGTAAGGCTTTACCTCTATCTCATGCGGTGCATATTCAGGACAGACAATCTTGAACCGCGTGAAGCTCTCAGGAAGAGGAAGGTCTTTTCCTTCAGATATGAGATTGTGTGTGTAGTGCTTTAAATCCATTGTGGGACTCCTTTGTAGTTATTGTATCAGTTGTCTTAACAATAATATATCTAAAAAGCTTAAAGTTTTCAATGACCGTATTTCACATTTTTTAACACATATGTAGTACACAGGCAGGAGGTAAATACCATGAGAAATAAAAAGGCGGCAGCACTGGAGACCTCTGAGAGCGGAGAGGCACCGGACGGAATGCCGGCCGGAGGCTTTGACGGCGACTTGACAAACGTAACCGCAAACGGTTATCATCTCTATGTGAACGGAGAGAAGGCGCTGTAAGCACCTTGGAAAGGGTGGCACATGGAGTATCACACGATAGAGCATACCTTTGAGCCGATTTACGATGAGGGAAGCCGGATACTTATTCTTGGCTCCATGCCGTCGGTCAAATCAAGGGAGAACAACTTTTATTACGGACATCCGCAGAACAGATTTTGGCGCGTGCTGTGGGAGATATTTGAGGGAACGGATTCACAAGGGCGCGGTGAAGAGAAGCTTAACGCGAGGGAGTGTCCCGTGAATACATTTTCCATAGAGGAAAAGAAGGAATTCCTTCACGTTCACCACATAGCTCTGTGGGATGTCATAGCAAGGTGCGACATAGCGGGCTCGAGCGACAGCTCAATCAAAAATGTTGTCCCGAACGACATAGGTGTGATACTTAAAAATGCTTCGATAGAGAATATATATGTGAACGGCGGCAAGGCGTATGAGCTGTATATGCGCTACTGCTATCCGCTTACCGGGCGCGAGGCCGTTAAGCTTCCGTCCACAAGCCCCGCAAATGCCGCGTGGACACTTGACAGGCTTATAAAAACGTGGAATACTATAAAAAAATAAATTCGAGTAAAATGTCCTCGGCGGGACGATCTGCTATATGCTGTTGATAAAGTTTATCTGAAAAAGATTTTTTGTGGATAAGTTAAAAAAAACTGTATAAAAATCTGAAAAAGACGTTGACATCATGGACGACCTATTATATAATGTAAAACTGTGACAGTACGAAAGTAAGTGTCTAGCCAAAGCCCCGGTACGACATTTTACTATATACTTTCGCCGATTATACGGCACGTTGTCGGTCTTATCGCCGATGACATCCTATATGTTTGAATCAATATACGCTTTTGAAAATTTCAAGGAGGTTGACCAATGAACACATTTATGGCTAGTCCATCAACAATTGAAAGAAAATGGTATGTAGTTGACGCTACAGGATATACATTAGGCCGTCTTGCAGCTAATGTTGCAGCAGTACTTAGAGGTAAGAATAAGCCTACATTTACACCAAGCCTTGACACAGGTGATTATGTAATCATCGTTAATGCTGACAAGGTTAAGGTTACAGGTAAGAAGTTAGACCAGAAGATTTACTTCAATCATTCCGACTATGTTGGCGGCATGAAGGAGACAACACTCAGAGAGCTTATGGCTAAGAAGCCTGAGAGAGCTGTTGAGTTAGCAGTTAAGGGTATGCTTCCAAAGGGACCTTTAGGAAGAACAATGTACACAAAGCTTCATGTATATGCAGGACCTGAGCATGATCACGCAGCTCAGAAGCCTGAGACATTGACATTTTAATTAAGGGAACAAGAAGGAGGAAAATACAATGGCTAAGGCAAAAGCAGCAAGCGCAAAATTCTATGGTACAGGTAGAAGAAAGAGCAGTATCGCAAGAGTATACATTATGCCTGGTAAGGGCGATATCACAATAAACAAGAGAAGCATCGATGAGTATTTCGGTCTTGAGACACTCAAGCTCATCGTTCGTCAGCCACTCGTAGCTACTGAGAACGCTGATAAGTATGATGTTCTCGTCAACGTACACGGTGGTGGTACAACAGGTCAGGCTGGTGCTATCCGTCACGGCATTGCAAGAGCACTTTGCAAGGCTGACGCAGACTTCCGTCCGGTACTCAAGAAGAACGGCTTCTTAACAAGAGACCCAAGAATGAAGGAGAGAAAGAAGTACGGCTTAAAGGCAGCTCGTCGTGCTCCACAGTTCTCAAAGAGATAATATTCGCGTATGCTACAAGCAGCGTAAGGATAAAAAAAGAGAGTCGATACAAGTTTACTTGTATTCGGCTTTCTTTTTTTATTCGTAAGCGGCGACAGCCGCGACCGAGAAAGACGAAGTCTTTCGAGGCTGAGCTGCTTGTGAAGCCGTGTTTGCATGGAGCGGAGCTTTGTACCTATTAATATTACCATAATATGAATTTAATTTAAAAATTGGGAATAGGACATGAAGCATATTGAACGTACAAGTTATTTAGATAAGTTAAAGAAACTTAATAATACTCCTGATATTAAGGTTGTGACCGGTATTAGAAGAAGTGGAAAGTCTGTATTAATGCAGGATTATATTGAATATATTTTGACAAATGAACCCGGTGTCAATGTCATAATGATTAATCTTGAGGATTTGGAATATGATAATCTGTTGGATTATCATGCATTGCATGAGTATGTACTTTCAAAATATATTAAAAATGTTCATAATTTGGTTTTTATTGATGAAGTACAATTATGTTATAAGTTTGAATTAGCTATTAACAGCCTTCATAGTAAAGGTATTTAGAATTATTGCGTCGTGGATATGAGGTGTATGTAGGTAAACTTTACAAAAAAGAAATTGATTTTGTTGCGAAGAAAGGCGATGAAGTAATATATATTCAAGTGAGCGATTATATAGGAGAGGAAAAAACTTTTGAAAGAGAATATACACCACTATTAGCAATCAAAGATGCATATACAAAAATCATCATTGCACGAACTCATCATGAAATGTATAAGTATGAAGGCATTCTTATTTATGATATTGCAAGATGGCTTCTTGATGCAAGATAGTTGGAATTTTTTGCTGCATGCAGCTTATAAATTATGTCTAAACTTCTCATCCTGACTATCTGATATATAGAGATTCAGGTGTCAAAACCTGTTGTTCTGATTTTCATGTGTATACCATGTTATAATTATACATATCAGCTCCGTTGTACGAAGCAAGTTGTTCTAATGCCTCTGAAAAAAATATTCTACTCCCGCCAACGTTGCAAAATCATCCATCCATGGCTGTTTGCAACTCAGCCGGCATCCAAGCCGTCTGTGGCTGTGTGATAAGCAGAGGCATAAGAACAACTAAGCTTCTCCCAAAAGTCGTGATATGCATAATTATAACATGATATACATATTGAAGTCGTGAAAGCATGTTTTGACACCTGAATCGTAATAGGAAACTTCGTTCCTATTGCATAAAAATATGTCTGAATGTATTGCATACTTCGATTTATGTCTGCACACAGAATAAACATTTGACGCGCGACAAATAATAATATATTATATAATATATATTACTGCTATTTTACGCACGACAAACAATAAATAAAAAGGGAGCGGCAGGACAATGGTGAGCAATATAATTAGCGGGAAGCAGGACTTAACATATCTTAAATGGTCACACATAAGGAGTTCAAGCGGAACGGCAGGAACTTTTTTGAAGTCCGAATCCACATTAAATGGGGTGAAGAAATATTACAAGCTCTCCAATTTTGACGTGGTTAAGGGAGTTGTAGGGCATGAATGTGTTAATGAGATAATAGTAGACCGGCTGCTTACCCTGCTTGGAGTCGAGCATTTGGGGTATGAGCTTATCAATGCAGATATTGAAATCGAGGGAAGGGTATACAGCACATATTTATGCGCCTCAGATGACTTTAAGAAACGTGGAGAGAGTAAGATTGCATTGGACGATTATTACCGCACCAATGCACAGAGGGGTGAAACACATTATGATTTCTGCGTGCGCTGCGGATGGAAGGAATATATAGACAGGATGATTGCGGTTGACTATATCATACTTAATCGGGACAGACATGGAGCCAATATTGAAGTGCTGAGGAATGCGAGGGCGCGCACGCTCAGAATAGCACCATTGTTCGACCATGGATTGTCGCTGCTGTATTCGTGCATGTCGGAGAGGGAAGCTGAGAAGTTTGACATAATGGAAGACAAGAGATGCCAGAACTTTATAGGAGGATATTCATGTTATGAAAATCTGAGTTTGATAAAGGGAAGCGGGGAGCTGTTTGCCAATAAGCTTAAAGTGGGCGACAGAGATATCGTTTTTGCAGGAATGGAGAATATTCTGTCGGACATTTTTATTGATAGGATTTGGAATATGATATATGAGAGGTACAAAATATATGAAAATCTTTGAGATAGTCGATGGCGAGATTGATGTATCAATAGGAGTATTGCTGTACTATGAGAAGGAGGACACATGTATCATAGAACTTCAGGAATACTTAGATGAGTGGACGGCACCACTGCTGTTTACTGCCTATGTGAAGAAAAAGATATTTACAATCCCGCGGGATATCAGCCTTATGTGGGTGAGGGAGAGGGTGATTCCGAGCGGCAGACAGAATATTGGTGATATTTTGAAGAATCACGGGCTGAAATCATATAATGAAATAAAGTTCTTGGAAATATCTGAGGGAAAATGCTCACAGGATGCTCTCTATATAAGGAAGGTTGAGAGCCTGCCGCGGTATGTGCTTGACAGAAGAAGGAGAAATATTGTCGAGTGTGTAGCGACAGAGAATAATACGCTGTTATGCTTTTTCGAAGATGACGAGGTAAGGAAGATTGATTTGACAAGCTTAAAACGTGTAGAGGGTATTGATAAGGTTATCGGGAATGCGGAGCTGTTTCAGTCTTGTAAGGTCGGAACGGGAGGCTATTTTATAACATTCAACGATTCGATTGACATTCCGGCGGGGATTTTGCATAAGTCGGGACAGGTAATTCCGCTCACACTCAACGATTTTAAAGCTTTTGTTAAGAAAAATGTTGTCGATACAACAGAAAGCTGCGATATACTGGGGTGCTCACGTCAAAATATCTATTATCTTGTAGAGAGACAGCAGTTAGCTCCACTCAAAGGCGAAGTGAGGGGGAACTTATACCTGAAAGGTCAAATCCTTAAGAATAAATGGTAGTAATTTCAAGATATCAATAATAATAACCAATAAAAAATACAAATAACAACGGCACCATGTATGCAGCCTATATAAAGCCCATACAATGGCGCCGTTTATACCATCAATAATATCTGACAGATATATTAATATCTCGCACTTACAGAAGATGTGCTCTCATCTCCTCAGGAGAGAGTGGTGAGAGGTCGGCAGGTGCAACATCGAATACGGTCTTGCAGCCGCTTATTCCGCGCTTGTTCATGCGGTATGCTGCTCTTGCGTAGGCAACAAGAACGCAGGAGGTGAATTCAGGGTTGGAATCGAGCTTTAAGCTGTACTCGATTACATGGTTGTGCTCGCCGTTTAAGCCCGTCTTGCCGGTACGGAGAACGAAGCCGCCGTGAGGGATTCCTGCATGGTCACGCTTTAATTCCTCCTCGGAGATAAAGTGAACTGTTGTATCGTAGTCGGAGAAGTAGTTAGGCATTGTCTTGATTGCATTCTCGATTGCAGCCTTGTCTGCTCCGTCCTCAGCTACAACGAAGCACTCTCTTGTGTGCTTCTCTCTTGTGGTAAGCTCAGGATTCTTGCATGCGCGTACTGCCTCAAGGGCTGATTCAACAGGAATTGTGTACTGCTTGGCATCCTTTACACCCGGGATTCTTCTTATTGCATCTGAATGTCCCTGGCTTACACCCTTGCCCCAGAAGGTGTAGTCGTTGCCGTCGCGAAGGATGGCGTTGGCATAGAGGCGGTTGAGTGAGAACATTCCCGGATCCCAGCCTACGGAAATCATTGCAATATGTCCGCCGGCAGCTGCGGCAGCATCTACATTCGCAAAGTGCTCAGGAATACGAGCGTGTGTATCGAAGCTGTCAACTACGTTGAAGTCCTTTGCATACTCAGGGGTCTGCTTAGGAAGGTCTGTTGCGGAACCGCCGCAGAGCATGAGAACGTCAACCTTGTCCTTCATTGAAGGAAGCATGTCGACGGAGTACACAGGTACGTTCGTTGCAGGTGTAACTGTCTCAGGATTTCTTCTGGTGAAGATGCCTACAAGCTCCATATCATCATTCTGTCTTATGGCACATTCAATTCCTCTTCCGAGGTTGCCGTAGCCTAAAATACCTATTCTGATTGTCATATATGTTCTCCTTTATATATATAATTTATTATGCGTTCGATAACGCTGTGATTGCTTTAACATTATAACGTATTGATGTTAAAATTGCAATTAAAGTTAGTATATCCTAACGAAAATGTTCACAATTTTTTGATTGAGTAATTGCGGGATTTGCACTATAATTATAGGTATGTGCTAAAAGCAGAAAAGGAGAAAGAAAATGTCCTGGGTTGATAATATGTGTATCAATATATTTCCGATGGCGCTTGACATTGTGGTGTTGTTAAGCAACAGACCTAAGTACCGCAAGACGAGAACAGCCGGAATATTTAATTTTGTAATAATATTTGATTTTCTCCTTATGCTCACGGATGTAATCGGCATGGCTGTGATTCAGGAGATAAGCGGTCTTCCCGCGAGTGTGATATGGTTAATCAATGTCACAAGGCTTATGCTCACGACCTCTGTAACCACGGCATGGTTCATATATGTATGTTACAGATTGAGGATTGATGTGCGCAGAAGATGGCTTGTCGTGGCGGCATGGATAGCGGCAGGACTTGCTGATGTCGTTATTCTCTTAACTCCTTACAGACATCTTTCGGCTTATGGTCTTGCCAATGCGGATAATGTCATGAAATGGTGCTATATCGGAGTAAGTATCTTCGGAAGATTCATGTTCACGCTCAGCGGAATTGCAGCGGTATGCTGTATGATAAAAGAGAAGGATAAGGACATAAGAAGAGAGTGCATATACTTCATTGTATTCAGCATTATTCCGATCGTTGGAATTGAGCTGCAGAATTACAATCAGCAGCTTAGAACGGCATCGGCATGTGTCTCGATAACCATACTGTATGTATACGTGAGTATGCAGAACAAGCATGTTGTAACCGATGGACTTACGGGAGCGAATAACAGACGCGAATTTGATGCATATTTAGAACGCAGGAGCAGACAGCAGTCGCAGGAGGACTGGGGACTGCTTATGATTGATGTTGATGACTTCAAGATAATCAATGATAAAGTAGGCCATAAGGTAGGCGATGACGCGCTGTGGAATGTTGCGGACATATTGAGAAGTGAGCTTAAGAGTGCGAATGCGTTCATAGCACGCTACGGCGGAGATGAGTTCGTTGTATGTGCGGATTGGGACAGCAGAGAATGCATAGAGCGGATTGAGGAGCAGATTGAACAGAGAGTACAGCTGTTTAATGAGGAAAAGGAACGAGGATATAAGCTTTCACTCAGTATTGGGGCAGCCATGTGGAGCGAGAGCGGAAAAAGTGTTGAGGAACTTCTTAAAGCTGCCGATAAGAATATGTATGAAGTAAAGCAGTTGCGGAAGGAACGGAGGAAATCTGATTGTGAATGCAGCGGTATATATACAGGCTAATATATTTCCTATCGCGGCACTGGTTGTTGTGATATATAATCTTAAGCGTGACATGTCATATACATGGAGAAAAAGATGCCTTGCCATGATAATGAGGCTGACTGTGGCAATAATGCTCTGCAATATTATCTGTTGGAATTTTAACGGTATACAGGGAGCAGCAGCGGCATATGTACTGTGGCTGTGCAATACGGCGTACTATATTTTTATGCATTTTATGGCTTTTCTGTGGTTTTTATATTTGTATGACAAGGTGACGAATGGAAACGGACAGTGGGGGCTTGGAGTGCTTCTGAAGGCTGTACCTTTTATGGTGTGCTTTGTGCTGCTTGTGGCGGCACCATTTAGGGCGACGATATTTTATATTGATAAGAACAATATGTATTGCAGAGGCCGGCTTCATTTCGTGAGTACAATCGTTGCGGCGGGATATATTTTTACTGCGTGTGTGCTTGCGCTGAGAGCTCTGCTTAATACGGCATCACGCGAGAACCGTATGGAGTATTGGAGACTTGCGATGTTCGGCTTGTTTCCGCTTGCAGGCGGAGGCATACAGATTATAAGGTATGGCACGGACTTGCTGTGGCAGCTTACTACGGTGGCACTTGTCATGGTGTATCTTAATATACAGCAGCAGAATGTGAGCAGGGATGGCATGACGGGGCTTAACAACAGGAGAAGACTTGATGAGTATGTGAACAGTCTGTCGCTGGAGCATCCGGAGAGAGAGAAGCTGTGTTACAGCATAATTGATATTGATTATTTCAAGCAGATTAATGACAATATGGGACATCAGACCGGGGATAAGGTGATCCGCCTTGTTGCGGACGCACTTAAGGTGGTATACGGCAATACAAGGAGCTTCATTGCACGCTACGGCGGTGATGAATTCGTGGTAATCTCCAAGGGCTTTGGCAGGGCTGAGGAGCAGCATTACCGAGCAGCTCTTGAGAAGAAGCTTGCATCGCTTGAAGGACATGAGAATAAGTTCAACATTGAAATCAGTATGGGCTCTGCATTCTGCGGGGAGGACGGATGCGCGACGATGTATGAACTGATGGAGCTCGCGGATGAGCGGATGTACGAGGTAAAAAAGCTGCATCATGGCAGCACTGAAAATATACAGACAGAATAATTATCGGAGGATAAGAGGATGGCAGAGGAGTTATTATCAAGAAAAGATGTGAAGAAGGAGCTTACATGGGATTTGACACTCATTTATAAGGATGAGGCTGCACTTATGGAGGATGCTGAGAAGCTGGTGAAGCTTACGGCACAGATAGAGAGTGCATATAAGGGTAAGCTTGATAATGCGGAGAACATTAATAAGTGTCTTGATGAGTATTGTGAGGTCTTTAAGCTTGTAACGCTTATCGGCAACTATTGTGAGCTTTCAACATCGGTAGATTATTATGATACACATAATATGGAGCTTGCGGGTAAGATGAACCGCAGAATATCTGAATGTATGAGCCGCTTAAGCTTCATAGACAGTGAGCTTACGGTTCAGGATAGCACTGTTATCGAGGAGGCAGCAGCTGCATCAGCTTCCAATGCCAATTATCTTAAGAATGTGCTCAGAGGTAAGCCTTATCAGCTTAACCCTGAGACTGAGAGAGTGCTTGCGGCACTGTCACAGACGACAGGCGCTCCTTATGAGATATACAACACGGTAAAGCTTGCCGACATGAAATTCCCTGACTTTGAGGTTGACGGGAAAAAATATCCGCTCGGATATTCTCTTTTTGAGGATGATTATGAGTATGATGAGAGAACGGATGTCAGAAGAGCGGCATTTGATGCGTTCTCATCAAAGCTTCATGAATACGAGAATGTAACAGCGGCTGCATATAATGCGGCAGTTCAGTATGAAAAGACGATGGCTGACCTCAGGGGCTTTGACAATGTATTTGACAGTCTTCTGTTCGGACAGAAGGTTGACGAATCCATGTACAACAGACAGATAGATATTATTACTGAGAAGCTTGCACCACATATGAGAAAGTATGCGAAGCTTCTTAAGAGGGTTCACGGCCTTGACAGAATGACATATGCCGACCTTAAGCTTCCGGTTGACCCTGAGTATTCGCCTAAGCTTACGATTGAGGAATCCAGGGACTATGTCACAAAGGGACTTTCCATTCTCGGAGAGGACTATGTGAAGATGGTTGAGACCGCATACCGTGACAGATGGTTTGATTTTGCACAGAACAAGGGAAAGTCGACAGGCGGCTTCTGCGCGAGCCCATACGGAAAGAATTCTTTTATCCTGCTCAGCTGGAACGGAAGAATGTCAGATGTGTTCACTATTGCGCATGAGCTTGGACACGCAGGACACTTTAAGGCCTGCAATGCGGCGCAGAACATATTCGATACGGATGTATCGACATACTTTGTTGAGTGTCCGTCAACAATGAATGAGCTGCTGCTTGGACATTACCTTCTTAAGACAAGCGGTGATAAGAGATTCCGCCGCTGGGTTCTTGCCAATATGATTGGCAACACATATTACCACAACTTCGTTACTCATCTTCTTGAGGCGGCATATCAGAGAGAGGTATACCGCAGGGTTCAGGCGGGTGAGAGCGTTCAGGCGGAGACATTAAGCGCAATCATGAGAGATGTGCTTGAGAAGTTCTGGGGAGATGCTGTTGAGCTTACGGACGGAGCCGAGCTTACATGGATGAGACAGCCTCACTATTATATGGGACTTTACTCTTACACATATAGTGCAGGCCTCACGATTGCGACACAGGTATGCAAGAGAATAGAGAATGAAGGACAGCCGGCAGTTGACGACTGGAAGCGTGTTCTTGCTGCGGGCGGCACGAAGACTCCTGTTGAGCTTGCCAAGATGGCTGGAATAGATATAGCAACTGATGCACCTCTTCTCGATACGATAGAGACAATTGGTGCAATGATTGATGAGATATGTGAACTTACAGATGAGATTGCTCAGATGTAAGGCTGTTTACATGTGAGCTTGAAAAGCGGGCTGCCTAAGCAATAAAAAAGTAAGGAATTGGAGAGCACGATGACTAAGAAAGAGCTTGCTCTTAAGATAATAGAGAGACTTAAAAAAGAATACCCTGATGCGGACTGTTCGCTTGAGTACAGTGAGGCATGGAAGCTGCTTGTCAGCGTACGCCTCGCTGCACAGTGTACTGATGCCCGAGTGAACGTGGTTGTACAGGATTTATATGCACATTTCCCTGATGTAAATTCACTTGCAGAGGCTCCGGTGGAGGAGATTGAGAAGCTTGTGCGTCCGTGCGGACTTGGAAACAGCAAGGCAAGGGATATAAGTGCCTGTATGAAGATGCTGCGCGACAAGTACGATGGAAAAGTGCCGGATGACTTTGACAAGCTTATGGAGCTTCCGGGAGTCGGAAGAAAGAGTGCTAACCTTATTATGGGTGATGTGTTCGGAAAGCCTGCAATAGTTACGGACACTCATTGTATAAGGCTTGTCAACAGAATGGGGCTTGTGGATGGAATAAAGGAGCCTAAGAAGGTTGAGATGGAGCTATGGAAGCTTATACCGCCTGAGGAGGGCAATGACTTCTGCCACAGGCTTGTTGAGCATGGAAGGGCAGTGTGTACGGCAAGGACGACACCATACTGCGATAAATGCTGTATCAAAGATATATGCGCAAAGAATATTTAGTAATCAATGACGGAGAAATGATATGAATAGTACTAAGTCCGGCATGGGGGGAAAGGATTTTTCACAGGGGAAGGTCTGGAGCAATATAATGGCTCAGGCAGTTCCTCTTATTTTGGCACAGCTTGTGCAGCTTCTTTACAATGTTGTGGACAGAATATATATAGGGCATCTTCCGGGAGCGGACAGTCTTGCACTCACGGGAGTAGGGCTTGCATTTCCGCTGACCACGCTTGTTGCGGCGTTCACTAACCTGTTCGGAATGGGAGGAGCACCGCTTTTTTCAATCGAGAGAGGTGCGGGCAATGATGAGAAGGCAGAGAGAATTTTGGGAAACACATTCACGATGCTGTTTGCCAGCTCATTTATTATATTTGCACTGTGCTATATATTCCGCAGACCTGTGCTGTATATATTCGGTGCGAGTGATGCCTCGTATGTGTATGCGGATGAGTATCTTAGAATATATCTTTTTGGTACTACATTTACCATGCTCTCTACGGGGCTTAACGGCTTCATAAATGCGCAGGGCTTCCCGCGTATGGGAATGATGACAACTCTTATCGGAGCGGTGTTTAATCTCATACTTGACCCTGTATTCATATTCATCTTCAGGATGGGTGTTGGCGGTGCGGCACTGGCGACCATAATAAGTCAGGCGGTATCGGCCGTGTGGGTTATGCATTTTCTTTTAAACAGAAAGGGAAAAGCCGCATATCATATAAAGCTTAGCTGTATGAAGCCGGAATGGAAGCTGGTAGGAGACATAACAACGCTGGGAATGGCAGGATTTATCATGCAGGCAACGAACTGTATGGTCCAGGTGGTCTGCAATGCCACACTCAAGGTATTCGGAGGGGACTTATATGTCGGAATTATGACTGTAATCAATTCGGTCAGGGAGATAATGTCACTTCCGGTGAGTGGACTCACGAGCGGTTCACAGCCCGTGCTGGGATATAATTACGGAGCGAAAAAGTATGACAGGGTAAGGAGCGGAATAAAATTTACAGCGATGATAGGTATAGCTTATACAGCACTCGCATGGATTGTGGTTCTGCTCATCCCGAAGCAGCTTATGGGAATATTCACTGAGGATGCACAGACGATTGCCTACGGTGCAGAAGCACTTAAGACATATTTCTTTGGATTTGTGTTTATGGCTTTCATGTTCACGGGACAATCGACCTTCACGGCACTCGGATATTCAAAACATGCTATATTCTTCTCACTTTTGAGAAAAGCCATAATTGTTGTGCCGCTTGTAATAATTCTTCCGAGAATCGGTTTTGGAGTCATGGGTGTATTTCTATCAGAGCCGATATCGAATGTCATAGGTGGACTTGCAAGCTTCATAACCATGTATGTCACGGTATACAGAAAACTAAAATCAGAAACTGAGGTAAAAAACTGAAATAAAAAACTGCCATATTCGATATGCTGAGGAGATGTTAAGGCATATCATGTATGGCAGTTTTATTATGCAATAGGATTCAGGTGTAAAAACATGCTTCTATTTTTGCTCTTAAAGATTAAATTTTTTCTTGAATTCTTCCTTCGAGCAAGGCTGGCTGTAATAGTAGCCCTGTATGAAATCAGGGTCAAGAGCGGCGATTTTTGCCTGCTCATCCTTGGTCTCAACACCTTCAACTACAAGATTAAGTCCTATGCTGTGTATCATATATATTATATGAACCATGAGCTGGTGCTCATAATCGTTCTGAAGAGCCTTTAGCGTGAAGCTTCGGTCAAGCTTGACTATATCGGGCTTGAGGTTTCCGATATTACCGAGATTGGAATAGCCTGTACCGAAATCGTCTATGGCAAGGTTGACACCGAGGTTCTTAAGCTTGTCCCATACGTTGCGGATGGAGAGGGTATTATCAAGCTTGCCGCTCTCGGTGAGCTCTACGATAAGACTCTGAGGTGATAAGCCTGTGCTTTCAAGCGATTCGAATATCTCATTGAATACAGGGCTCTTTAGGAGCTGTACATATGAGAGATTGATTGATATACGGAAATCGGGCAGGGTCTTCTGAAATTCCTTGCAGGTAGCCATTGAGCCGCGTATTATCCACTTACCTACCGGGATGATGAGACCTGATTCCTCAAGTATCGGGATAAATTCTCCCGGGGATACACGTTCTCCTGAACGCATTGTGAATCTGAGAAGTGTCTCAGCAGCATACAGCTTCTCGTTGTTGACCGATACTATCGGCTGATAATATAATTCAAAGCCGTCGAAGTTATTGTCAACAGCTTCGCGGAGCGCAATGCTTAACATACGCTTGCGCAGGAAGGCTGAATAATCTTCATTGTCAAAATAGTATAACTGATTCTTGCCGCGCAGCTTGGCAATGTTCAGCGCGAATTCCGTAATCTTAAGAATATATTCATAGTCGGCATTGTCGAAGTATGAATTCTCAATAACACCGCCCGATATGGTGTAGAGAGCCTTATACTGATTGTCCTCTATGTGCTTGTCAACGCCGGAACGTATCTTGTGATACATTATATGCGCATCAGAAAGAGTTCCGTTCTTACAGTCAAATATTATGAATTCATCACCGCCTATACGGTATACACTCTGACCCTCAGTGAGGTTGGATTCAATGCATTCAGCAATGTTTCTCAGAAGATGGTCAGCATATTCCTGACCAAGACGCTCATTGACGTTCTTAAAGTCGTCTATACCGATTCTGAGTACATAACCATCAGGAAGACGGTTGTACTTCAACAGCCTTTCCTTAAGGGCCTCGGCAGAAAGGAGACCGCTGACATTGTCTGCACTTTGTCTCTTACCTATCTCGTTGATACAGCCGATTAAAAGATGAGGCTTATCATTCTCATCAGGTATTATCCTGCCGCGGCAGTTAATCCATATAGGGGAGCCGTCCTTGGACAGCCAGCGGTAATTGAGGTTATGTTCGGTCTTTTCACCATTAATAAGAGCTTTCAAATCTTCCTCAAGAGCGGGTATATCGTCAGGATATACGAATGTCATATGCTGTTCAAGAACATTATGGAAGATAGAGCCGGGAATGGCAAAGCGTTCCGTAGCTCCTTCTGTAATATAATAAGTATCGCACTTGATATCATAGACATACAGATTGTCATTCATACAGGATGAGAACTGTTCTGCAACATATTTAAATAAGTCAAAAGATATTTCCTTTTTATCGGTATATATATCATTCATCAGTCATACCTCCATGAATTAATCTGATTAGTCTGAGTAATTGGTTCTATTCGACATCAACCACGCGAATCATGTTGGTTACACCGGCTACACCGAGAGGGAAGCCTGCAACGATAACTACACGGTTGCCTGTCTTTATTAGTCCTGAAGCCTTACACTTATTGATTACCTCATGTATAAGTGCATCACCGTCCTTCTGCTCGGTAACAAGCTGAGGTGTTACCCCCCACATGAGTGAAGTCTCGCGGCATACACGCTCATCTGTGGAGCAGCCAATGATGTCTATGTTAGGACGGAAGCCTGATACCTTGCGGATGGTGCTTCCGCTGAGTGATACCGGAATGATGGCATCTGCATTGATGATGCTTGCGATAGAGCATGCAGCACATGCAATGGAGGATGCAAGACTGCTTCCGTTGTAGGTCATGTCGAACTTGCCTGTTGTTGTGGTCTTTTCCACCTCGCTGCAGATTTTGCTCATGGTCTTGACAGCTTCGACAGGGAAGTCACCGGCAGCACTCTCTCCGGAGAGCATTACTGCGGAGGTCTGGTCGAAAATTGCGTTGGCAACATCATTTACCTCAGCTCTTGTAGGACGAGGGTTATGTGTCATGCTCTCGAGCATCTGTGTGGCAACGATTACGAACTTGCCGGACTTGAGGCACTTATTAATCATCTCCTTCTGAATAACAGGAACCTTCTCAAAAGGAATCTCAACACCCATATCTCCACGTGCAACCATGATGCCATCGGCGGCATCTATAATCTTATCAAGATTCTCAACACCCTCCTGGCTCTCAATCTTGGCGATAAGCTTGGAATTGTTTCCGTGCTCCTTCTGTATGCGGCGAACCTCAAGAACATCCTCTGCACAGCGTACGAAGCTGAGTGCGAAGAAGTCGAAGTCGGTCTTGATTGCGAACTCTAAGTCCTTCTTATCGACATCGCTTAAGAAAGGAATTGATAAGTGAACTCCCGGAACATTGATTGCCTTGCGGTCGGAGATTACACCGCCGTTGATAACACGGCATACAATATCTGTGTCATTCAGCTCTTCAACCTTGAGCTCGATAAGACCATCGTTCACAAGAATGCTTGTGCCGACAGTGACATCATTAATCAGGTTCTTGTAGGAAATAGAGCCGATTGTGCTATTGCCGAGAAGCTCTCTTGTAGTAAGGGTAAATAAATCACCGTTGTTGACTGTGACCTTGCCGCCCTCGAATAGTCTGAAACGAATCTCAGGTCCCTTGGAGTCGAAAAGTGTAGCTACCGGAAGTCCAAGCTCTGTACGAAGCTTGACTATGCGGTTATATCTGTTTAAGTGCTCCTCATGGCTTCCGTGCGAAAAATTGAAACGGGCAACGTTCATGCCGTTCTCCATCATTTTTCTGAGAGTCTCCTCGTTGTCACAAGCCGGACCCATGGTACACACTAATCTTGTCTTCTTTAACATTAAAATTAAATCCTCCTTAAAATCCATTCTGTCATATTATTATATCATACCTCAACTTGAAAACAAAGTTGTTTCGGTAAAGCTTCAATAAAGAAAGTAACAAAATAAAGTAAAAATGCCTTAAAATATAACTATCAGCGAACCGTTTCGTGGTTCTTTTTCTTCATTTCGAACTTCTCGCTGTACATCATCTTGTCGGCACGGCGCAGCGTATCGCCTATGTCATAGTCCTCAATAGGGTCATACAGCTCATAGCCGAAGGCTATGTTGAGAGGAAAGCTGCCGGGATGTGCTGCATTATATGATGCCAACAGTTCTCTTAATGCGTCGGCACAATCTGCACACTTTGCGACGGATGTGTTGTGAAGAAGCGCACAGAATTCGTCGCCGCCCATACGGTAGCAGTTGCCATACTGCCCGAATACGCGCTCAATCATGCGGGCGCTTTCCATTATATAGGTGTCACCGTGGTCATGTCCGAAATTATCGTTACAGGTTTTGAGATTGTTGAGGTCGAACATTACAACGATATGTCCATCAGGCTTGAATTCCCTGCGTCCCGTGTACTCGGCATAGGCTGTTCTGTTGTACAGTCCGGTGAGCTGGTCATGGTAAGCCATTTTCTCGAATTCCTTTGCCTGACTGCCGATAGCCATAAGTGCGCGCGCTTCCTTGAGTGAGGCTGCACCAAGGCAGATTATATAGAACAACAGGCAGGTGATTCCGAGAAATGATGAGAATGTGCCATTAGAGGTATAATACACAAGTATATCTGCCAGCAGTCCGACAAGACATGCAAATGAACATATAAATGTGAGCTTAAGCTTACGGTTCCATCCATACGCACTTACCTCGCGGTAGAACATAATAAATACGACCGGAATATTCGACAGCATGACCATATGTATAAGCCACAGATTGTCGCGTACGTCTGCAACGGAAAAAATCTGAAGCAGCAGTATTATGATGAACACAATAATATTTCCTATACATGGAATGTTCCATATAAAATTATCGCTGTCCTTAAATGACTTTCTGAGAAAGCTTATGAAAGGTATTGTCATCATCAGCAGACAGAAATAGGATGTGTAGGATTGTAATATAGGGTTCTTTACAACCAGAGTCGTATAATCTAAATCCATAAATTTCCACACACCGATTAGTATAGAGAAAAATCCTATCATGATAAGACTCTTATCGACGTGTTTATTGTTAAGATTAATTAACGCATATAAAATAAAGAAGATACCGCACAGCACGGCAAGCAGACAGGTTAAGTATATGATGATATGTGGTGCAAGAAGATGTTCATATATCTTAAACTGTGAGCCGAAATAGAAGGTTGGGCAGGTACCCTTCATGCTCTTATACAGAGGTGTGAGAACAATTTTTACATTGTTTCCGTTATCCTCGGAATATATGGGAACCAGACATGCATTATTACCGGTTGTCTTGATGAAGGAGTTGATGTCAGGTTTGAGAGAGTATACAAGTTCAGAGCCTATGTACACTTCCACCATTTCATGCTTGGTGTAAAAGAACAGATTCGAGCCGTTCTTCGGAATGTCCGTCAGCGACAGAGTAAGCACATTGCACTCACCGGCCGGAGCAGTATCATCCTGAACGGTCTCAAAGGAATCAGGTGTAACTATGCGGTATGTTCCCGACTGGCGGGCAGAAAATGTATTGACGTCAAAATGAACATCTATGTATGCAAGCAGACACAGCAGAAAAAGAATACCCGTACCGAAGGCGGTATAGATAAAGAAACGCAGCTTTTCTTTCTTATTTTCCATCATGTTTGAATAAAATCCTCCATATCATGCTAAAGACAGGTATTTGCGAAACTCTAGGTAATAGCATAGGACGTTGTACAGATTTAACAATTCACCGCAGGCACGCTTTCGCTACGTTGTATCACGTAACAGTACGTAAGTGGCTGAATAACAGCCACTAAGTACTGACGGATACAAAGTACCTGCTTGCGAATTTGTTAAATCTGTACAACTGGTTAATTATAAATGTGAGTTTCATAATTACCTTATATTAATATAATTATAACATTGATAAAAATGAATTAAAACATAAAAATGAAATAAATGAAATATTTGCCACAAATTCACGGTATAAGCATGCAGTATTTAAAAATATTTTTAATTACTTATTGTAATACTTCTTTAAGTATGGTATAAAGTATTTAAAGAGATTTTTAAATAGACTACAAGGTTAAAGGAGGTATGTTTTATGGGAATAGCGGAGAGCTTCAAGGTGTTGTCGGAGCCGGTGCGCAGACAGATTCTTGAATTATTGAAGGAGAGGAGAATGTCGGCAGGGGAGCTTGCGAAGGTGCTTGAAATGTCGCCCGCGGCACTGTCGTATCATCTGAGGCTTCTTAAGGAGGCGGAGCTTGTCATGGAGTATAAGGAGAAGAACTTTGTATATTATTCACTCAATATGACAGTATTTGATGAGCTGCTGATGTGGTTCAAGGGCTTTACGGACGAGAAGAAGGACGTGAGGCAGAGCAGTGTGAAAAAGTGTGAATCATAGGAGGGGGACAACATGAAATCGGACAGAAAATTTTATTCATGGCTTATAATACTTACGGCGACGGCTTTTGTGATAACGAGTATATGCGTTCAGTTTATGCCGGAGACGGTGCCGATGCACTATAACATGCAAGGGGAGATTGACCGATACGGTTCAAGAAACGAGAACTTTCTATTTCCCTGCATTATTGTGGTATTCAATGTGTTCTGGGTTATCCTTATGAAGGTGTTTGAAAAAAGAGCGGCTAAGACAGACAGTGACAAAGAAAGGATTGAGGCGGAAAATAACATAAAGGTGCTGGGGTTTACCTCAATAGGTATGACGATAATGTTCACGGTGATGCAGACGGTATTTTTGTTTATGGATATCAATACATCCGACGGGCAGGAAAAGATGAGGGTGGATATCAATGTTGTGGAGAATTGTCTGATGGGACTTCTGGTGATTGTAATAGGCAACATTGTTCCGAAATGTAAGCGTAACAGGTTTGTAGGCATAAGGACCACATGGAGCATGGACAATGATACAACCTGGGAGCTGTCAAATCGTCTTGGAGGCAGGCTGTTAATGCTGTGCGGAGTGCTCACGATTTTGGAGACAATTTTCATAAAGGGCTTCGCCTCGACGGTAATCATGCTTGTTCTGCTCATAGCCACCTCTGTTTTGATGTTATATTATTCTTATGTCTTTTATAAAAAATATGGCAATAATGCTAAAAAACATCAACAAAATTGATTAAATCTGTACATTGTAAATGTAAAGTAGGCATGTTAAGATATCAGCAGAGTTTGAAATATAAAGAGCGAAAACAAATTGTTTTTATGGCGGATGAGAAATCACATTCGTGAATTTCTCATCACCTCCTCATGACAAGTCGCTCGGGAATGGAGATTAACATGAATACAGAGAAGTATCAGAGGGCGTATTTTTTACCGCCGCAGATGAGCTATGACTGGGTAAAGAAGGATTACATAGATAAGGCACCGGTATGGTGCAGCGTTGACCTGAGAGACGGAAACCAGGCACTTATTGAGCCGATGAGTCTTGAGGAGAAGCTTGACTTCTTTAAGATGCTCGTTGATATCGGCTTTAAGGAGATTGAGGTCGGTTTCCCGGCAGCATCCGACACAGAGTATAATTTTATGAGAGCGCTCATCGAACGCAATATGATACCTGAGGATGTTACCGTGCAGGTTCTTACACAGGCGAGAGAGCATATTATCAAGAAGACCTTTGAGGCAGTAAAGGGTGCACCTCATGCCATTATCCATCTGTATAATTCAACATCGGTAGCACAGCGCGAGCAGGTGTTTAAAAAGAGCAGGGAAGAAGTAAAGAAGCTTGCTGTTGACGGAGCTAAGCTTTTAAAGAAGCTTGCAGCAGAGACTGACGGCAATTTTACATTTGAGTATTCGCCTGAGAGCTTCCCGGGAACGGAGGTTGAGTATGCACTTGAGGTCTGCAACGCGGTTCTTGATGTATGGAAGCCTTCAGCGGGCAATAAAGCGATTATCAATATCCCTACGACAGTGCAGATTGCAATGCCTCATGTATTTGCTTCACAGATTGAATATCTCAGCCGCAACATGAAGTACCGCGAGAATGTTGTTCTGAGTGTACATCCTCACAATGACAGAGGCTGTGGCATCTCTGATGCCGAGCTTGGTGTTCTTGCCGGAGCGGACAGAGTTGAGGGGACTCTTTTTGGCAACGGTGAGCGTACAGGTAATGTGGATATCGTTACACTTGCCATGAACATGGTTTCAATGGGCGTTGAGCCGGGACTCGATTTTTCACATATCATGGATATAAGAAAGAAATATGAGCAGTATACCGGAATGAGAGTGTATGAGCGTTCACCTTATGCGGGAGACCTTGTATTCACTGCGTTCTCGGGTTCACATCAGGATGCCATATCGAAGGGAATGGACTGGTGGGAGAAGGGTAAGTCGAACGGCAAGTGGACTGTACCTTATCTGCCTATTGACCCTATGGATGTCGGAAGAGAGTATGAGTCGGATGTAATCCGTATCAACAGCCAGTCGGGCAAGGGCGGAGTATCCTACATACTTAAGCAGAACTTCGGCATATCAATTCCTGACAAGATGAAGGAGGAGGTAGGCTACCTTGTAAAGGGCGTTTCAGACCGCAAGCACAAGGAGCTTACACCATCAGTTGTATATCAGATATTTGAGGATAATTATATTGGTCAGACGGATGTGTTCTCCGTTCCGGAATGCCACTTCAAGCAGGAGGACGGAATATGGGCAACCGTGACGATTCAGCAGGGCAAGGAGAAGAGAATCGTCGAGACAGGCGGTAACGGTCGACTTGATGCTGTGAGCAACGCTCTTAAGATGTACTTTGGAATCAGCTATGAGCTTGCCGTATATGAGGAGCACGCAATATCCAAGGGTTCATCCTCGAAGGCTGCATCCTATGTCGGTGTACTCTGCAAGGATAAGATGTACTGGGGCGTAGGTCTTGATGAGGATATCATCAAGGCATCAATAGCGGCACTTGTGGCAGCAGTCAATAAGCTTGCCAAGGATGCGAATGTCAAGGAAGGCAGGGAGGAGCGCATTGTCGACATTCTCAACTTTATTCAGAATCACTATACTGATGTGACCCTCGATGAGCTTGCTGAGAACTTCAATCTCTCTAAGCCATACCTTTCCAAGTATATCAAGGAAAAGTCGGGCATGACATTCCAGGATGCGGTAAAGAAGGCGCGCATGAAGAAGGCTAAGGTTCTTCTTCGTGAGTCCAACCAGAATGTTGAGACTATCGCAGCCAGCGTGGGGTATGAGAATGTGGAGCATTTTAACAGACTTTTTAAGAAGGAATACGCCATGACCCCTCTCCAGTATCGCAATTCCAAGAATCAGGAAGAGTAGAGTAAAGGACTGAAAGCTTTTCTTTTGGCTGTCCGTTAATGTGGCATCACAGGTGATGCGGCGGCATGTATGGATGTAAATATTAAGAAAATATAAAATGTAACATCCGTTACTGGATAAAATCCGCGTATCTTGTTACAATATGTAAGAAGTAAAAAAAGGAGGACAAATCCTCTCCTCACCATAGGGCATAGCGTGCAAGCACGCATTAGGATTTTTCCTTCGGAAAAACAAGGAGGATTTAATATGTCAGCATTACACATTACAAGTGACAATTACGAGAGCGAAGTGCTTAACTCTGATAAGCCGGTGCTTCTTGACTTTTGGGCTTCATGGTGTGGACCATGCCAGATGCTCCTGCCGGTTATAGAAGAACTCTCGGATGAGGTTACGGATGCTAAGATATGCAAGATTAACGTTGACGAAGAGTCTTCGCTGGCAGAGAAGTATGGAGTTATGTCAATTCCAACATTGGTAGTTGTCAAGGATGGCAAGACGGTCAATACGAGCGTTGGTGTACAGCCTAAGGACAAGATTCTTGAGATGCTCAAGTAATTTCAGACTTTGAAAATCACATAATTAATGCAAAAGGCGTAAATCCTTGATTGGATTTACGCCTTTTCTGCGCTGTCAGCGCGTTTGAATTAGAGAGGTGTCTATCTTAGACCTCAAAGAGGAGGTCGCCGTAAGTTGGAATAGGCCAGAAGTCCTTGTCAACAAGCATTTCAAGCTTATCAGCAGGAGCACGAAGAGCTGCCATATCTGCCATAATTGTGTCATGGTAGTAAACGGCCGTGCACTTTGGACACTCCTTTTCGCCGGCTGCCTGATCAGCGATGAGCTTCTCAAGAGCTGTATTCATTGCCTTTAACTCGGCTGTTACTTTTTCAAGTCTCTCCTTCTGGACACTTGCATCGCAGCCTACAGCCTCAACGGAAGCGATGGAGCTTGCAAGCTCTGTTGTATAGCTTATTACTGCAGGAAGAATCTGCTTTGAAGCCATGCTTATCATTGTGAGAGCCTCGATGTTGATATACTTTGTGTATGTCTCGTATGTAATCTCCTCACGGGATTCAAGTTCAGCCTTGGTGAAGATACCGAACTTCTCGAACAGGGCAACAGCCTTGTCTGTTGTGAGAGCACTTGCGGCATCAACCATTGACTTGATGTTAGGAAGTCCTCTTCTCTCAGCTTCAGCTACCCACTCATCTGAGTAACCATTGCCGTTGAATACGATTCTCTTATGTTCTGTCATGTATTTCTTGATTAACTCATGAACGTCCTTGTCAAAGTCATCTGACTTCTCAAGAATATCGGCAGCCTCACAGAAGGCCTCGGCAACAATTGCGTTGAGAACTGTGTTAGGGCTTGCGATGGAGTCTGCTGAACCAACCATACGGAACTCGAACTTGTTGCCTGTGAAAGCGAATGGTGAAGTTCTGTTTCTATCTGTTGCATCCTTTGCGAAATCAGGGAGAGTGGATACACCTGTTAAAAGCTTGCCGCCCTCAATGCTGTGTGTTGCGGTACCGGTCTCGATAATCTGATTAACAACATCCTCAAGCTGGTCGCCAAGGAACATTGAAATGATTGCAGGAGGTGCCTCGTTAGCTCCAAGTCTGTGATCGTTTCCTACATCGGAAGCGGACTGACGAAGGAGATCTGCGTGTGTATCGACAGCCTTCATTATACATGCAAGTACAAGCAGGAACTGAAGGTTATCGTTAGGTGTATCGCCCGGGTCAATAAGATTTACGCCGTTGTCTGTCACGATTGACCAGTTATCATGCTTTCCTGAACCATTGACACCTGCGAATGGCTTCTCATGAAGAAGACAGGCAAGACCATGACGTGTAGCAACCTTCTTCATAACATCCATAACAAGCTGGTTGTGGTCAACTGCAACATTGGCTGTCTCATAGATAGGAGCGAGCTCATGCTGAGCAGGAGCAACCTCATTGTGCTGTGTCTTAGCTGTAACACCGAGCTTCCAAAGCTCAATGTTGATGTCCTTCATATATGCACCGATTCTCTCCTTGATTGAACCGAAGTAGTGATCCTCAAGCTCCTGTCCCTTAGGTGCAGGTGCTCCGAAAAGTGTACGTCCTGTGTAGATTAAATCCTTTCTTTCAAGGTACTTCTCTCTGTCAATGATGAAGTACTCCTGCTCAGGACCAACGGAAGCTGTAACCTTGGTAGCCTCTGTGTTGCCGAAAAGTCTTACAATACGAAGAGCCTGCTCGCTGACTGCCTCCATGGAACGAAGGAGAGGAGTCTTCTTATCAAGAGCCTCGCCCTTGTATGAACAGAATGCAGTAGGTATGCAGAGGATGGCACCTGTTGCATCCTCCTTAACGAATGCAGGAGATGTGCAGTCCCAAGCCGTATAACCTCTTGCTTCGAATGTAGCTCTTAAGCCGCCGGAAGGGAAAGAAGAAGCATCAGGCTCGCCCTTTATGAGCTCTTTGCCGGAAAATTCCATAATCATCTTTCCGTCTGCATCCGGATGGGTAACGAAAGCGTCGTGCTTCTCGGCTGTGATACCTGTAAGAGGCTGGAACCAATGTGTATAGTGTGTTGCACCCTTCTCAACAGCCCAGTCCTTCATTGCCTTTGCGATTACATCTGCATCTGAGATGGATAACTCGCCACCGCAGTTCATAACCTTAATGAGGTTGGCAAATACCTTCTTAGGAAGGCGTTCTCTCATCTTACCAACTGTGAACACATTTTCGCCAAAAATTTCTTCTACATTGATATTGCTCATTCTTTTCCATTCCTTTCATGCTGTAAAATTTTCCGGTGAGACAGATTGCAGCTATGGACACATAAGTATGTATATGTGTATAGACTTATGCATAAAAAAAGGGCATTCCAACTAAACGGAACGCCCTTGTTCACTCACACGAAATTATATGACCTTGTTCCCTAAATAGTGGCTTTAGTATTACAAGACATCATTTATGTTAATAAAATAAACTATAACTTCCAAAAATGCAAGCCTTTTTTGAAAAAAACTTATTTTTTTTATTCGGACAAGTCCCAAGGCTGAATCAGACAAGCTCATTCCGCCTCGTTCGCATGAGAAAATATATAGTTGTGGTTATAATCAAGCCTTGCCGACAGAACCGAAGAGCTCCATCTTCTCCTTGACAGTCTCCTTGATTGCAGCAGCACCTGGAGCTAAAAGCTTACGAGGGTCGAAGCCCTTGCCCTCTAAGTCCTTACCTGCCTCGATGTACTTTCTTGTAGCATCGGCAAATGATAACTGGCACTCTGTATTAACATTAATCTTGGCAACTCCGAGAGAGATAGCCTTCTTAATCATGTCAGCAGGAATGCCTGTACCACCATGAAGAACGAGAGGCATATCACCTGTAAGCTCCTTAACGGCAGCAAGTGTCTCAAAGCTTAAGCCCTTCCAGTTAGCAGGGTACTTACCATGAATATTACCAATTCCGGCAGCTAACATTGTTACGCCAAGGTCAGCGATTGCCTTACACTCATTAGGGTCAGCGCACTCACCCATACCGATAACACCGTCTTCCTCGCCGCCGATTGAACCAACCTCAGCCTCAAGTGACATGTTATGCTCTGCACAAATCTTAACTAATTCCTTAGTCTTTGCAATGTTCTCCTCGATTGGATAATGTGAACCATCGAACATGATTGAAGAGAAACCTGCCTCAACGCACTTAAGACATCCTTCGTATGAACCGTGGTCTAAGTGAAGTGCAACAGGAACCGTGATGTTGAGTTCCTCCATCATGCCCTTAACCATACCTACAACAGTCTTATAACCTGTCATGTACTTGCCTGCACCTTCGGAAACGCCGAGGATGACAGGGGAGTTAAGCTCCTGAGCTGTTGTAAGAATAGCCTTAGTCCACTCAAGATTGTTAATATTAAACTGGCCAACTGCATAATGACCGGCAACTGCCTTTTCAAGCATCTCTTTTGCTGTAACTAACATAGGTATACCTCCGATATTGTTATTATTTTGACAAGCCTATTATAACACATAAAGAAAAAAATGGAATAGGTAAAATGAGAAAACTTAATCGGCATTGTATTTTAAAATTGTCCTGATATTATTCGTCAGAGTTCCGTCAACATCATATATGACATTTCTGTGCTGTGCGGCAGCTTTTTTTACCCCGTAAGCGGTTGTGTCGGTATAGGTCGAGGAGGCACAATAGAGCGGTATAAAAAATCCGTGCATATATATGTGTGCGGTAAGAAGCGGAGAAAGCGTGGTTATGCCAAGATCCGGGGATATGTCGTATACCGGATTTATGAACTTTTTGACGGAGCCGAAGTCTGCGTATACGGCATGAACATTTCCGAAGGTGTATATGCGCAGAATACCCTTCTGTCCGCCCATAAATGTTGTTCCGCCGGAGCCGTGTGAAATATTTTCGATATATGTCTCGACGCGGAATGCATCTCTTTTATAGATATAGTTTTCGGATGTCCCGTCAGGGTGAAAAGAGGGGAGCTCGGAAGCAGGACTGCATATAGAGAAGCCGATATCGTCAGCACATATGGCTTTCCCGCTTTGCAGCGTACCGAAATCGTAGCTTTTTATGGGAATTGCTGCTTCATTCCCAAGCTTGTCGACCGCCTTTACATACATTCCGACATGCCCGATATTCTCCGGTTCATCAAGACAGGTATAGAGATTGAAGCGGCAGATATAGACATCGTTATCCTGCTCGAAGTCAAACTCTGTAAAATTCTCCGGGTTGTCGGAATCATATATGACAAGAGTACAGTGAGATATTCCTGCCATATTGTCAGCTGCATCGTATATTGACATTACCGCATAAGGATTGCCGGAGGGCAGAGTGTCATACAGCCCAAGCGTATAATTATTCTCTATGTATTTTACCATTCCTGTCGGTGCGGTATTGTCAAAGGCATATATTCCGTACACATGGCATGAATCAACACAGGCAAGCGAATCGGGGCTTGTGGAAAGATTGCCGAAATTGTCCTTTACCTGCTTTATCCACAGATAGTAATAGCCTGTCTGCGTGCCGCCAAGCTCTGGGAGCGTCACGTCAAGGGACTCAGCTGAAGAATAAGTACCCGAAGCTTTTAAGTCCTGCGGCAGCGCATATACCTCCCAGTCGACAGGAGGGGACAGTGAACTTGATGAAAAGCCGTATTCATAAAGGTTGTCCGGAGAGAGCCCTGAGCCGGTTTCGATGATGCTTATTGATATATCTACGCTTTTTACTGCATTGTTGTCTGTGTCAGGATTATATGTCTTGTTGGGAGTGACATTTATTACGGGGGCGGAATTATCCTTCCATATTGCATAGAGAGTGATAAAGCCATTGCTTTCAGATGACAGATTTTTAATCACGGCGCAGTCCTTGTAGAAGCTTCCGGAACCGTCTGAAGAAGTGCTCCACCCAGTGAAAGTATAGCCTTTCCTCGAAAAAGCGTTGGAGGGGAGGGTGTATTCCCTGCCAAAGGTGAGTGTCATGTTATCCATTCTGCCATAAGCAGGGGAGCCGCCGTCCGAGTCATTGCTGTCAAAGCGAACCGTGTATGAGACAGGCAGCCACACTGCATGCACGGAGAGATTATTAACCCACACCCAGACTGCTTTGGAAGCTGAGGACTCAGCCGTATTTTTTCCTATCTTCACGACAAAAGCCTTGGATACCGTGTTGTCAAGATTATCGCTTGCCACAAGATTGTACACATTCACCCCGACGGTGTCGAAGCTGAAGCTCTTTGTGCCGGTGATGTCGCTTAAAAGGATGCCGTTTACGTCGTACAGTGAGATGTTCTTTATCCCGGACTCTGTATCCGGTATGTCAAAATTCAGCACCGCTCTGTTCTCGTACCATCCGTAGGTGTCGGCAACCCTGCTTATGTCAGGTGCGGCGTTGTCAAAATAATACGGACCGAACCTGTGGTATGCGGACGTGCCTGAGCAGTTTCCCGCCGTATCATACACGGCCTTCACCCATACATAGTATGTTCCGGACAGCCCGGTGCCGATTGTAAGCCGCTGGTTGTTAGTGTAGGTCTGCCATGTGCCGTCCGGCGCGTCGGCACCGGTGCATACGCAGTACTGGTATGAGTTGTCTGCCTTAAGGGCACCGTTGTCTGCTGCGCTTATCACTATTCCGGTGTTCAGCGCCCATGACGTGCCACTGCCCGGGGTGACCGTTACGGTCGGGGCGGTCACGTCCTTCCATATGGCATAGAGCGTGAGCCTGTCGTTGTGGCTCGGCGGATACACCGTAAGTGAGGAGCCGGGCGCATATGAGGTGCCGGTCCCGTCTGAAGCGGTGTTCCAGCCCGCAAAGGTGTAGCCCGGACGTGTGAAGCCGTTGGCGGCAACGGTCACAGCCGTGCCGTATGCGGCGGACGCGGATGCCATCTGACCGCCGGTGCTTCCGTTTCCGTTGTAATCAACTATCTGCACGTCGCTCTCGTAGTAGACGTTGGCGGACGCGGCCTTTGTGACCGTCCACTGCGCACTGCTGATTCCCGTGTAATGACAGTGCTCGAAGGTCGAGTCGCTTATGTGGTCCGATGCGCAGAAAGTGCTGCCGTAGGTAACGTCGTAGGTCCTTGTCCTGCCCGAATCGGGCACGCCGTCCTTGTAAAAATAGAGGGTCTGCGTAAAAGTGTCCACCTTCCAGAAGGCGGCAAGCGAGACTCCGCTAAGCCCCTTCCATACGGCTGAGCCTCCGCTGCCCGACCAGTATGTGCCGTTTACGGCGTTTCCGGAGGCATCGAACACCATCTCGCCCGTGCCGTTGGTTCCCGTGTACCAGCCCTGAAGCTTATAGCCGGTCCATGTGGCACTTACACCGGTGCTTCCGTTTCCTGAGTCATATGTCACCTGACGTGTGAATGCCCCCTGTCCGTTATTGGGATTGAAGGTTATGGTGTAGTTGTTCGGAACCCAGCTGCTGACTGTCTCATGGACGGGTTTTGTGCCGTCGGTCTGTCCCCACTTGTCGCCTACGGACGCGTGCGCCCCGCATAAAGGACAGGTATGGCTGTCATTAAGGGTTGTGACCTCTCCTCCGGTGGTGTGCCATTCGTCCTTGTAGTCATAATAGCCGTATGCAGCGCCGTAAGCTCCGTACCACGATACTCCTGCCTGTACTCCGCAGCAGCCCCATGCACCGTAAGCACTCTCATTTTCATTCCTTACAATGGTATATGTGTAATCCTGCTCAGACGATTCAAGATGGTAGCCCGGCTTTTCCTCCGCGGAAACCGCATGCGTGTTCCACGGAAGAGCCGCGCCGCCGAAGCCTGCCGACGTAACCGTGACGGCAAGGGTAAGTGCATATGCCATGGTTTTTCTTAAAAAGGATTTATTAAGTCTCATTGTATCCTCCTGAATCAGTTTTTAATTATTCCCTGTAATTGTCCGACCAGTAGCCGCCTTCGTCGGTGCATCTGCCGTCCGTATCGTACACCGTGTCTCCGGTCCCGTCGGAAGCGGTGTTCCAGCCGCCGAATATGTAGCCCTTTCTGTATACGGAGCTGCTGTCGAATACCCTGCTGTTCTTTGTGCTGTCGTATGTGACACCGAGCGACTTTGCATCACCCGAGCCGTCAGCCGCCCACACGCCGCCGTTTAAGTTGAACGTTACGGTGTAATTCTTCGGCGTGAACTGCGAGTACAGAATGAGGCTCGGGCCTGTCCATGTGCCGTTGTCCGCCCAGTACAGTCCTTTGACAAGACGGCTGCCCACATACGTGCTGTCCAGTCCGTTGAATACCTGCTCTCCGCCTTCGGCTTCCGTGAAAAAGCCGTTGAACGTGTATCCGCGTTTTGACACGTACGGGACATCGCTGCCCCAGTCGGTTTCGAATCTGTTAAGCAGCGAGAACCGGACATCACCGAAGCGGATGAATCTCATTGTCCAGTCCGTCTGCACGGAGCTTCCCGACATGGTTCCGTCGTCCGTGACGAATGTAAGCTGCCTGTACGGGGATTCCCACGCGGCAGTCAGCACTACCGTTCCGGCTGAATACCTCATGTTCTGGCACACAAGCTCAGTGCCGGACGCCTTTCCCTTGCCGGCTCCCGATGTGCGCGTGCCTGATGCGGACGTGCCGCACACTATGTGGTCGCCCTCATCCATGCCGGACACCGTCCAGCCCGCAAAGACGCTGCCGTTCCCACCAACGGGATTGCTTATGTAAAAAATGTCCCACACGTTCGCGCTTGACGGGTACGAGCCGTCCGGGTAGGCGCTTCCGTCGTTGAAATCGTACACGATATTGTATGATTCGTACTTCCACACTGCCTTAAGCATAACCTCGCCCTGGGTGCTCCTGAGCCCGGACAGCTTTACGGATGTCTTGCCGGAGCCCACACCGTATGCGGTCCCGTCCGTGCTTTTCGTTCCATCCAGAAGGTGCGTGCTGCCGTCCATTCCGGTTATCTCCCAGCCCGCAAATGATGCCCCGGCAAGCGACGGTGCGGTGACCGTCAGCACGTCATAGTAATTTGCCGAGTCCGGGTTGTCCGCCGGAGCCGTACCGCCTGCATAGTCGTAGCGTATCGTATAGCGTGTCGGGCTCCACATGGCATAAAGCGTGTCAGGTGAGGTCTCCATGTATATCGTGTTCTCAGGAACGTATATGTTGGAATCGGTGCGCCACGACCAGTTGTCGAAGCTGTATCCCGTAAGCGTCGGTGACGGGAGTGTGCCGATGGGATTGCCGAGCTGCACATACTTGGACGTCGTGTCCGCTCCCGAAAGCACATACCCGAGCGGGCTGTTCTTTGCCGTGGACGGAACGTTGTAGTCAAAATTCAGGATAAGGTTGTCCTTTTCCCATCTGGCATACAGTGTTATGCTCACCGATTTATCGGATGCAGCGATGGATTTTAAGTCGCCCGCGCTTCCTACACGGGTGCCGAACGTACCGGTGTCACGGTCATAGCTGTCGTACCAGCCCTCAAATGTGTATCCGGCACTTGTTGCGGACGGCAGCCTGTAACGGTAGTCGGCGTACTGTCCGGTTGCGGTTATCACATCGCCGTTCTTAAGACCGTCCTTAAAATAGGTCTGCCCCTTCTTGTAAAGCGTCCCGTCAATCAGCCAGCCCGTCAGGGTGAATCGTCCCCTGACCTGATTTAATGCACCGGAGGCATCCGTTACCGAGTGCTCATTGTTGGTGCCGGTCTCATACGTTATCATGTAATCACTGCCCGAGACGGATTTGGAGCTTATGGTTACGGACTCATCAACATAAGCCGTCTGGTCAGCAGGAGTCTGGTCGCCGCTGTTGGTTGCGCCGAGCTCATAATGCAGGGTGTAGGTTCCTTTTTCCACCCAGCCCGCATACGCCGTGACGTTGCCGCGGTATATCCAGTTGCCGTTACTGTCAAAATACGGGGATGCTACAACGTTGCCTGACGCATCAGTGTAAGTGAGCACCGCATTGCCGTCAGTGTCGTACACGGGAATGCCGCCGTCAGGGCTGTCGAACCAGCCGAGAAAGTCGTAGCCTTCGCGGGTAGGCGCATTTATATATGTGTCTCCGCTTGCATTAGTCGGGTGGCTTATACTGATGTCAGAGACCCATTTTCTGTTGTTTTTATCATTAAACCATGTATAAAGCTTGCATTTGTTGCTGCCGTTGTAAACACGCATATTCAGGGCAGAACCATCCGCCAGTGTTCCGCCGTTCGCATCGAAGTTTAAGGTTCTGTAAAATACAAGCCCTATAAGAGCGTACACATGTGTATCGTAATACGCCGGAATACCCGGACCTGTGAATGCGGGGTGGCTTCCGTCGCCTGGTTCGCCGTTGAGAATCGTTCCTTCTCGCACGAACAGATAGCGCTGACCATTAGCTCCGTTATCGCCTATGTCGGGATTTACGATAAATGTTTTCTTGTCCTGATTAGTCATGTTGTCAACGGACTCCCATGTCTGCTGGCTGAGTGATGCGTCAATCGAAGGGGTACAGGAACTCTCGAAGTTCCACCAGTATGAGAGGCTGTCCGGCACGGTCTCATTTACGGCTCCGCTGTACACACTCTTAAGATTTGTGATGGTATTCTGATACTCTCCTACCCAGTACATTCTGTTGTGGACTTCGGTACCGTTCGTATCGCCGTCCTTGGCGTGATTGACATAAGGCTGCACAACAACAGCATAATCGACGCTGTCACCTTCCGTGTAGGACATTTCGTATTCAAAGACATACCAGTTCTTGTCGTAGAACGCTGTACCGGCAGTAAGGTCGCCGTTGACCTGCGGATAAACCGGGAATTTTTTGATGGTTGTATCACCGGTAAAGTCCTTGATATGTGAGCCGTTCTGATAATGGGTATCCTTGTGGTTACAGTGCATAAGCTGAATGTCCATTCGTGCCGTAGATTTATTGCTGCTGTTTCCATCATCAGCTCCATCCTGAATCCAAAACGCTGCAACATTTTCAACGCCTGTACTGCATACTGCAAGAACAACTGCTATGAACAGCGCGAATAGCCGGATTATCAAATTTCTTTTTTTACTCATTATTTTTCAGACCTCCTTATGTGATTGAATTAATGCGTTGAAATAAATAACAGATACTCTCTGAAAAGTATTTATGTGAGAACTGTTCGTATAGAATATGACAGAGGAGCAAAACAAAAGACGTATGCAGCATGTCTACATACGTCTTTTAATGTGTGTATTAAATTTATATATGGTGTTTTAATTACATTTATACAGGTATCCATGGAGAATACTTCCTTCTGAATAAGTTCCAATGTAATCAGCTGTGGAACTGTAATCAAAATCCCAGCATCCGTTGGACACCCCGGTCCAGTCGAACTGCCCGGCTACGAAGTAAGCCTCAAGTGAGCCATCATCCTGTGCGCCTGTTGCCACATTAAGCTGCTGTGTGTGCTCATCATACCAGCTAGGCAGGGACTTCTTGGTGCCCTCGGCAGTTACCGTGTCTGCCGCGCCGCACACAGAGCACGTTGCAGTCTTGGTTCCGTCCGCATCTGTTGTAGCGTCGTTGTTATAGACGTAGTCGCCGTAGCTGTGGGCTGTCATAGGAATGGATTCGGTGTAGCTGTCGCCGCATGAGCAGGTGTAGGTTACGACACCGCTTTCGGAGCACGTCGCCGCCTTTGTGACGGAAGATGTGTAGCTGTGCACATGTACAAGCTTTGTGCCGCCGGCTGTTCTTGTGCTGCGCTCACCGCATACGGAGCACACCGCGGTCTCGGTGCCGTCTGACTCGTAGGTCGCGTCGTTATTGTAGGTGTATGAGCCGAAGCTGTGCGCGGTCTTTCCGATTGTCTCGGTATAGCTGTCGCCGCAGGAGCATCTGTAGGTCATCACGCCCTCGCTTGCACAGGTCGCAGGGGTCGTGACTGCTCCGGTGTAGCTGTGCTTATGCGCCTCGGTTGCCTTCTCTGTCTGCTTCTGTGTTGGAGCCTCGGTTGTCTTCTCGGTCTGCTTTTCGGTAGCTGCTTCAGATGTCTTCTCAGTCGCCTTCTCGCCCGGTGCCTGAGTTGTGGTTTCACTCACGACAGGCTTTGTGCCGGTGGTCTCCGACTTGGAATCAGCCTTGGTTGTTTCTGTCTCAGACTCGGATGATGAGGAAGTACTTTCACCCGTGGTCTGCTCAGAGTTCTTAACAGATTCAGATGGAAGCGCATCTTCCGTATTTTCTTCCGTATTATCTTCCGTACTTTTGGATACGGTATCATTGCTAACGAGATTCTCACCGGAAGTTTCAACGGTCTCAATCTCAGTTAAGGTCTCGTTGACTATGCCGGATGTTGTCTCGGGAATGGTTGATGTCAGCTTGTTGCAGCCGGACAGCGCGAATATTACGACGGAAGCCGCTGCAATGGCGGATATTCTTAAAAATTGTCTCATAGATATGATTTCCTCTCAGGTAAAATTAGATAATGATAAAGCCACAACTTTAATATGTATATCATGGTTATAATTATGCATATCACGACTTTTGGGAGAAGCGTAGTTGTTCTTAGGACTCTGTGTGCTGTACAGCCACAGACGGCATGGATGCCGGCTGAGTTGCAAACAGCCATGGAGGGCTGATTTTGCAACGATGGCGGAAGCAGAAGAAAAACCTACGGAGTCATTAGAACAACTTGCTTCGTACAACGGAGCTGATATGCATAATTATAACCATGATATACTCATAAAAAGCTAAGCAGTGATACCTAAATACTATTTTAGTAAATTATACTAGGAAAATCAATATATTGCAAATTATATTTTAAAACGTATGTGTATTTAGTTGTCAAGGAACGGCTTGGTGACATATGTAACATTCATATGGATTTTTTTAAATAACTGTGTTATACTGAAATAGCTGTGTATACAGCCTTGATTAATTAAGCCGTATTAAGGCGGAATGTGAGGTAATTTGATTATGAGAGCATATGAGCGATTACTTAAATATGTGAGCTATGAGACAACATCCGATGAGAACAGCGAGAGCTGCCCAAGCTCAGAAAAGGAGCTTGTTCTTGCAAAAGCCCTTGTGGAGGAGCTTAAGGAGATAGGTGTAGCGGATGCGCATGTTGATGCTGACGGATATGTGTATGGAAGTATACCTGCAACGGCAGCCAAGGAGAAGACCATAGGCTTTATAGCACATATGGATACGGCACCTGCAATGTCGGGAGCTGACATTAAGCCGAGAATTATCAGGGAATATGATGGCGCAGATATCGTGCTGAACGAGAAGCTCGGTGTGGTTATGGATACGGTTACTTTTCCGCATCTTAGAAATTATGTGGGTCAGGATCTTATCGTGACGGACGGAACAACACTGCTTGGCGCGGATGACAAGGCGGGCGTTGCAGAGATTATGACAGCGGCAGCAGAGATTATTGCAGCGGATAATGCGGGTAATGGAAGCACACATGGAAAAATATGTATAGCATTTACTCCTGATGAGGAGATAGGAAGAGGTGCTGACAGATTCAATGTTGAGCATTTTGGTGCTGATTATGCATACACGGTTGACGGCGGTATGTTAGGTGAGATAGAGTTCGAGAACTTCAATGCGGCATCAGCCAAGGTTCATATAAAGGGTGAGAATATTCATCCGGGCGAAGCTAAGAATAAGATGAAGAATGCTGCGCTTATAGCGATGGAGTTCAATTCAATGCTTCCTGCGGCTGAGACACCTGCACATACGGAGGGCTATGAGGGCTTCTATCATCTGTGTGCGGTGAACGGGGATGAGGAGAACGCGAACCTTGATTACATTGTGCGTGACCATGATATGGAGAAGTTCCTCGGACGTAAGGCTGTAATGGAGAAGATTACGGCATATCTCAACGACAAGTACGGTGAGGGAACAGTGACGCTCGATATGAAGGATTCCTATTACAACATGAGGGAAAAGCTTGAGAATGATATGTATATAGTTGACCGTGCGGTGGAGGCTATGAAGGAGAACGGTGTCGAGCCGATTATACAGCCGATAAGAGGTGGTACGGACGGAGCACGTCTGTCCTATATGGGGCTTCCATGTCCTAACCTGAGTACGGGCGGACATAATTTCCATGGCAAGTATGAGTATGTATGCATTCAGTCCATGGATAAGATGGTTGATATTATAAAGACTATCGCGGCGAATGTAAATTAGTTATAATTTAAAATAACATTAACCTTTGGAGAAAATTGATGAATAAGATAAGAATAATAACCGACAGTGCATCGGATATGCCCGCGGATTACAGAAGTGATGTGACTGTTGTGCCTCTGCATGTAAGGTTCGGGACGGAGGAGTATCTTGACGGTGTGAACCTTACACACAGGGAATTCTATGAGAAGCTTATTGAAAATGATGAGCTTCCTACAACAAGCCAGGTTGCGCCATATGCTTTTGAGGAGCAGTATGAGAAGGCGCGTGAGGCAGGAGAACAGGTTATAGTCATAACTATATCGGGTAAGCTTTCGGGAACCTATCAGAGTGCATGCATCGCATCCGTGGATTATGAGGATATGGTACATGTGGTTGACAGCGAGAATGTCACTGTAGGCGAGAGAACACTTGTCGAATACACGATAAGACTTAAGGATGCAGGGACGGATATTGACACGATTGTGGACACGCTCAATACAGAGAAGAAAAATATCCGTGTTGTAGGTCTCCTTGATACATTGGAATATCTTAAGAAGGGCGGGCGAATCTCCAAGACGGCTGCGATTGTGGGCGGAATGCTGTCAATCAAGCCGGTTATTGCCATTGAAAGCGGAGAGGTAGTCATGCTCGGAAAAGCAAGAGGCTCTAAGCAGGGCAACAATCTTCTTGTACAGCAGATTGAGAAGGCTGGAGGTGTTGATTTCTCCAAGCCGTATTATCTTGGCTATGCAGGTCTCGACGATACGCTTTTGAAAAAATATATCGCTGATAGTGCGCATATATGGCAGGAGCATGCCGACAGGCTGGATATCATGTCAGTCGGCGGAGCGATAGGAACGCATGTCGGACCGGGTGCGATAGCTGTTGCGTTCTTTGATAAGAACAATGGCTGATTAATATTTTAATAAAAACGCTGGATTTTTGTGAAGTCTAATTCCTCTTCCGCCTCCTGGGCTACACGCTTATTGGTTATTGCGATGTGGTCGAGGTAGGTGACGAAAAGGTCGGCTGTATCGAGGGAATATTCCTCTGCAACGCGGTTAAGCTCCGGCATCATAATGGTTGTGTCAGGGACACCCGGCTGCTCGGAACGTTCAGCTTCGATGAAGTCGTCGATTCTCTTCATAATTGCTAATTTTGTATTGGTATCAAGTTCGTTCATGATTATCCTCCATAGCGTGGGTTTATAATAGTATATAGTATAGCACATGGCTTTTTAAAGTCAATGTGCATAGGACAAAGATGAGATGTAAGGTGTGTTTATGAAAAAAAAGCAATTCATATGGAATATGCTGGGAAGCGGAATATATTCGCTTGCAACCGTGATATTTGTGATGCTTGCAAAGAGACTTGTGGGCGAGGAAGCGGGAGCAAAATTCTACATGGCATTCACGACGGGGCAGATGCTTCTGACAATAGGATATTTTGAGATAAGACCGTTTCAGGTCACTGATGTTAAGCACCAGTATGAAGCTGGGGAATATTTCGGCTTCAGGATGTTGAGCAGTGCGGCGATGCTTGTAAGTTCAGTCGTGGTGGGAATAGTGTATGTTGTGAATAAAAAGGCTGATGGCGCAGGTTTCATGCTCATTATGACCATGTGCCTTTTAAAGATGTTCGATGGTGCTGCGGATGTCTTTGAGGGAGAATTCCAGCGTCATGACAGAATAGATATATCGGGAATGTCGATGGCATTCAGGACAATCGCCATTATGTTGGCATTCTCGGTGACGGCATGGCTGACAAGGAATATATATGCTGCGTCTGCGGTGGCTGCTGCGGCAGGTCTTGCCGGGGTGGCAGTAGTGGCACTTGTGTGGAACAGAGGCTTTGAAAGGCTGTCGATATCATTTGACGTTGAGAAGATGAAGTCACTGTTTAACAGCACGATACTTCTGTTTATCGGCTCAGCAATGTGTATGTGGCTGTGGAACGGAACAAAGTATGTTGTTGAGTGGAGCCTGACCGACAGGGATACCTTGGCTTACGGAATCGTGTTCATGCCGACAATGGTTATCAATCTCGGAAGCAGCTTTGTATTTAAGCCGATGCTCACGACGCTTGCAAGACATTATGAGAATGGGGACAATAAGAGGTTCGCGGGGCTTGTTGCAATACTTGTGGCGATAGCCGTGGGAATAACGGCAGTTACGCTTGCGGCAGGCGCATGGCTTGGAATACCGGTATTGTCGTGGCTGTATGACATTGACCTTGCAGCGTATAAGCCGGTGATGCTGGTGCTCATAGCGGCGGGCGGTTTCAATGCCGTCAGCATATTATTTTACTATGCGCTCACGGTTATGAGGCTTCAGAAGGAGATATTCATAGGATATACATTGACCTTTGTTGTATCCGTGATACTTCCGATAGTGATGGTAAATGGCATGGAAATTGCAGGTGCAGGAATAGCTTATCTCATTGTAATGATGCTTCTCACGATATTGTTCGGCGGGATGCTGTGTGTGAAGTTGAAAAAAAGGTGATAAAAAAAGGAGGAGGGCTGATAAAAATATCAGCCCTTTATTATGAAAAAAATTCTTAAGTACTTTGTGTCCTTAATCATTTATCTTTATGAGACCTATTATATTGTGGATTAGTGAAGAAAACGTGTTAATCCTGTGAAGGTTTGTTTAATTTAAAATGAACGATTTGTGAACAACGAACTTTTTTCTTACTCCTTTTGAGGATAACTTTTACATGAATTATACAGTTTCAGGCTCCGGATAGTCCACACCGAAGGTGTCAACCGTTACAGACTCGATAACCTGTGTATCCATAGGACGGTCGCTCCAGTCGGTAGGCGTCTCGGCGATGGCGTTGACAACATCCTGTCCCTCGATAACCTTGCCGAATGCTGCATATGCACCGTCAAGATGAGGTGCTGCGGCGTGCATGATGAAGAACTGGGAGCCTGCTGAGTCAGGATTCATGGCGCGTGCCATTGAGAGAACTCCCGGTGTATGCTTTAAGTTGTTCTCAAAGCCGTTCTGGGAGAATTCACCCTTGATTGAGTAGCCCGGACCGCCCATTCCTGTTCCTTCAGGACATCCGCCCTGAATCATGAAGCCGCTTATTATACGATGGAAGATAAGACCGTCGTAAAAGCCCTTCTTTACAAGGCTGATAAAATTGTTGACTGTGTTAGGTGCAATCTCAGGGTAGAGCTCTGCCTTAATTGTGCCGCGGTTGGCAACTGTAAAAGTTACAATAGGATTCTGTGACATTGAAATATTCCTTTCTGTGCATTATTATTTATAATATCTGAATAAGATTATAACTATAAAGAGGTGCTTTAGTCAATGGATAACAATTATCTGTTTAACACGGTTGTGCTTGTTTTTAACAAAATAAATGATGATATCAGGGAATATATTAAGACATCGCTTTCAGAAGGGCTTGAGGTGAAGCTGTTCGTGCGCGGGGAAGGCGGCTTCGGTGCAGATGACAGGATTCCGGGGGAGCTTGGGAAGATGTTCCCGGCTGCGGACACAAGGGATGTTCTTGCGATTACGGATGATGCAGAAGCTGCTGCGGCTATGAGGGAGCTGGGACTGGCAGTGGCGGGGTATCAGGCAGAGGGAGAAGAGCTGATACACTTTAAGATTAACTATGTTGTGAGTGAGCTTGCCATGGTTGATGATGATTATTTCAACCTGATATACATGAGAGCGCATGGCATGCCGCTTCTGATTGCGCGGACAGAGAGAACGCTTATCAGGGAGATGACGGTTGACGACCTTCCCGCAATGTATGAGCTCTATGCGGATGAGGCAGTGGCAAGGTGGGTTGAACCGCTGTATGAGTATGATAAGGAGCTCGAGTTTACAAGGGCTTATATCGAGAAAGTGTATTCATTTTACGGCTATGGTCTGTGGCTGGTGTTTGACAGGAAGACCGGTGAACTTATAGGCAGAGCGGGAATAAGTACAAGAGAAATAAATGGTGGGAAATGCTGTGAGCTTGGTTATATAATAAGGGGTGACAGACAGCGTAAGGGTATAGGCTACGAGGTAAGCACCGCAGTTATGGAGTATGCGGAGGAATGTCTTATGCTGGATGAACTGTGGCTGTGTATTGAGAATGATAATCAGGCATCAATAGGGCTTGGAAGGAAGCTGGGCTTCGAGCTGTACGGCAGCAGCGTATGTGACGGAAAGGACTGCTGCCTGTACAGAAAAAAGCTTATTCATAATCAATAATGTGTCTTAACATTGTTATGCAGTTGTCAAGATGAGGTGCATTTATAACTATTGAAAAGATAGGGTGTTCATCGCCGAATGCCATAACATCCGTTATAAATGGAAGTCCTCCGAGGTCTAAGCCGACGGCTCTTTCCTCACCGAGCTCACCATCGGTGAAATATACAAGGCGGTCGGAAACCTTGGAAAGAAGGTCATCAGGGAGAACATTCGTGAGGTCGGCAAGATAGCCTGAGTTAGCCCAAGTCTTTGTGAAGAGCTCATCTCCGAAATAACAATCACTGCTCTTTGCCACAATAAGCATGTTCAGCTTTTCTGCGGAGGTGTAGGTCTCCTCTGTCAGCACGTCAGGATTAATATTGTAGTAGCCCTCAATGCTTACCCTGTCGTTCTTTCCGTCTATTCCAAGCCATGCGTTAAGGCGATGCTCAAGTATTCCGGTATTATCCCTTAGGTCAGCCGATGAGCAGTTGACATATGATATATAGAGACTGGTATTGTAAAAGTTCGATTTTATTGACAGTACAAGCGATATGACTGCGGCGGTGCCTAATATGACCGCAAGGATAGGAAGCTTGTAATAATCCCATATATAGGAGGCTTTTCCCTTAAAGCCCTTCTGATTCTTTATTTTTTCGCGTTCCTTCTTTACACGCACCGAAAATTTATCTGTGAAGCCGGATGCCATATTAAACCTCCTTGTTTTAGACTGATACACATCATACCATAATAATTGCCTTTTGTAAGCGCTTTTATGAAAATTTAATAATGATTAATTTGATTTTTACAGGTAGTTACAGTATAATGAATTTTAGGCTTTTTGCCGTAGAAACAATGCAAAGCGAGGTATAACATGAGTAAGATATTTGATGCGGATAACGGCTTTTTCCGCTTTATGACAAGGGTGGCTGATACACTCATATTGAATCTGTTTTTTCTGATAACATCATTACCGGTTGTGACAATCGGGGCATCATACACGGCGCTGTATTATTACTGCACCAAGGCGGTTGCCAACGAGGAAGGATACCTGTGGAAGAGCTACTGGAAGTCTTTTAAGACCAATTTTGTTCAGGGCTTTCTGATGGAGGTATTCTTTGTTATAGTCGGAGTGATATTATATATTGATATCAAGTATCTGTATGGAAAGTTCACCACATCGGGTGCCTTGGGATGGAGAATTCTGTTCTTTATCGTCATAGGTATGGCATTGGTTGCTATTCTTACATTCATGTATGCATTCCCGCTGCTGTCAAGATTTGACAATTCAACCTTTAGGATTATCAAGAATGCGGCATTTATGTCCATAAGACATCTTCCTCAGACGGTTCCGCTTCTTCTCATATTGGGAGTTGCGGTTCTCTTAGGATATTTTTTGTTTCCTGTTTCAATATTTTTCATTGTGGGGGCATGGGTATATATAAGCTCCATATTCTTCTACAAGGTATTAGACAGATATATGCCTAAGGACGAGCGTTATGACGAGGACTATTATCTCGGGAGTGAGGAGAAGCCTGAGAATGCGGAGACCTCCCATGATGCAGAGACTTCTGAAAATGCAGAAAGCATTGAAAACACTGAAAACTCTGACAGTGTTTCCGAGTCCGATGCACATGACACCGGCAATGAGGATGCACAATAATTAATTAAGTTCCATGTGTGCTAAGTGCAGATAATCAGAGGAAAAACTTAAATTAATTATAAGAAAGTTGAAAAAATATAAAATTTTGTGTTGACATTCAAAAATATAGATGCTATACTCCAACACATCAAGCAAAGGCGCTTTGGGTAGAACCCAAGGTGCCTTTTTTCGTTGCAGGAAATATATTTCACTGTACACGAAAAAAGAAAAGGAGGAAGAATTATGGAAGAAGTATTGAGTGAATTGTATGGAGTGTGGTTCCTCATAGGTGCTGCGCTGGTATTCTGGATGCAGGCTGGCTTTGCGATGGTTGAAACCGGATTTACGAGAGCAAAGAACGCAGGTAACATCCTCATGAAGAACCTGATGGACTTCTGTATAGGTACGGTAGTGTTCATCATTATAGGCTTCAGCCTTCTGTTGGGCGAAGACCTAGTAGGACTTATCGGTAAGCCGGGATTTGATATCTTTACGGCTTATGAGAATTTTGACTGGTCCAATTTTGTATTCAACCTTGTATTCTGTGCCACAACGGCAACTATTGTATCAGGTGCAATGGCTGAGAGAACCAAGTTCCTTTCATACTGCATCTATTCGGCAGTTATATCTGCTCTCATTTACCCGATTGAGGCACACTGGGTATGGGGCGGAGGCTGGCTTGCTCAGATGGGCTTCCACGATTTCGCAGGTTCAACATGTATCCATATGGTAGGTGGTACAGCCGCAATAATCGGAGCAAAGATTCTCGGACCTCGTATTGGTAAGTTCACCAAGAACGAGAAGGGCGAGATTGTCAAGGTCAATGCTTTTCCGGGACATAATCTTCCTATCGGTGCACTCGGTGTATTCATTCTCTGGCTTGGCTGGTACGGCTTCAACGGTGCAGCCGCAACGTCGGTTGCTGAGCTTGGTTCAATCTTCGTTACAACAACGATTGCACCTGCTATTGCAACTGTTGTATGTATGATTTTTACATGGGTTAAGTATGGTAAGCCTGATGTGTCAATGTGCCTTAACGCTTCACTTGCAGGTCTTGTTGCAATCACGGCGGGGTGTGATGTCACGGATGCACTTGGAGCAATAATAATTGGAGCGGTATCGGGAGTGCTCGTTGTATTCGGAGTATGGCTTCTTGATTATAAGTTACATATTGATGACCCTGTTGGTGCCGTTGCGGTTCACTTCTTAAATGGTATATGGGGAACAATAGCGGTTGGTCTTTTTGCAACAGATACAGCTCCTGCTTTTGCAAGAGGTATCGGTGACGGTGTTAATTTCGGTGCTAACCAGATTGCCGGAAAGGGTCTTTTCTACGGAGGAGGCTTCTCACAGCTTGGACTTCAGTTACTCGGAATGATAGCAATTCTTGCATTTGCAGGTGTGACACTTACGATTACCTTCCTTATTATAAAGGCAACGATTGGACTTCGTGTTTCCGAGGAGGAGGAAATCTTAGGACTTGATGCAACAGAGCATGGACTTCCTTCAGCTTATGCAGGCTTCAGCCTTATGGATATCTCCAACACAATGACAATGGAGACTAACGAGAATACGGACCTTGGCGTGAGCGATTACGACAAGGCATCCGATACACAGAAGGCTGCCGCAGTGAAGGTGGTGGTACCTCCTGCGACAACTCCTGCAACGGGTATCTACAAGGTATCCATTATCACCAAGCTTGCAAGCTTCGAGAAGCTTAAGAAGGCTCTTAATGACCTCGGTGTCACAGGTATGACAATGACACAGGTTATGGGCTGCGGTATTCAGAAGGGCGCAGGGGAGATGTATCGTGGAGCTGAGATAGATGCCACACTTCTTCCTAAGGTTAAGATTGAAGTTGTTGTAAGCAAGATACCGGTTGCGTCGGTAATTGAGACAACTAAGAAGGCATTATATACAGGACATATCGGTGACGGTAAGATTTTCGTATACAATGTTGATCAGGTTGTTAAGGTTCGTACAGGTGAAGAGGGCTATGCAGCACTTCAGGATGTCGAATAAAATATGCTTTATAGACCGTAATGGTCTGCCAATATAATACTCCTTTAAAAGATAAATGAAAAACGGACTGGGCGTAAGCTCAGTCCGTTTTGGTCTGCGTATATATTATTTTGCGGTATTGCTTCCGTATACCTTAGGAAATGCCTGATACAGCTTGATGCAGTAATATAAGCATATCATGAGTGCGAGAACACAGGTTATGCTCGGAATAGGCTGCCTGAAGGTGACTGTACATACAAAATGTACCATCACGAATACTCCCAAAAGAATCCATGGAGTGTTGAGACCGAGCTTCACATAATTAACCTTAATCTTTTTTGCTTCGAGAAGAATTCCTTCCGTAAAATAATGTGTCACATATATGAAATATATTGTTCCGATACCCATTGCAAGATATATTACGATGGTCGGTGTAGATACCTTGAATAATCCGGTCTCAGGAACCAGGCGAGCCAGACGCATAATGGCATATGCGGCTGTCATTTTCTTCAATGATTTGTATGCCGCCTTGAAGTGATTGTTCTCATCATTGAGAAACTGCTTTATTCCCGGAAAAAGGAGTATCAGGGATATTAAACCTAAAAACGGGATAATATAATCTAAGATATACAGCATAAAGGCTGCAATGACGTACTTGATTGCCAGTGCCTTGTCGGGGTGTAGATATTTGTCTGCCATGTGGTAAAACCTCTTTTCTATAATTAGTCACCTAGCAGTATATCACATCGCATGGGAAATGTATAATTAAAAAAACATTAAAATCTATTGCATTTACATGGTATATTGTATACAATGGAAAAACAATAAAATATTATTCAGAAGGAGAATATCACATGAAGAACTTTTTTAAGAGACTTAGTCTTATGTGTGTGGTAGTAACGGTACTTTCTGCTGCACTGACCGGCTGTTCGGGCGGCAAGGGAGGAGAGAAGCCTTCGGATAGTGTTTCCGAGACCACCGGAACAGCAGTTGCCGGCGGCGAGGTTGTTGTAGGAATACAGCAGGATATCGATAGTCTTGACCCACATTTAGCAGTAGCGGCAGGAACAAAAGAGGTACTGTTTAACATTTTCGAGGGACTTGTAGTTTCCGACGAGAATGGCAACGTGACACCTGCGGTAGCAGAGGATTATACCATATCAACAGACGGACTTACCTATACCTTCAAGCTGAGGGATGGAATCAAGTTCTCCGATGGTACACCGGTGACTGCCGAAGATGTAAAATATTCGATTGAGAGATGCTCGGGGCTTCTTGACGGAACGCCTCTTGTTAAGGCACTTTCAATAATATCAAGTGTTGAAATTGTGGACCAGTCTACTATCAATATCGTCCTCTCGGAGGCCAATTCGGAGATTATATACTACCTTACGGCAGACATTATTCCGGCATCATCGAGTGAAACAGGCGAGATTATAGGAACCGGTCCTTTTAAGTTGGATTCCTATGTTCCGCAGGAGGGAGTTGTCCTCTCAAGAAATGAGTATTACTGGAGAGAAGGGCTTCCATATCTTGACAAGGTAACATTTAAGATTGTTGCAAGTGCAGAATCCGCCATGATGGAACTTCAGGCGGGAAGCATTGACATATATCCGTATCTCACGGATGATCAGGCAAATGAGCTCTCAGCTTCATATAATATAGGAAGCAACGGCTCTAATGTAGTACAGGCATTGTATCTTAACAATGCGGTTGCACCTTTTGATGATGTGCGCGTTAGACAGGCATTATGTTACGCTGTTGACAGGGATGCGATAAATGAGTTCGTGTTCGGCGGCAGAGGACAGACCGTAGGAACAAGCATGGTTCCGGGCTATGACTGCTATGTCGATACAGGATATCCGCATGATGTCGATAAGGCAAAGGAGCTTCTTACGGAGGCCGGCTACCCTGATGGCTTTGAGATGGAGATAACCGTTCCGTCCAATTATCAGATGCATATTGATACGGCACAGGTTATTGTTGAGCAGCTCAAGGAAGTCGGAATTACGGCTAAGATTAATAAGGTTGACTGGTCAACATGGCTCGATGACGTGTACAAGGGAAGAAATTTTGAGAGCACCATATCAGGTATCGCAGGTTCCCTTACACCAAGCTATCTCCTTGTAAGATACCAGTCGGACGCAAAGAATAACTTCATCGGATACAGCAATGAGGAGTTCGATGCATTATATAAGAAGATTTCCACTTCACTTGACAGTGAAGAGATAACGGAAGGCTACAGAAAGCTTCAGACCATGCTCTATGAGGATGCGGCTTCGGTGTACACCGTAGTTCCGCCTGTGCTTATTGCGATGAATAAGAAGCTTGCAGGCTACCGCTTCTATCCTATCTATGTACAGGATATGAAGTATGTATACTGGACAGAGTAATGTAATATCTGCCGCCATCAGCGGCATGGGAGAATAGTATGAAATACATTTTAAAGAAGCTGATAACTCTTATACTGACACTTTTTCTCATATCAATGCTGGTGTTTCTCATATTTCAGGTGATACCGGGTGACCCTGCGCTCTCGATTCTCGGAACGGAGGCGACTGAGGAGAAGGTGGAGGCACTGCGCGAGCAGCTTGGGCTTAATGCTTCTATGCCGGAACGCTATATGAATTGGCTTAAGGGCGTTCTGACAGGTGATTTGGGCAGAAGTTACCGCTATCAGGAGAATCTCAACGAACAGATGGCGGTGACACGCCTTATCGCGGGTAAGCTGCCGGTGACGCTTACACTTGCAGGAATGTCACTGGTGCTTATCATAATATTTTCAATTCCCATCGGTATATTTTGGGGAGGAACGAAGCACAGATGGGTTGATGGCGTGCTCAACGTACTTTCGCAGTTCACAATGAGCATTCCGTCGTTTTTTCTCGGAATAATAATCATATATTTTTTCGGCCTCATCATGAGATGGTTTACGCCGGGAGGATATGTAAGTTATAAGGAAAACGTGTTGGGATACATAAGATATATGCTTTTCCCGGCTGTGACGGTAGCGATACCCAAGGCAGCCATGACTGCGAAGTTTCTTCGTAATTCGATTATCACGCAGCTTAAGTCCGACTATGTGAGAACTGCATACAGCAAGGGTGCGCGCAGATGGCGTGTGCTATTTGGACATGTGCTTAAGAATGCCATGATTCCGGTAGTAACCTTCATAGGTGTCATAGCGGCGGAGATAGCAGCGGGAAGTATAGTTGTTGAGCAGGTGTTCGGACTTCCGGGAATCGGCAGACTTCTTGTGTCGTCGATATCTACGAGAGATTATCCTGTTGTTCAGGCGCTTATGCTCTATATCGTATCGGCGGTTGTTATTGTGTATTTTGTGGTTGATATTCTGTACAGGTATATTGACCCGAGGGTCAGAGAACAGTGAGGCATATGAAAAACAGGACAAAAGCCCGCAAGGGAACACTGAGAAAGAAGAATATGTATATTGTGACGGGAGGAGCCCTGACGGCTGCTTTTGTCATATTGATGTTCGTTGGTCTTATACATACACCGTATGACCCGAATGCCATGAATGCCTCTGAGAAATTTATGTCACCATGTCTGAAGCATATAATGGGAACGGATAATTTCGGAAGGGATATTTTCAGCCGTGTTCTCAAGGGGATAAGCATGACGGGGCTGGTGGCGGTGTCAACTGTCGCCATCGGAGGGAGCATAGGAACCATAATAGGAGCGGTTACGGGATATTACGGAGGAATCGTTGATGAGATAGTCATGAGAATCAATGATGCACTCAACGGATTTCCGAGCATACTTCTTGCACTTGTAATAGTCAGTATTGCAGGACCGGGTAAGTACAATGTAATTATTGCACTCGGAATCCTGTTCATTCCGAGCTTTGCCCGCATCGTAAGAAGCGAGTATATAAGCCTTAAGGAACGCGACTTTGTAAAGAGCGCAGGCCTTATGGGCGCGGGAAGTTTAAGAATCATATTCAGACATATATTTCCCAATATACTTCCGACCCTGTTTGTCACGGTGACAATCGGATTCAACAATGCGGTGCTTGCGGAGGCAGGACTGAGCTATCTTGGAATAGGCATACAGCCGCCTGATGCGAGCCTTGGAAGCATGCTGTCGGATGCACAGAGCTATCTGTTCACGGCACCTTGGTATGCGGTTATGCCGGGAATGACGATTGTGCTTTTTGTACTTGGTTTTTCACTCCTTGCCGAAGGCATAAGGGTAAAGACTGCGGATGAGGAGATATGATGGAAAAGGAGTGCCAGCATATGCTTGAGATAGAGAAGCTTACGGTACAGTTCGGTGACAGGCGCGTGCTTGATGAAGTGAGTATGTCGGTCAGCCGTGGTGAAGTCCTCGGAATAGTTGGAGAGTCCGGCTCCGGTAAGACGATGACGGCACTTTCGATTATGGGACTTTTAAATCCGGCGGCAGAGATAACGAATGGAAGCATAAGTCTTGACGGAAAGGTGCTTACACAGCTTGACGAAGCCGCGTTCTCTAAGGTAAGAGGCGGCGAGATAGCGATGATTTTTCAGGAGCCGATGACAAGCCTTAACCCTGCTATGCGCATAGGAAAGCAGCTTGAGGAGGCGGTAAAACTTCATGAGGGAAGACTTTTAAAGGCGCAGCTTAAGGAGCGTGCATTGTCGGCACTTGAGGATGCGAGGCTTGAACAGCCGGAGAGGATATATTCGAGCTATCCTCATGAGCTGTCGGGAGGTATGCGCCAGCGTGTGATGATTGCGATGGGAACAATATGCAGACCGGGATATCTTCTGTGTGATGAGCCGACGACGGCGCTCGATGTGACCACTCAGAAGGGAATTATCGAGCTTATTGAAAGAATGCGCACGGAGTATAATATGGGTATCATATTTATTACTCATGACCTGAAGCTGTTGAGGAACTTTGCCGACAGGGTTGTGGTAATGTGCAGAGGAATGGTTGTGGAGCAGGGAACCGTGGAGGATATCTTTGCAAAACCTAAGGAGGAGTATACAAGACAGCTTATAGCTGCGATACCCGACAGGAGCAGAAGAATCAGAGCAGGAATCAAGGGATAGACGGAGAGGACAATGGGACATATTCTTGAAGTAAGACAGCTTAATGCATATTATAAGAATAACACAAAATCAATTTTTGCCCGTACATCAAAAAAACAGGTGTTGTATGACATTAATTTTGATGTCAATGAAGGGGAAATACTCGGAATTGTCGGGGAATCGGGCTGCGGCAAGTCCACATTGTCGAAGACGATTCTCGGTATGAATCCGCTGTATGACGGGGAAATTGTCCATATGTCAAAAAGACCGCAGATGATTTTTCAGGATCCGTATTCGTCACTTAATCCGGCTTGGACTGTCGGAAGAATACTTAAGGAACCGCTCATTCTGTCAGGGGTGAAGGATAAGAAGGCGCTTGATGAGAGGATTGACGATATGCTTGTGCGTGTCGGGCTTGATGCAACGTATGCACGCAGACATCCTTCACAGCTCAGCGGCGGACAGAGACAGAGAATAAGCATTGCCGCGGCACTTATTGCGCGCCCGCAGCTTGTAATAGCGGATGAACCGTTATCGGCGCTTGATGTGACGATACAGGCTCAGATTATGGAGCTGCTGCTGGAGCTTAAGGAAGAATTCGGGCTCACATATATATTCATATCGCATGATATTGATGTTGTGTACCAGCTTTGCGACAGAATTATTGTCATGAAGGACGGACATATTGTTGAGAGCGGGGAGACACAGGAGCTTTTTGACAATCCGAAGGAGCCGTACACAAGGCAGCTTATAGAGGGATAGCACCGGAAACTCCCTGTAAAATGCAGCAGTTTTATATATATTAAAAAAAATTAAAAAATTTCAAAAAAGTACTTGCATTTTCAAAAAAGGTGATATATAATACATCATGTTGCAGCGCAAGAGCGCAGTACACATTGGGCTATAGCCAAATGGTAAGGCACTGGACTCTGACTCCAGCATTTCCAGGTTCGAGCCCTGGTAGCCCAGTTAAAGGCATCACGTCAGCGTGATGCCTTTGTTGGTATAATAGGTCTTTTAAGACTTTACAACAATCTATGGAAACGTATCGAAGTGGCCATAACGAGCTTGACTCGAAATCAAGTTGTCGGGCAACCGGCACGCGGGTTCGAATCCCGCCGTTTCCGTTTGCGTCGAGCACATTATGGGAGACTGTAATGTGCTTTTTACTTTATACGGTGAAAAGGGGGATGCTTATGTACAGCTATAATGCAAGAATCAGGTATTCGGAGTGTGCAAATGACAGGAAGCTCACGATTCCGGCGCTCATTAACCTGTTTCAGAATTGTTCGTCATTCCATTCGGAGGATGCAGGAGTAGGTATCGATTATGTGGCAGAACGTGATGCCGCGTGGTTTTTGCTCAACTGGCAGATTGATATAGATACACTGCCATCCTTCTGCGACAATGTTAAGGTGTGTACGGTGCCTTATGAGTTCAAGGGCTTTTACGGCAACCGTAATTTCTGGCTTGAGGACGAGAACGGAAATATACTTGTGAAGGCGGCTTCGCTGTGGTCGTATATGAATATTAAGAGCTTAAGACCTATGAAGCCTGATGCGGAGCAGATAGAGCATTACGGACTTGGTGAGAAGCTTGACATGGAATATCTCCCGCGCAAGATAGCACTTCCTGAGGGACTCTGCGAAGAGGCGGCTATTGACGTGAGGGCGGATATGATTGATACCAACAATCATGTGAATAACGGACAGTATATTAATATAGCGATGTCACTCTTTGACCGGAATGAGCCGGACGGTGCGAAGAAGCCGATAAAGAGAATGCTTGCCGAATATAAGAAATCTGCGGTAATGGGTGACACGTTTCATCCGTATACGGGATGGCAGGACGGCAGATATTATGTGTGCCTTAAGGATGCGGATGGCAGCATTAATGCGATAGTTGTATTTGAGCAGTGATATATGAATGGAGGATTACGATGATAAGAATTGGAGAGATTCAGGATTTAGCGATAGTTAAAAAGACGGATTTCGGAGTGTATCTCGGGGATGAGGAGGAGCGTGTGCTTCTTCCGAAAAAGCAGGTTCCGGAGAATGCTGCGATAGGTGATACACTCAGCGTATTCATATACAGAGATTCACAGGACAGACTTCTTGCGACGACGAGAAGACCTGCACTTGTGCTCGGAGAGGCGGCAAGGCTTGAGGTTAAGGATACGGGCAAGATAGGAGCATTCCTTGACTGGGGACTTGAGAAGGATCTGTTCCTGCCGTTTAAGGAGCAGACATACAGGGTTCGTCCGGGTGACAACTGCCTTGTAGCATTATATGTTGATAAGAGCAGCAGACTGTGTGCGACCATGAACGTGTATAAGTATCTTAAGACCACCACACAGTACAAGCGCGGCGACATGGTGAGTGGAACCGCATATCAGTATATTGAAAAGTTCGGAATGTATGTTGCGGTTGACGACATGTATCAGGGACTTATACCTAAGAAGGAGTGCTATGGTGTGCTGAGTGTCGGAGAGACACTTACGGGACTCCGAGTGACGAATGTGACTGCGGACGGAAGACTTGAGCTTGCAGTGCGCGAGGTGGGATATCTTCAGAGAGATGATGATGCTGCGAAGATTCTTGAGACCATAGAAGAGTTCGACGGGGTTCTTCCGTTCAGCGACAAGGCATCGCCTGAGGTAATCAAGAGGGAGCTCGGCATGAGCAAGGCATCCTTTAAGAGAGCGGTAGGAAAGCTTTTAAAAGAGGGAAAAATAGAGCTTTCAGAGACATCAATAAGATTGAAATAATAAATACGGCACCGGAAATGTAGTGCATTTCCGGTGCCGTATCTGTTGAGGGTGAATGGCACTGCTATACTGTTACGTCAATGTTCGCGCCGAGGTTAGGGTTGACTGACAGCTCCATCATCTTCTTCATGCCGTCGCCAAGCTCCTCAATTGTGTCAAGATTCTTTGCAAGAACAGCTATGCCGACCTGTGAGTTGACATCGGCAAGACTCATGCTTGCGGAAAGTGCTGCTATATCCATAAAATACCTCATTTCCATTATGTATAGTGAAAAGTACATTTACAAGTTTCTTACTTACTTTATACCATAAACAATAAAAATAAACAAGTCTTTGCACAAAAAAAGCAATAAACAGAAGGTTTTTTGTATAAAGTGCAATAAAAAAGTAAATAATAGCATGTCTATATGCAAAATCCACAAAATCGCACAAAGATTTTCGGCTATTTGAGGTATGGCATTTGAACAAGCATTATTGTAGAATGATGATAGTGAAAAACGGAAAAACTTTTAGGAGGTATTATAATGGCTAGTTTATCACTTAAAAACGTTTGTAAGGTATATCCAAACGGATTCGTTGCAGTTAAGGATTTCAACCTTGACATTGAAGATAAGGAATTCATCATTTTCGTAGGACCATCTGGTTGTGGTAAGTCTACAACTCTTCGTATGATTGCAGGACTTGAGGAGATCAGCTCAGGTGAGCTTTGGATTGGCGACAAGCTTGTTAATGACGTAGAGCCTAAGGACAGAGATATTGCGATGGTATTCCAGAACTACGCTCTCTATCCACATATGTCAGTTTATGATAACATGGCATTCGGTCTTAAGTTAAGAAAGGTTCCTAAGGCAGAGATTGATAAGGCTGTTCATGAGGCAGCTAAGATTCTTGATATCGAGCATCTCCTTGATCGTAAGCCTAAGGCTCTTTCAGGTGGTCAGAGACAGCGTGTTGCCATGGGTCGTGCTATCGTTCGTCAGCCTAAGGTATTCCTTATGGATGAGCCTCTCTCCAACCTCGATGCTAAGTTAAGAGTACAGATGAGAATTGAGATTTCCAAGTTACATCAGAGACTCCAGACAACAATCATCTACGTTACACATGACCAGACAGAGGCTATGACACTTGGTACAAGAATCGTAGTTCTTAAGGATGGTATTATTCAGCAGGTAGATACACCACAGAACCTCTACAACCTTCCACAGAACGTATTCGTAGCAGGATTCATTGGTTCTCCACAGATGAACCTTATCGATGCTAAGCTCGTTAAGAACGGTGAGGATATGGTTCTTATGTTCGGCAGCAACTCAGTTAAGTTACCTAAGGCTAAGGCTGAGAAGCTCAGCGCTTACGTAGACAAGACAGTTATCATGGGTATCCGTCCTGAGGATCTCAACGATACAGAGATGTTCATCGCATCTTCACCTGACAGCGTAATCGAGGCTGAGATTCGTGTATACGAGTTACTTGGTGCAGAAGTATACCTTTACTTCGATATCGAGGACAAGAGCTGCACAGCAAGAGTTAATCCTCGTACAACAGCTCGTCCTGGCGACAAGATTAAGCTTGCTCTTGATATGTCTAAGCTTCATATCTTCGATAAGGATACAGAGTTAGTAATTCCTTGCTAATCATCCTGTACATATCGATGATTGTGCCGGTATATATGAAATAAGTGTGAAATATTGAGGAAATACACCGAAAAAGGTGTATTTCCTCTTTTTTTTTTCGGAAAATTGTTTTACAATAGATAGTGATGAATTATAACCATTTTTAGAATAGAAAGTAGAGGTTGCTGTATGATTTCAAACCAGATTTTACAGAACACGATTGAGGGTCTTAAGTCAATAACAAGAATAGATTTGTGTATAATGGACACAGAGGGTAAGACTCTTGCTACAACTTTTCCGGAATCGGACGGATATGAGGAGGCAGTGCTCAGCTTTGCGGGTTCACCTGCCGACAGCCAGGTTATACAGGGATATCAGTTTTTTAAGGTGTTTGACGATAAGCAGCTGGAATATGTACTTCTTGCCAAGGGCGGAAGTGATGATGTCTACATGATTGGTAAGATTGCAACCTTCCAGATTCAGAATCTGCTTGTAGCATACAAGGAGAGATTTGATAAGGATAATTTCATCAAGAATCTTCTTCTTGATAATCTTCTTCTTGTTGATATATATAACAGAGCCAAGAAGCTTCATATTGACACGGATGTGAGAAGACTTGTATTCATAGTTGAGACCAAGCATGAGAAGGACAACAATGCATTGGAGACACTGAGAACACTCTTTGCATCCAAGGCTAAGGACTTCATCACGGCAGTCGATGAGAAGAACATTATAATTGTCAAGGAACTCAAGCCTAACGAGGGCTATGATGAGATGAATCAGGTTGCACTTACCGTGCTTGATACACTTAATTCCGAGGCGATGAGCAAGGTGCATATCGCATATGGTACCATTGTGAACGAGATTAAGGAAGTATCGCGCTCATACAAGGAAGCTAAGATGGCACTTGATATAGGCAAGATTTTCTATGGCGACAGGAACGTGGTATCCTACTCCAAGCTCGGAATCGGAAGACTCATCTACCAGCTCTCCATGTCACACTGCAAGATGTTCATTAAGGAGATTTTTGACGGACAGAATCCGGATGATTTTGATGAGGAGACTCTTACGACAATCAACAAGTTTTTCGAGAACAGCCTGAATGTGTCGGAGACATCAAGACAGCTATTCATCCACAGAAATACGCTTGTATATCGTCTTGATAAGATTCAGAAGAATACGGGACTTGATTTGAGAGTGTTCGAGGATGCAATAACATTTAAGATTGCTCTTATGGTTCGTGACTACATGAAATATATGGAATCACTTGATTATTGATTGCGTGCCGTTATAGAATGGTGTTATGCGCATAAATGCGCAGCGCATAAATGTGCAGCGCATTTATGACTGTGTATTCGCATAAGAAAAAATGGGAGGCATAAGAGACATGCTTATATTGGAAAATGTATGCAAGACATACTCGACCGGCTTCCCGGCACTTAATAACATCAGCCTTCGTGTAGAGAAGGGTGAATTTGTATTTATTGTCGGGCAGAGCGGCGCGGGAAAATCCACACTCATCAAGCTGCTGCTTAAGGAGCTTGAACCGACATCGGGACATATATTTATCAACGGAAAGAATCTTGGAAGGGCGAAGAGAAGAGAGCTACCGTTCATAAGAAGAGACATGGGAGTTGTGTTTCAGGACTTCAGACTTTTGGAGGACAGAAATATATATGACAATATAGCGTTTGCACAGAAGGTTGTGGAGGCTCCTAACAGAAGAATCCGTTCGGAGGTTTTATCAATGCTGTCGATGGTAGGTCTGCTTGAAAAGTATAAGAACTTTCCTTCTCAGCTTTCCGGCGGTGAGCAGCAGAGAGCGGCAATCGCAAGAGCACTGATTAATAAGCCGGAGATTCTGCTTGCAGATGAACCAACGGGTAACCTTGATAATGCCAATTCATGGGAGATTATGAAGCTTCTGGATGAGGCGAATCAGAGAGGAACAACCGTCGTCGTTGTCACACATAATATGGATTTGGTACAGGCTATGAAGAAAAGAGTAATCACCATCGACCATGGAGAGATTGTCTCGGATGAGAAATGGGGGGATTACGGATATGAAGATTAGTTCGTTTGGATACTGCGTGAAGCAGGGCTTCAAGAACATATACAGGAACAGACTTTTCTCACTTGCCTCCGTGGCGACAATGGCGGCTTGTATTTTTTTGTTCGGAATATTTTTCTGCGTGGCAAAAAATGTGTCATATATGGTTACGGAAGTTGAGAAGAATACATGTCTTACCGTATTTTTTGATGTCGGAACGTCGGATGCAAGAATTGAATCCATAGGAAAGACCATACAGCAGATGGAGAGCGTAACGCTCATTGAATATACATCACCTGAAGAGGCATGGGAGAAGTATAAGGTTAAGTACTTTGGCGACAGAATGGACTTGGCGGAAGGCTTTGAGCAGGATAATCCGCTCGCCAATTCAGCATCCTATACGGTGTATCTTGACAGTGCCGATGCACTTGCGACGGTTGCCGCAAGCGTTGAGAATATAGACGGAGTGCGTTCGGTGAAGCGTTCCGAGATTACAGCCAACTCACTCACAGATGTGAGCGGACTTGTCAGCATGATATCACTGACCATGATAGTGGTACTTTTTCTTGTAGCGTTGTTCCTTATCGGCAATACGGTATCGGTCGGTATCGCAGTGCGCAAGGAGGAGATTGCCATTATGAAGCTTATCGGAGCCAAGAACGGCTTTGTAAGGGCTCCGTTCATTGTAGAGGGCATAGTGATTGGCTTTGTCGGAGCGATGCTCCCGATGATTGTGATATATTATCTGTATGAAAACGTAGTGTATTACATTATTAACAGATTTACATTTTTGTCCAACATATTAGCGTTCCTTCCGGTTAAGACAGTGTTCGCAACGTTATTGCCGGTAGCGGCAATTCTTGGGATAGGAATAGGTTTTCTCGGAAGCTATACAACGCTTCGCAAGCATCTTAAGGTGTAAGCTGAAAAAGTCATTGTGGGAGGAAGGAACTTGAAGAGTAAGATATTTAAGCGGCTTTTGTTTGTCACGGTGCTGCTTGTGCTGCTGCCGATGAAGCCGGAAGAATTTCAGGCGATTACAGAGGATGACGTAAAGAGGGCAGAGCGGGAGCTTGAAGAAGCGAAGGAGCAGGCACAGGAGCTGCAGAATCAGTTAAACGAGCTTAATAATGATATCTCCGATACGAAGTCGTATATTAATGAGGTTGACGGCTGGATATCAGATGTCACACTTCAGATATACAATCTTAATCAGAGCATAGACGCGAAGCAGGCTGAAATAGATGCGAAGCAGGCTCAGATTGATGAGACCCTGGCAGCTATTGAGGTTGTCAAAGCGAATATAGCACAGACAGAGATTAATCTTGCCGATGCACAGCAGACAGAGGCGGACCAGTATGCTTCGATGAAGCTAAGGATACAATATATGTATGAGAACGGCGATGAGAGCTTTCTCGATATCCTGTTCTCATCGGACAGTATGGTTGACTTTCTTAACAATGCAGAATATATATCAGAGATTTCCAAGTATGACAGACAGAAGCTTATCGAGTATGGTGAGACCAAGGAGCAGGTAAGCCTATATCTGACGGATTTGGAGAATCAGAACAGTGAGCTTGAGGTCCAGGATGCACTGTATGAGACACAGCTTGCCGAGCTTGAGGAGCAGAAGGCGGTGCTAGATTCCAACAAGGCGGAGCAGGAGGTGCTTCAGGCCACATACACGGAGTTATATGATTCGAAGAACAGGGAACTCAGCAGCCTCGAATCCGAGCAGAGCAACACCGAGGAACTCAAACGACTTGCCGAGCAGGAGGTCGAGGATCAGAAGAAGCTTGTTGAGGATGCGAGAGCGCAGTATGCGGCATGGCTCGCCGAGCAGGCAAGACTTAACCAGGATGCCGACGCGGCTGTTGCTGCCAAGCTTGCCGAGATTAACGTTACAGGTTTTACATGGCCGGCTCCGGGATATAATAGAATTACATCGCAGTTCGGAATGCGTATGCACCCGATTCTCGGATACGAGAAGCTTCATGACGGCACAGACATTTCGGGAGCCGGAATCAACGGAACGCCTATTGTTGCGGCTTACGGCGGAACCGTAATTCTTGCTCAGAGCTACTGGGGCTACGGAAACTGTGTAAAGATAGACCATGGCGGCGGTGTTGTTACATTGTATGCACATGCTTCCGCAATTCTTGTGTCTGTGGGACAGCAGGTTAATGCGGGAGACACGATAGCACTTGTCGGAAGTACAGGTAATTCAACGGGACCACATCTTCATTTCTCTCTTATTATTAAGGGTGAATTTGTAAATCCGCTTGATTATGTGACAGTTCCGCGTTACTAAATGGCATGGCAGGTTATATGCCGATGTCGGAAATGAGGATTATATATGCAGAATATGAATGACACACACGACTCAAATAAGGAGAAAAAAAGGAATACCGGCTTTTTTAAGGGTATTGCCGTCGGAATGCTGTCGGCAGTGCTTATCATGGCGGTGCTTGCAGGCTGCAGCGGATTATCGTCGCTCATAGGTCCGGGCTCTGATTATAAGAATCAGACTAGCGGGAGCACGCCGGATGACACTGAGAAAAAGAATAACAGCAGTTCTCAGGATACATCCGAGGAGGAGACCACTAAAAAGGCAACATATGGCAGATACACACCGAAGAGCCCTCAGCTTACGGATGAGGTTATTGAGAAGATTGATACGCTTATGCAGGTTATAGATTACTATTATCTGTATGACTATGATGAGGACGAAATGATTGATGCCATCTACAAGGCTGTGATGGATTCCCTCGGTGACCCATATTCGATTTACTATACAGAGGAAGAATATAATTCATTTTTGGAGAGTTCATCAGGTTCATACTGCGGAATCGGTGTTGTGGTTCAGCAGAACATGCAGACAGGCATAGTTACGGCTGTCAGACCTTATCAGAACTGCCCGGGCTATGAAGCAGGTATAAGACCGGGAGATTTGATACTTGCAGTAGACGGCACGGATATAACCGGAATGGATTTGAATGCTGCGGTAGCACTTATCAGAGGTGAAGAGGGAACAAGCGTAACCATCACCCTGCAGCGTGATGAGGAGAAATTCGACGTTGAAGTTACGCGCAGACATATTGATGTTGAGACCGTGACATACAGAATGCTTGATGACAACATTGGTTATATTCAGGTTGATGAGTTTGATGAGGTTACTGCCAAGCAGTTCTCGGAAGCTCTTGATACACTGATTGATCAGGGAATGGAAGCGCTTGTCATTGATATCCGCAATAATCCGGGCGGACTTCTGAATGTTGTTGTCGATATGCTTGATGAGATACTTCCTGAGGGAGTTATCGTGTCGGTGAAGGATAAGAACGGTAAGACTGAGGAGTACAGGTCTGATGCGGAAACCAAGCTTGATGTTCCGCTGGCAGTTCTTGTAAATGGCAACAGTGCAAGCGCATCAGAGATATTTGCAGGTGCCGTTAAGGATTATGGTGTCGGTACGATTGTCGGTACAACCACCTTCGGAAAGGGTATTGTTCAGACAATATTCTCGCTCAATGATGGAACAGGCATGAAGCTTACTATCGAGGATTACTACACACCTAGCGGAAATAGTATTCACAAAATAGGTGTTTCTCCTGATGTTGAGATTGACCTTCCGGATGAGCTCAAGGTTCTTGTAGATATTCCGGAGGATGAGGATACCCAGCTTCAGAAGGCGATAGAGATACTTAAGGAGCAGAAATAGAGAGTTATAAGTTATGATGGATTTAAGAAAGATAGGCAGGGAAGATTTTGACACGATTTTTGAGATAATGGAAAAAAGCTTCCCTGACGACGAATACAGGGAATACGAGGAGCAGAGGGCACTGTTCTCGATACCGGAATACAGCGTGTATGTGGTTGATGAGCGGGCGGGAAACGGCAGTGTTAAGGCATTCAGTGCGGTATGGGAATTTGATGAGTTCATGTATATAGAGCACCTTGCGGTCAATCCCGACAGCAGGAATGGCGGTATCGGAGCGTCAATTCTCAGAGCACTGCAGAATATGTCCGACAAGCCAATCTGTCTTGAGGTGGAGCTTCCTGAGAATGAGCTTGCACGCAGACGAATAGGCTTCTATTCAAGAAACGGCTTTGCCCTCAATAATTATCCGTATATTCAGCCTCCTATGTCGGCGGGAAAGAACCCTGTGCCTCTGCTTATTATGACAACGGGCGGTGAAATATGCGAGGACGAATTTATTAATATCAGGGATAGCTTATATAAAAAAGTATATAAGTACTGCATCTGAGAAAGAATATATCGAATGGTTTTTATGGGATTGTATACTGAAAGCACACTGCGAATGAACGTAGTGTGCTTTTTTTAAAATTATCTCTGTACAATTAAAAATAATGTGGTATACTATCAATATTAGAACATGTGTTTGATTTTGAGAGATTGGAGAATATATATGGATAGTTTCAAGCTTCATTCCGAATATAAGCCGACAGGCGACCAGCCTCATGCGATAGAGGAGCTTGTGGAGGGCTTTAAGGAGGGCAATCAGTTCGAGACTCTTCTTGGTGTTACGGGTTCCGGTAAGACATTTACCATGGCGAATGTCATTGCGGCACTTAATAAGCCTACACTTATAATTTCACATAATAAGACACTTGCGGGACAGCTCTATGGTGAGATGAAGGAATTCTTTCCTGAGAATGCGGTGGAGTACTTTGTCTCATACTATGATTATTATCAGCCGGAGGCATATGTTCCGTCTACCGACACATATATTGAGAAGGATTCCGCGATTAATGATGAGATAGATAAGCTGAGGCACTCTGCGACAGCGGCTCTTTCAGAGCGCAAGGACGTAATCATAGTGGCGAGTGTTTCGTGTATATATGGTCTCGGAAGTCCTGTCGATTACGAGAACATGGTTGTATCACTGCGGCCGGGAATGGAGAGGGACAGGGATGAGATAATCCGTAAGCTTGTTGACAACCAGTATACAAGAAATGATATGGATTTCAAGAGAGGTTCATTCAGGGTGCGAGGGGATGTGCTTGAGATTTTCCCTGCGGCATCCACCGACAGGGCTGTGAGGGTTGAGTTCTTCGGAGATGAGATAGACAGATTGACGGAGATAGACGTGCTGACTGGCGAGAAGAAGGCAGAGCTTTCGCATATTGCAATATTCCCTGCGTCACACTATGTTGTTCCGAGGGAGAAGATGATAGAGGCGGCTGCCAATATACGTCAGGAGATGGAGGAGAGAGTGGCCTACTTTAAGAGTGAGGACAAGCTCCTGGAGGCGCAGAGAATCAAGGAGAGAACCAGCTTCGATGTGGAGATGATGCTTGAGACAGGCTTTTGCTCGGGTATAGAGAATTACTCGAGACACCTTGCAGGACTTGCGCCGGGTACGCCTCCGTATACGCTCTTGGATTATTTTCCGGATGATTTTCTTATAATTGTTGACGAGTCACATATTACAATACCGCAGATAAGGGGAATGTATGCAGGAGACAGGTCGCGTAAGACCACTCTTGTCAATTACGGCTTCCGTCTTCCGTCGGCACTTGATAACAGACCTCTTAACTTTGAGGAATTCGAGGGAAAGATTGACCAGATGCTGTTTGTGTCCGCAACACCGAACGAATATGAGGCAGAGCATGAGCTGCTGAGAACGGAACAGATTATAAGACCTACCGGGCTGCTTGACCCTGAGATTACGGTTAAGTCTGTTGAAGGACAGATTGATGACCTCATAGGAGAGGTGAATAAGGAGACTGCGAAGCACAACAAGGTGCTTATCACCACACTCACTAAGAGGATGGCTGAGGATCTGACCAATTATATGAAGGAAGCAGGAATAAGGGTAAGATACCTTCATTCGGATATTGACACACTTGAGCGTGCGGAGATTATCAGGGATATGAGACTTGATGTGTTCGATGTTCTTGTGGGAATTAACCTGCTTAGAGAGGGGCTTGATATTCCGGAGATTACCTTGGTTGCAATCCTCGATGCGGATAAGGAGGGCTTTCTGCGTTCGGAGACCTCGCTTATTCAGACAATCGGACGAGCAGCTCGTAATGCCGACGGAAGGGTTATCATGTATGCAGATGTGATGACGGATTCGATGAGACGTGCGATTGATGAGACTGAGCGACGCAGGGAGATACAGAAGAAGTACAATGAGGAGCATGGAATCACACCGACCACGATTAAGAAGGCGGTGCGTGACCTGATTGCCATATCGAAGGCTGCCGGTGAGTCAAGGGCAGATATGGAGAAGGATATGGAATCCATGAGCCACAAGGAATTGGAGAAGCTGCTTAAGGAGCTTAACAAGCGTATGCACAAGGCGGCAGCAGAGCTTGACTTTGAACAGGCGGCAGAGCTTCGAGACAGAATTATAGAGATTAAGAAGAACATGTTGGAGGACTAGTGATGGCATTATATTCCAGAAATTACATTAAAATAAGAGGAGCACGCGAACATAACCTCAAGGGCATTGATGTGGATATACCGCGCGATTCGTTTACCGTGCTTACGGGTGTGAGCGGTTCGGGTAAGTCATCGCTCGCATTTGACACCATATATGCAGAGGGACAGAGAAGATATATGGAGTCGCTCTCGTCCTATGCGAGACAGTTCCTCGGTCAGATGGAGAAGCCGGATGTTGACAGCATTGATGGCTTGTCGCCTGCCATATCGATAGACCAGAAATCGACTAACCGTAACCCTCGTTCGACTGTCGGAACGGTCACGGAGATATATGACTATATGAGACTTCTGTATGCGAGAGTGGGTATAGTGCATTGTCCTAAGTGCGGCAGGGAGATTAAGAAGCAGTCGGTTGACCAGATAGTTGACAGAATCATGTCGCTTCCCGAGAAGACGAGATTTCAGGTTCTTGCACCTGTTGTAAGGGGCAGGAAGGGAGAGCATGTCAAGGTTCTCGACAGTGCCAGGAAGAGCGGCTATGTGCGAGTAAGGGTTGATGGAATCATATATGAGCTCTCCGAGGAGATTAAGCTTGAGAAGAATAAGAAGCACAATATAGAAATTGTTATAGACCGGCTTTCCGTTAAGGAAGGAATTGAGAAGCGTCTTACAGAATCGGTTGAGAGTGCGCTTGCGCTTGCCGACGGACTTGTCATGATTGATGTGGTTGACGGGGAGATGCTTAATTTCAGTCAGAGCTTTGCGTGTCCTGACTGTGGTATAAGTGTCGATGAGGTAGAGCCGAGAAGCTTTTCCTTCAATAATCCGTTCGGCGCATGTCCTGAATGTTATGGTCTCGGATACAAGATGGAATTTGATATAGATTTGATTATTCCGGATAAGAGACTGAGTATAGACGAGGGAGCTATTACCGCCTTGGGCTGGCAGTCATCTACGGATGAGGGAAGCTTCACAAGGGCAATACTTAAGGCGCTTGCTGAGGAGTATAATTTCAGTCTGGGCACACCTTTTAAGGACTATCCTGCTGAGATTAAGGATATTCTGATTAACGGAACCGGCGGGCATACGGTTAAGGTTCACTATCATGGACAGAGAGGCGTAGGCGTGTATGATATTGCCTTTGAAGGACTTATCCGCAATATGCAGAAACGGTACAGAGAGACAGCATCGGACAGCATGAAGCAGGAGTATGAGACCTTCATGAAGATAACACCTTGTGAGGTATGTAAGGGTCAGCGTCTTAAGGCAGCTTCACTTGCCGTAACGGTGGGCGGAATCAATATATATCAGATGACGGATATGTCCATTGTCAAGCTTAAGAGCTTTTTGGAGGAGCTTAAGCTTTCGCCTATGCAGCAGACCATCGGAGAACAGATTCTCAAGGAGATTAAGGCAAGACTCGGCTTTCTTGTGAATGTCGGACTTGAATATCTCACGCTGTCCAGAGCGACGGGAACACTTTCGGGCGGCGAGGCACAGAGAATAAGACTTGCCACACAGATTGGTTCGGGACTTGTAGGCGTTGCGTACATTCTTGACGAGCCCAGCATAGGACTTCATCAGAGAGACAACGATAAGCTTCTGTCTGCACTTATGAAGCTGCGTGACCTCGGCAATACTCTTATAGTTGTTGAGCATGATGAGGATACGATGCGTGCCGCAGATTATATTGTGGATATAGGTCCGGCAGCAGGAGAGCATGGCGGAGAGGTTATTGCCACGGGAACAGCCGAGGAGATTATGAAGAATGAGAACTCCATAACGGGAGCATATCTCAGCGGAAGACGTAAGATACTTGTGCCTGAGGAACGCCGTAAGCCTAACGGCTACCTGACAATCAAGGGCGCACGACAGAACAATCTTAAAAATATAGATGTGGATATACCTCTTGGAATCTTTACATGTGTGACCGGTGTGAGCGGCTCGGGTAAAAGCAGCCTTGTAAATGAGATTCTCTATAAGAGGCTTGCAAGAGACCTCAACAGGGCAAGGACGACACCGGGAGAGCATGATGACATCATAGGCATAGATAAGCTTGACAAGGTTATCGCCATTGACCAGTCTCCGATAGGCAGAACACCACGTTCCAATCCGGCGACCTATACGGGTGCATTTGATTTGATAAGAGACCTGTTTGCTTCGACCTCGGATGCCAAGGCAAGAGGCTACTCCAAGGGACGTTTCAGCTTCAATGTCAAGGGCGGACGCTGTGAGGCGTGCGGAGGTGACGGAATCATCAAGATTGAGATGCACTTCCTTCCGGATGTGTATGTTCCTTGCGAGGTGTGCGGCGGAAAGCGCTACAATCGTGAGACACTTGAAGTCAAGTACAAGGGAAAGAGCATATATGATGTTCTCAATATGACGGTTGAGGAAGCTGTGAAGTTCTTCGAGAATGTTCCGTCAATACGAAGAAAGATTGAGACAATGAATGAGGTCGGTCTGTCATATATCAGACTGGGGCAGCCATCCACGGAGCTGTCAGGCGGAGAGGCACAGAGAATCAAGCTTGCCACGGAGCTCAGCAGACGTGGAACGGGTAAGACCATATACATTCTTGATGAGCCTACAACGGGACTTCATTTTGCGGATGTTCATAAGCTTGTCGATATTCTCAGAAGACTTTCTGACAGCGGTAATACGGTTGTGGTCATTGAGCATAACCTTGATGTCATAAAGACAGCGGATTATATAATCGACATCGGACCTGAGGGAGGCGAAGGCGGAGGAACCGTGATAGCGAAGGGGACGCCTGAGGAGGTTGCGAAGAATAAGAAGTCTTATACGGGGCAGTTTGTGAAGAAGTATCTGTAATGATAATATAAGGGTGATTTCGGGTGCATAATGGGTTATATTTATGTGCGGCGGCTCCGTTGTACGAAGCATGATGTTCTAAGAGTTCTGATGTACTCATTCTATTCTGCCGCCAACGCTGCCAGACGCACATCCTGTGCTATGGCAGCTAAAACGACATCCGTGTCGTTTTTGGCTGTGTGCCGGGCAGAACTCAAGAACATCTAAGCTTCTCCCAAAAGTCGCGCCGCGCATAAGTATAACCATTATGCACCATGAAGGCTGTGACAAATAATGATGAAATAAATTGTTGGATTGTGGGAAGTTGATGTGGGTAGTAATAAATGTAACAGGCAAATAAGAAGGGTATAATCCTGCTGCGATTTAACGGACTATGGAGATGAGACTCAGAGAAGCGTGGAGCCCTATGGCGAACACGCTTCTTATGCTTGAGGCTTATCGGAATGTCAGTCCGTGTAAGCAGGAGGATTATACCCTTATTTTTTGCCGTCCGTTAGTTCATAAAAGCCTACTCCAGTATCTCCCCCTCGGTAGAGATTGTGTACACCTGCCATGGTATGAACTTGCCGCTCGCTCTGAGAGCATTCTTGGCGGCGTTCTCGATACCGCCGCAGCAAGGAACCTCCATGCGGACGATGGTTACGCTCTTGATATTGTTGTTGGCTATTATCTGTGTGAGCTTTTCGGTGTAGTCGGTATCGTCAAGCTTAGGACATCCGATTACAGTGATATGGTTTTTTATAAAACGCTTATGGAAATTGCCGTAAGCGTATGCGGTACAGTCGGCTGCTATGAGAAGATTAGCATTGTCAAAGTATGGGGCGCATACGGGAACAAGCTTAATCTGTACAGGCCACTGTGAGAGCATGCTTGTGTTCTGAAGTGAATTGTCCTGAGTACTGTCTGAACCTGCCTCCGAAGAATGGCTTCCGTTCGAGGTATCGGCTGCTGCGTGTGAGATGGTTCTTGCACGTGAGCCAGGGCATCCGTGGAATACAGGAGCAGGGGCAGAATCATGAGATACTGCGGAAGCGGAGGCGGAAGGTGTGGCTGCTCCGGTCTGCTTGGCAGCCTTGGAGGCAAGAACAGCAGCTTCGTCATATGCAGGAGCTTCGCGGTGTTCAAAGTGGATGGCATCGACAGGACATGCAGGGAGACAGTCTCCAAGACCATCACAGTAATGCTCGCGGACAAGCTTTGCCTTGCCGTCTATTATATCAATAGCACCCTCATGACATGCTGTGGCACACAGACCACAGCCGATGCATTTTTCTTCATCAATTTTAATAATCTGTCTAATCATACTAATCCTCTTTTCTGAGCTTATTTATTAAATTCCATTTTTTATGAATCGAGTGTTAAAACATGCCATACACGTAGAAACAGAACAGTATGTTTTAACGCCGGAAACCTAAGTGGTATATTGATTTTACTCAGACATCATAATATAATAAAATATAATTATCGGTTGTAATTACAACATAAAAGAAGTTTTTGACCGGATTTTGTATGTTGGGGGGTGCCGAATGCAGGAATACAGTAATGTGATTAACAAGCTTCCTCTGTTTGCGGGGCTGGCGGATGAGAATATTGCCGATATACTTGATAGGAGCAAGGTGCGCAGACAGCAGCTGAGACAGGGGGAGAACATCATAAGCCTTGGGAGCAGAGTGACGAGCATCGGCGTGCTGCTTTCGGGAAGTGCAAGGGTTGTGAAGGATGACTTTTGGGGGAACAGCACGATACTTGCGCATCTTGAGAGCGGAGATATTTTCGGGGAAGCATTTGCATGCTCGGGCTGTGCGGCGACGGTTGATGTGTATGCGGAGAGCGATGCGGATGTGCTGTGGCTGCCATATGCAGAGCTTGTACAGGCTGATGAGTCAGGGGCGGTCAACAGAAGACTGGTCTATATGTTCGCAAGAAAGAATGTGTTTTTGACGGATAGAATCGAGCACCTTTCGCAGCGCTCACTCAGGGAGAAGATATTGTCATACCTTAAGCAGCAGGCACTTGAGGCGGGGAGCAGCAGCTTCACGATAAGCCTCGACAGAGCAGGCATGGCGGACTACCTTGCGGCTGACAGGAGTGCACTGTCGGCTATGCTTGGGAGGCTTAAAAAGGAGGGCGTGATAGACTTTTATAAAAATAATTTTACGCTGCTTGGGGTTGAACTGCACGGATGACGAATGAAAAGATTGTTTGATTATGAAGTACCGGATTTGATATGGAGGTGTCGGATATGATGACAGGAAATATAATGGATTACCTTGAATGGTATGGAGATTTTGAATTTTCCGTTCTTCCTTTTAATGAAGTTGATAACCTGATACTTGCGGAATTGAGCTACGCGGCGCTGGACAGAATTGTGCCTGAACCGCAGCTTGGAAAAAATGCGCAGGGTGTTACCGTGCGTGAGGCGGCGGCACGTCTTAGGGCGAGCGGAAGAGTTGAGAACAGCTGCAAGCTGGAACAGAATGCCGGACTGCTATTGTATGAGATGGCGAATGGAAAGCGATTCTCGGATGCGGTTCTGGCGGCATATGTGGACAAGCATGATTTTGAAAATCAGGAGCAGTTCTCAGCACTGCATATATATCTGCCGGATGATACAATCTTTGTGTCGTATTCAGGGACGGATGACACGATACTGGGGTGGAAGGAAGATCTCAACATGGCTTATCAGATGCCTGTACCGTCGCAGGAGGAGGCGGTTGAGTATCTTGAAAAGACGATTCCGCAGGATGGGAGAAGGATTCGCATAGGCGGACATTCCAAGGGAGGCAATCTTGCGATATATGCAGCGGTGATGTGCTATGACCGCCTGAAAAGCAGAATAATAGAGATATATAACAATGATGGCCCGGGATTCCTCGAATCGATGATTGAGAAGGAGTCGTATATCGGGATAAAGGATAGAATCAGGACGATTGTGCCGGAGACATCGATAGTGGGTATGCTGTTGGAGCATGGCGACAGCTATGAGGTCGTAAAAAGCGTCAGCAAGGGAATCATGCAGCACGACGGCTTGAGCTGGCAGGTGTACAGGAACGGTTTTGTTAAGCTGGACGAGCGTTCGAGGGAGAGCCTTGTCATTGACAATACATTGAGAACATGGATTATGGGCTTGAATGACGAGGAGAGAGTTGCTTTCGTTGATGCGATATACGATACACTGACCAAGGCGGGAATCAAATATCTGTCCGACCTTGAACAGTACAAGCCGGCTATGTTCAATAACATGGCGAAGGAGATGTTCGCGATGGAGCCGGACAAGGCAAAGATGATGCGCAGAATCATGGGTGCGCTGGTGGGCGAGTACGGACGCAGCATTGTGAAGAAAATCAAAAGCGGAAAGCAATAAATATATAAGGAGAGGTATTGGGAATGAAGCGAATAACAGTGTATGAAAATCAGGTTACGAAAGAACTCAAGGATTTGTTCGGAATTTTCTTTGAGGACATCAATCATGCGGCTGACGGGGGCTTGTATGCCGAGCTGATTCAGAACCGTTCATTTGAATTTGCTTCAATCGACAATAAGGAATACAACAGCTATACGGCGTGGGAGAAGTCGGATGCGATGATGTGGGAGGTCGGGGCTGCGGCACCGCTTAACGAGGAGAATACACATTACCTGACAATCAGCGGACATGCAGGGGATTATGTCAGAAACCTCGGATTTAACACGGGAATATGTGTAAAGAACGGAGAAAAGTATGATTTCTCGATATTTGCAGCAGTTATTTCAGGCGCATCAGGGAAGCTGCCTTTAAAAATTGAGGTGAGGGATGATGACAACAATATATTCGCTGAGAGCGAAGCTGTAGTGGATTCACCGGACTGGAAGCAGTATAAGACGGAGCTTACTGCTTCGGGAGACACCACGAAGGGACGACTTTACTTAATATTTGGGGACGATGGGGAAGCTAAGCTTGATATGATTTCACTGTTCCCGAGAGATACCTTTAACGGCAGAGCAAATGGATTGAGAAAGGATATCGCACAGGCTCTTGCTGACATGAAGCCGCGCTTTATGAGATTCCCGGGAGGATGTCTTACGCACACGGGAAGTCTTGACGACCATGCAAGAGATTCCATGTACAGATGGAAGAGAACCCTCGGTGATGTCGAGAAGCGTCCTGCATGGAGGAACAACTGGGGCTATAATCAGACACTCGGACTTGGATATTATGAATATTTCTGCTTCTGCGAGGATATAGGAGCGAAGCCGCTTCCGGTACTTCCGGGAGGCTTCAACCCGCACAGCGGAGAGGGTGCCCCTATCGATGAACTCGGAGCATGGGTTGATGATGCGCTTGACCTTATCGAGTTCGCCAACGGTGACAGCAGCACGAAGTGGGGAGCCATAAGAACAGAGCTCGGGCATGAAAAGCCGTTCGGGCTTGAATATATAGGAATCGGAAATGAGGAGATAGGAGCAGGATTTTTTGAACGCTACCCATATTTTCATAAGGCGATTCGTGAGAAATATCCTGATATAAAGATTATCAACACGGCAGGACCTTTTGCCGTCGGGGAGGGATATGATGACGGCTGGAGAAGTGCGAGGGAGTACGGCTCAGACTATATTGATGAGCATTATTACAGCTCGCCGGAATGGTTCATGGCGAATATGCACCACTATGATGACTATGATGCGAGCGGAACGAAGGTGTTCCTTGGCGAGTATGCATCATGGGGAAATACATATTACAATGCTCTTGTAGAGGCTGCATATATGACACACCTTGAGAAGGCACCGGTTGTCGGGCTTGCATGCTATGCACCGATGCTTGCCAATAAGGATTACATTAATTGGCAGCCTGACATGCTTATGTATGACAATTACAGGGTTGTAAAGACTGCGAACTATCATGTACAGAAGCTTTTCATGGAGAATCAGGGCGACTATGAGCTTAATATGAAGCTTGAAGGCTTAGATGGGGTTATTCCGCTCACCGATGAGAAAAATATAGCCGGCAGTATCAAACTTATCGGAAATGATATTGCTGGAAGAGTATGGGATGTGAAGCTCACTGACTGCAAGGGCGACGGCGGCATCATTGAAGGTGCTCAGTTCGACATTACGACGGCCGGTGAGGCACATACTGTCGCGGAGGCGGACAGTGCTCATTATCGTGTGGAGTTTAAGTTCAGACGTTCACAGGGCAGGAAGGGCTTCAAGCTTCTGTTCGGACAGCGTGACGAGAAGAATTATATTATGTGGGAATTCGGAGGCTGGGATAATTGGGACTGCAACATATCAAGCTTTAGGAACGGAAGGGCGTCCACGATATCACACAGAATATTCCATGTCACGGATGAAGAATACCTGCTGGCACTGGATATAGACGGAAGAAGAATCAGAACCTACGTGAACGGGGAGCTCTACAATGACACGGTGGACAGACTTCCGGAGCTTGAGGAAATCTATGCCGCAGCTTCTAAGGATACATCAGGCAGAACGATTGTAAAAGCGGTGAACCTTACGGGCGATGACAGAGAGGTATATATTGATATAGAAGGAACTGAAAAGAAAAAGGTTACGATACACAGTCTGTCGGACTGTGCACTATCAGCCGAGAATACCTTCGAGCAGCCTGACAGGATAAGACCGGAGACTGTGGAGAGTGCGCTTGCGGAGAATGAATATGTGCTTAAGGTTAAGCCTCATTCCGTGAATGTACTTGTATTTGAATAGAATTGTTTCAGAATCGGGGATTTTGTAATGGACATTATGGTTATAGCAAAGTGCATGTTTAAGCTGTTCATTGTGCTTGTGCTTGGATTTGTATTATATAAGTTCGATATAATTGATGCGCGGACAAGCAAGAAGCTGTCATCACTTGTGGTCAAGGTGACGGCTCCGCTGTGGATTATATCCACCGCGCTCAGTGCATCGACACAGAACAGACTGGGAGTGCTGCTGTTGTTCGGGGCTGGTATACTTATGTACATCGGTTTTATTCTTTTTGCCAAGCTTGTTACATGGCTGTTAAGAATTAACCCGCAGGACAGACCGCTCTATGAATGCATGATGGTGTTCTCCAACAATTCATTTATGGGATTCCCGGTATTACAGTCCGTGCTTGGGGACTCGGCGGTATTTTATTCATCCATGCTGCACTTTTCGTTCAATATATTTATATATACCTATGCGGTGTACTGCTTTGAGAAGGCGGCGGGAACATCAGGGGAAAAGGCAGCTAAAGAGCATAAGAGTAAAAAGGAGAAGGCGGCGGAGCTTGTAAAAGCGCTTGTGACACCGGGCTTCATTCTGATATTACTTGCACTTGTTATATTTGTCTTGGGAATAAGGGATGATGGAATCATATATGAAAGCTGCTACATGATAGGCAATGTGACATCGGTGCTCTCAATGCTTGTACTTGGAGCAGCCTTTGCGCAGTATCCGGTTAAGGAATCGCTCAGTGATATAAGAAGCTACGGCTTTTCCGTGATACGGCTTCTTGTTATTCCGATAGTGACCCTGCTTGTGTGCAGACTTTTGAAGGTAAATGACTTTTATACGTCAATCGCCACCATAACCAACGGAATGCCTGTCGCTTCCATGGTCGTCATGATGGCGAATGAACATAATGCCGATACCAAAATCATCACAAGAAATATAGTTGTCACCACGGCACTTTCGCTTATTACGATTCCCGTTGTCGTGGCTCTGCTTCAGATATTTTAAAGCATTTAAATATAGCCCCCGTCGAGCACGATAATCTGCCCTGTGAGATAGCTGCTTCCCTCTCCGAGTGAGAGCGCAAGAGCTGCGACCTCATCAGGATTTCCCATCCTGCCGGCGGGGATTTCTTCTATTATATTCTGTATCTCTTCGTCGCTGAAGCAATGGTTCATCTCAGTGTCAATCACACCGCATGCGATAGCGTTGACATTGATTCCTGATGGAGCGAGCTCCTTCGCAAGAGCCTTGGTGAATGCGTTGATGCCTCCCTTGGTTGCGGAGTATGCGACCTCGCATGATGCACCCGATACACCCCACACAGAGCTTATGTTGATTATCGAGCCATGACCGGCTCTCAGCATAACAGGTATGACATGCTTGCAGGTTGAAAATACTGATGACAGATTGATGTTTACAATGCGATTCCATTCCTCGATGCTCATATCCTGCAAAAGTCCAATATGCGATATGCCGGCATTGTTTATGAGAATATCGATGTCTCCGAAGCGCGCGATGGCAGCATCAAAAAGCCTTACGACATCATCATAACAGCCGACATCTGCGGTGACGCTGAGGCATTCGGCACCAAGCTTCGCTATCTCATCAGCGGTGTCTGCAAGTGCATCAGAGTGCCTTGCACATATAACTACGTTGTAATTATGCTTTGCATACAGCAGTGCAATCGCGCGGCCTATGCCTCTTGATGCACCTGTGATAAGAACTGTTTTTTTCATATAATCCCCATTTCTGTTCTGCATATTTTCCTATATTGTAAGTAAAAACATGAAAAATTACAATCAAAACATGGATTGAATCTTTATGTGGATAAATAACACGATGTTTGGTAAAATAAAAAAGTATATTACGATTCGGAGGTTTTTAAAATGTATGATTTGATAATAATCGGAGCAGGTCCGGCGGGAATGTCAGCGGCAGTGTATGCAGCGAGAGCGGAGCTTGATTTCATAGTCATAGAGGGAAGTATGATGCAGGGAGGACAGGTGCTCACCACATATGATGTGGATAACTACCTCGGATTTCCGGGAATCGGTGGATTCGATATGGGAACGAAGTTCGCAGAGCATGCTAAGAAGCTGGGAGCTGAATTCGTGACGGAGAATGTAATTTCCATGGATGCCAAGGGTGAGGTCAAGACGGTGACTACCGATAAGAACACATATGATACAAGAACCATCATTATTGCCACGGGTGCAGTTCATAAGAAGGCGGGAATACCGGGCGAGGAGGAGTTCACCGGAAGAGGTGTATCCTACTGCGCGACCTGCGACGGAGCCTTTTTCAGGAACAAGGTTACGGCTGTTGTCGGAGGAGGAGATGTGGCTGTTGAGGATGCACTTTATCTTACAAGAATGTGCAGCAAGGTGTACCTGATTCACAGAAGAGATGAATTCCGCGCAGCGAAGAGTCTTGTCAATAAGGCGAAGCAATCCGATAAGATTGAGTTCGTGCTGGACAGTGTTGTTGATAGAATAGAGGGCGAAAATAAGGTAGGAAGCATAACCGTCAGAAATAAAAAGGACGATACGTTTAAGCAGCTTACTGTTGATGGCGTGTTTTTTGCAGTCGGAATGCAGCCTGTGACGGCGTTCATTGATAACAGTATAGAGAAAAATGAAGCCGGCTACATTATTGCAGGTGAGGACTGTGTGACCAATGTACCTGGAGTATTTGCGGCGGGAGACATAAGAACCAAGCAGCTTCGACAAATTATAACGGCAGCAGCGGACGGTGCGAACGCAGTGGCATCGGTGGAAAAATATATTAGGTAGCTTTTTTGGTACTGATTAACATAAGATACTTAAAAATGATGTATAAATCATGATTCACTTTGTGCATTATGCACAAAAAGTATGTAAGAGATATGTAAGCACAAAAAACGTTATCCACAAAAAATCGAGTTGTCCACGAAGTTATCCACATTTGACTTTGCCCATTTTATGGCATTTTTGACTTATACACCAAGTTATCCACATTATCCACAATGAATTGTGTGGTGGATAAACACAATTTCATACATGATAACACGAAAAAATGTTTTGTGAAGTTCTAATAAAATGCATTTTTCGACAAAAAAATACAGTGAAAACCCTTGACAACGGAATATTTAATGTTTAGCTTTTGTTCACACAAAGTTAATAGAATAATACATATTTTACTTGATAATTTACAGATATATGATATAATATTTACATATTAGATAGTAAATATTCTCACAATTAAGAAGTTGCTATATTAATTATGGCGCGTGACACAATTACTGTCTGATAGATTAAAGGGTAAAGGAGTTGGTAGTATGCGTTTTATAATTACCGGTAGAAATCTTGAGGTTACAGAGGGGTTAAGAAGTGCAGTTGAGAACAAGCTTGGAAAGCTTGAGAAGTATTTTGATAAGGATGTGGATATTAACGTAACACTTAGTGTTGAGAAGGAAAGACAGAAGATTGAGGTTACAATACCTGTTAAGGGAAGTATCATTCGTTCAGAGCAGACAAGCTCAGATATGTATGTTTCCATCGACCTTGTTGAGGAGGTTATAGAGCGTCAGCTTAAGAAGTATAAGAATAAGATTATACAGTCTAAGCAGGCAGCAGCTTCCGCATTCACACAGGACTACCTCGACAATGATTACGAGGAAGAGCCTGAGGTTAAGATTGTACGTTCCAAGAGATTCGGAATTAAGCCAATGGATCCTGAGGAGGCATGCGTACAGATGGAGCTTCTCGGACATAGCTTCTATGTATTCTCCAATGCTGAGACAGGCGAGGTCAATGTAGTGTATAAGAGAAAGGGCAATACATACGGACTTATAGAGCCTGAGCTTGATTGATAAGCAGTTATTTGTGAACGATTAATATGATTTTTGACAGCCTTCGGGGTATAAACCGGAGGCTGTTTTTGTGTGGGAAAGCATTCTTTGCCGGATGCAGACGAAAACTTCCTTTACAAACACTATTAAAAGGTGTTAAAATACTGATAATTGGGACATTTTATATTTAGGAGATTATATCAATGGGAATTATTCAGAAGTTATTTGGAACACATAGTGAGCATGAGCTTAAGAGAATCTACCCGATTGTGGACAAGATTGAATCCCTCCGCCCGGCAATGCAGGCATTGAGCGATGAGGAGCTCAGAGCTAAGACAGATGAATACAAGAAGAGACTTGCTGACGGTGAGACACTTGACCAGCTCCTCCCTGAGGCATTTGCAACGGTGAGAGAGGCAGCTAAGCGTTCAATCGGAATGGAGCATTACAGAGTTCAGCTTATCGGTGGTATTATACTTCATCAGGGACGTATAGCCGAGATGAAGACAGGTGAAGGTAAGACCCTCGTGTCCACGCTTCCTGCATACCTCAATGCACTTGAGGGCAAGGGTGTTCATATTATCACGGTCAATGATTACCTCGCAGCCCGTGATGCCGAGTGGATGGGTCAGGTACATCGCTTCCTTGGACTTTCGGTTGGAGTTGTACTTAACAGCATGAAGCCTGAGGAGAGAAGAGCAGCATATGCATGTGATATCACATATGTTACCAACAATGAGCTCGGATTCGATTACCTGAGAGACAACATGGCTGTATATAAGGAGAACCTTGTTCTCAGAGATTTAAGATACGCGATTATCGATGAGGTCGACTCAGTGCTTATCGATGAGGCAAGAACACCTCTTATCATTTCAGGACAGGGAAATTCTTCTACCAAGCTTTATGAGGTATGTGATATTCTTGCAGGACAGCTTGAGAAGGGTACAAGCAACAATGATGAAGTATCCAAGATGGATATTCTCATGGGTGCCGGTTTCGAGGAGACAGGAGATTTCGTTGTAAGTGAGAAGGACAAGACCGTCAACCTCACCGAGCAGGGTACAAGGAAGGTCGAGCAGTTCTTCCACCTTGAGAATCTTGCAGACCCGGCTAATCTTGAGATTCAGCACAATGTTATTCTTGCCCTCCGCGCACATTATCTTATGTTCCGCGATCAGGACTACGTTGTCAAGGACAATGAGGTACTTATAGTAGATGAGTTCACAGGACGTATTATGCCGGGAAGACGTTTCTCAGACGGACTTCATCAGGCGATAGAAGCGAAGGAGCATGTTAAGGTAAGACGTGAGAGCAGAACACTTGCCACAATCACATTCCAGAACTTCTTTAACAAGTTCGAGAAGAAGTCGGGTATGACAGGTACGGCTCTTACTGAGGAGAAGGAGTTCCGTGAGATATACGGCATGGACGTTATCGAGATTCCTACCAACAGACCTGTTGCGAGAATTGATTATGATGATGTTATTTATAAGACAAGAAAAGAGAAGCTTCACGCAGTTGTGGAGGATGTTGTCGAGGCACATGAGAAGGGACAGCCTGTTCTTGTCGGAACAATTACGATTGAGCAGTCAGAGGAGGTAAGCAATCTCCTCAAGAAGAGAGGAATCAGGCACAATGTCCTCAATGCCAAGTTCCATGAGATGGAGGCTGAGATTGTCGCACAGGCAGGTCAGCACGGTGCGGTTACAATCGCAACCAACATGGCAGGACGTGGTACTGATATCAAGCTTGATGATGCAGCAAGAGCCGCAGGCGGACTTAAGATTATAGGTACGGAGCGTCATGAGTCAAGACGTATAGATAATCAGCTCAGAGGACGTTCAGGACGACAGGGAGACCCGGGTGAGTCACGCTTCTATATCTCACTTGAGGACGACCTTATGCGTCTGTTCGCGTCTGACAAGCTTATGGCTATGTTCAATGCACTCAAGATTCCTGAGAATGAGAGACTTGAGCATGGTATGCTTTCCAAGGCTATCGAGGGAGCGCAGAAGAAGGTCGAGACCAACAACTTCGGTATTCGTAAGAATCTCCTTGATTACGATCAGGTTATGAACGAGCAGAGAGAGACAATATATGCTGAGCGCCGCAAGGTACTTGATGGTCAGAATCTCAGGGATGACATCATCAAGATGATGAAGGACAAGATTGAAGGTTACATCGATTATTCAATCAATGGAGATGCCGACCCTTCTGAGTGGAAGTACGCAGAGCTCAATGAGAACCTTATAAGACTTGTTCCGATTGCACCGGTTACGCTTGAGGACGGATACCGTAATAAGAAGGAGCTTATTCAGGGCGTTGAGGAGCGTGCGGTTAAGTTCTATGCCGAGAAGGAAGCTGAGTTCCCTGCTCCGGAGCATATCCGTGAGATAGAGAGAGTATGTCTCCTCCGTGCGATAGATACCAACTGGATGAATCATATCGATGATATGGACCTTTTAAGACAGGGAATCGGACTTAATGCATATGGTCAGAAGGATCCTCTCGTAGAGTATAAGATGCAGGGCTATGACATGTTCGATAACATGATAGCAAGAATACAGGAAGATACTGTAAGACTTGTAACACACGTTAAGGTTGAGCAGAAGACCGAGAAGCGTGAGCAGGTTGCCAAGGTTACGGGAACCAACCGCGATGACAGCACGGTTAAGGCTCCGGTTAAGCGTGATGTTAAGAAGATTCAGAGAAATGATCCGTGTCCATGCGGCTCAGGACTCAAGTACAAGAACTGCTGCGGAAAGAATCTGTAACTGCGCTGCGCTAAAACATTAAAATTTTAATTGCAAAAATCATTCATTTATGTATAATGAATAATAATAAATTTAAGGTGGTGAGATTAGTGGTCGAACTCGATCAGTTTAAGTTCCGCTTAGGCGGATATGAACAGCCATTAACCGAATTGAGGGATTCACTTTGACTTAGCTGCTAAGTCGAAGAGAATTGAAGAGATTGAGCGTCATATGGAGGAGCCGGATTTCTGGGACAATCCCGAGAAGTCGAACGGCTATATGAAGGAGCTAAAGGGTCTTAAGGCTGATATAGAGGATTTTCAGAAGCTGGAGAAGGATAAGGCGGATGCAGAGGAGTTCATCGAGATGGCGAACGACGAGAATGATGAGAGCCTTATTCCTGAGATTGGACAGCTTGTAGATAATTTTGAGAAGCTTTTTGAAAAGCTTCAGCTGGAGACATTGCTGTCGGGTGAGTATGACAAGTGCAATGCGATTCTTACACTTCATGCGGGAGCGGGTGGAACCGAATCGTGCGACTGGGCATCGATGCTGCTCAGAATGTACACAAGATGGGCGAATTCCAAGGGATTCACCGTCGAGACACTCGATATGCTTGAAGGTGATGAAGCCGGTGTCAAGTCGGTTACCATACAGGTGAACGGGCTTAACGCTTACGGCTATCTTAAGTCGGAGCACGGTGTCCACAGACTTGTGCGTATATCACCGTTCAATGCGGCAGGCAAGAGACAGACTTCATTCGTATCCTGTGATGTAATGCCGGATATAGAGGAAGACTTGGACGTGGATATCAATGAGGATGACCTTCGTATTGATACTTACCGTTCAAGTGGAGCCGGAGGCCAGCATATCAATAAGACTTCATCCGCGATACGAATTACCCATATTCCGACAGGTACGGTAGTTCAGTGTCAGAATGAGCGTTCACAGCATCAGAACAAGGACAAGGCGATGCAGATGCTCAAGGCGAAGCTCTTCCTGCTTAAGCAGGCGGAGAATGCCGCAAAGACTGCCGATATCCGTGGTGAGGTAATGGAGAACGGCTGGGGAAGCCAGATACGAAGCTATGTTTTACAGCCGTATACGATGGTTAAGGATAACAGAACTGGTGAAGAATCCGGCAATGCTGCTGCGGTGCTCGACGGCGATTTGGATCGCTTTATGGGAGCATACCTCAAGTGGCTGAGCCTTGGCAGGAAAAATACACAGGAATAGAGGAGGACAACCATGGCAGAAGTTTTAAAACCAATAGTGTTCAGAGTCGGTAACGAGTTATATGGTATAGATATCAAGTATGTCAATGCCATTGAGAAGGATCAGGATATCGTCAGAGTTCCTAATACTTCAAGCAGTATCAAGGGAATCATCAACTTAAGAGGAGATATTATCCCTGTATACAGCCTTAGGGATAAGTTCAAGCTTCCTCAGTCACCTAATCCTACAAAGCTTATCATCACCAATCTTCCGGATATGAAGCTTGCAATAGAGGTTGATGAGGTCGTTGAGATAGATGACCTTCAGGAAGAGGAGATAAGAGATTTTCCTAGTATAGCATCTAACCGCGATACGTCGTATTTTGTAAAAGTAGCCAACACAAAGGGCAGACTTATACTCATTATAGATATTCATAATTTACTTACCGCAAGTGAAGCGGAAGACGCAAAGCAGCTGATGGAGGAAAAGTAGAATGGTAAATGTAGCAGTTCTGGGTTATGGCACCGTAGGTTCAGGAGTTGTTGAGGTATTAAGCAGGAATGCGAAGATACTCGAAAAATCTGCGGGAGAGGAGATTAACCTCAAGTACGTCCTTGATTTAAAAGAATTTCCGGGAACACCGATTGAGAATAAGGTTGTGCATGACTTCAATATTATTCTCAATGATGACGAGGTTTCGGTTGTTGTCGAGGTGATGGGCGGAGTTAATCCTGCATATTCCTTTGTCAAGTCAGCTCTTTTAAAGGGAAAGAGCGTATGCACCTCCAACAAGGAGCTTGTGGCAAAGCACGGTGCGGAGCTGCTTGGAATAGCTGCACAGAAGAATGTCAATTTCTTCTTCGAGGCGAGCGTTGCCGGAGGTATTCCTATTATAAGACCTCTCGAGCAGTGCATTACAGCCGATGAGGTACTCGAGGTATCAGGCATACTCAACGGCACAACCAACTTTATACTCACCAAGATGGAAAAAGAGGGAGCATCCTATGATGATGTTCTCAAGGAGGCACAGAAGCTCGGATATGCCGAGAGAAATCCTGAGGCGGATGTCGAAGGCTTCGATGCAGGACGTAAGATTGCAATTTTAAGCTCCATTGTCAGCAGAAAGCAGGTTGACTTTGAGGATGTATATACCGAAGGAATTACAGGTGTGACGGCAGAGGATTTTGCATATGCAGCCAAGCTCGGAGTGACGATTAAGCTTGTTGCCAAGAGCTGTGTGACATCTGACGGAATGTATGTTATGGTAACACCGAGGATGCTGCGCTATGGTAAGCCTCTTGCGTCGGTGCATGATGTTGTCAATGCGGTATGCGTCAAGGGAAATATGCTCGGGGACGTTATGTTCTACGGTGCCGGAGCGGGAAAGCTTCCTACGGCTAGTGCGGTTGTATCCGATATTGTGGATGCAGTGCGCCATGCAGGCCGGTTTGCCAATAATGCATGGTCACAGGAGAAGCAGGAGCTTATCTCAATAGATGAGGTTGAGAACTGTTTCTATGTGCGTATGGAGGGAAAGGCTGCCGATAAGGAGGAGGAGCTTAATAAGCTCTTCGGAGGAGTTATGCTGTGTGATAATGTGATTGACGGGGAATTCGCATTTGTCACAGGCTCCGTAAAAGAGGCGGAATTTGCCAAGGCAGTATGCAGCCTTAAGGGCGTTAAGAGCAAAATAAGAATAGAATTATAAAAGATAACTTAGGCGACGTGGAGGAAATGAAAAATGTTAAAGGTTGTTAAGTTCGGCGGAAGTTCACTTGCGAGTGCAGAACAGTTTAAGAAGGTTGCGGATATCATTCATGCTGATGAATCAAGAAGGTATGTTGTTCCGTCAGCTCCGGGCAAGCGTTTTAAGGAGGATACCAAGGTTACGGATATGCTCTACGACTGCTACGGAGTAGCATCTAAGGGGTATGATTTTGCTGATTTGTTTGCGGATATTAAGGCAAGATATCAGGAAATAATCGACGAGCTCGGACTTGATTTGTCCCTCGAGAAGGAATTCACCAACATTGAGGCTGCATTCAGAGCAAGAGCAGGACGCGATTATGCTGCATCGAGAGGAGAGTACCTTAACGGTATTATCCTTGCAAATTACCTTGGCTATGAGTTCATTGATGCAGAAGAAGTAATCTTTTTTGACACTAACGGCAACCTTGATTCCAAGAAGACCAATAAGGTTCTCTCGGAGAGACTTCTTACGGTTGACAGAGCGGTTGTTCCGGGATTTTACGGAATCCGTCCTAACGATACAATCAAGACATTTTCACGCGGAGGTTCCGACATAACAGGTTCCATCGTAGCAAGAGCAGTGAAGGCTGACTTGTACGAGAACTGGACTGACGTATCAGGCTTCCTTGTTGCTGACCCTAGAATTATAGACAACCCTAAGCCTATTGTAACGATTACATATAAGGAGCTTCGAGAGCTCTCATACATGGGCGCGACGGTTCTTCATGACGAGTCAATATTCCCTGTCCGCAAGGAGGGAATTCCGATTAATATCCGTAATACCAACAAGCCTGAGGATCCGGGTACGATGATTGTGGAGAGCACATCCCGCAAGCCGGAATATGTTATTACAGGTATCGCAGGCAAGAAGGGCTTCACTGTTGTAAGTATTGAGAAGGATATGATGAATTCCGAGATAGGCTTCGGACGCAAGGTGCTCGAGGTATTTGAGAAGCAGGGACTTTCGTTCGAGCATACACCATCGGGAATTGATACAATGTCGATAGTTATACATCAGGATGAGTTTGTTGAGAAGGAGCAGGAGGTTCTTGCAGGACTTCACAGAAATGTACACCCTGATGCGATAGAGATAGAGTCCGGACTTGCGCTTATCGCAGTTGTAGGACGTGGAATGAAGTCGAGCCATGGTACTGCCGGCAAGCTGTTCACGGCACTTGCGGATGCCAACGTGAATGTCAAGATGATTGACCAGGGTTCATCCGAGCTTAACATCATCGTAGGTGTTAAGGAGGAGGACTTCGAGAGAGCATTTAAAGCAATCTACAAGGCATTCTATGAGGCATAATAATCTGATAATTAATATGCAATAAAATATTGCCCTTACATAATCTGATAAAGATATATGTGGGGGCAATTTTGTTTTGCTTAATTTGGAACCTTTATTATTGCAAAGTAGACATTCGCAAAAAAATGAATTATAATTAGCAGTAAGGATTATGAAAAGAACGCTTACGGAAGGAACAAAAAAGATGGATATTATTAAGGCGATAGCCTCCGAACTTAATGTCAGGAACGGACAGGTGGAGGCGGCAGTCAAGCTTATTGACGAGGGATGTACAATTCCATTTATTTCACGATACAGAAAAGAGGCGACCGGAGCACTCAATGACGAGCAGCTTCGTAACCTTGACGAGAGACTCAAGTATTTAAGAAATCTCGAGGATAAAAAGGCACAGGTGCTTGCGAGCATAGAAGAGCAGGGCTTGCTGACCGAGGAGTTAAAGGCACAGATTGAGAAGGCGGAGACCATGGTTGCGGTTGAAGATTTATACCGCCCATACAGACCTAAGCGCAGAACCAGGGCGACAATCGCGAAGGAGAAGGGCTTAGAACCTCTTGCCAATATTATCCTTCTTCAGATGACGAAGGAGCCGCTTCTTAAGACGGCACAGGAGTATGTGTCGGAGGAGAAGGAGGTTAAGAGCGCAGAGGATGCTCTTAGCGGAGCGATGGACATTATCGCCGAGTCGATATCTGACAATGCGGATTACAGAACAAGAATAAGAGAGCTTACCTTCAAGGAAGGTGTACTTTTGTCGACCGCGAAGGATGCAGAGACCAAGAGTGTGTATGAGATGTACTATAATTTCAGTGAACCTGTCGCCAAGATGGCAGGACACAGAGTGCTTGCTGTGAACAGAGGCGAGAATGAGAAGCTTCTCACGGTCAAGATAGAAGCACCTGAGGACAAGATACTCGGTTATCTTGAAAAGCAGATAATTACCCGTGACAATGAATATACAGCGCAGGTACTCAAGGATACGGTTAAGGACAGCTATGAGAGACTTATTGCACCGTCGATAGAGCGTGAAATCAGAAATACACTCACAGAGACAGCTGAGGACGGTGCAATCAAGGTGTTCGGAAAGAATCTCGAACAGCTCCTTTTGCAGCCGCCTATCGCAGGACATGTTGTGCTCGGCTGGGATCCTGCATTCAGAACCGGTTGTAAGCTTGCGGTTGTCGATGCAACAGGAAAGGTACTTGACACCACGGTAATCTATCCGACAGCTCCGCAGAATAAGGTGGCGGAGGCGAAGGCAGTTCTCAAAAAGCTCATAAAGAAATACAATGTAACGCTCATATCCGTCGGCAATGGAACCGCATCAAGAGAATCGGAGCAGGTTATTGTGGATCTGTTAAAGGAGCTTGATACACCTGTACAGTATATAATTGTTAATGAAGCAGGAGCGTCAGTATATTCGGCAAGTAAGCTTGCGACGGAGGAGTTCCCGAACTTCGACGTGGGACAGAGAAGTGCGGCCTCGATTGCGAGAAGACTTCAGGATCCGCTTGCTGAGCTTGTGAAGATAGATCCGAAGTCTATCGGAGTAGGACAGTACCAGCATGATATGAACCAAAAGAAGCTCGGGGAGGCACTTGAGGGAGTTGTTGAGGACAGTGTTAATAAGGTCGGAGTTGACCTTAACACGGCTTCAGCATCACTTTTGGAGTATATATCGGGAATTTCCAAGGTTATTGCCAAGAATATTGTTGTCTACAGAGAAGAGAACGGAAGATTTACGGACAGAAAGCAGCTTCTTAAGGTGGCTAAGCTCGGACCGAAGGCATATGAGCAGTGCGCCGGATTCATGAGAATCACAGGCGGCAGCAATCCGCTTGATGCTACGAGCGTTCACCCTGAGAGCTATGCGGTAGCAGGCGAGCTTCTTAAGAAGCTTGGCTATGATGTGAATTCGATAACAAGCGGCGGTCTTAAGGGGCTCTCCGGTAAGGTTAAGAATGTTGATGCGATGGCATCGGAGCTCGGAATCGGAAAGCTTACGCTCAACGATATTATAAAGGAACTCGAGAAGCCGGGACGTGACCCTAGAGATGAGATGCCTAAGCCGATTCTCAGAACTGATGTTATGGAGATGAAGGATCTGACACCGGGAATGGTTCTTAAGGGAACAGTAAGAAATGTAATTGACTTCGGAGTATTTGTGGATATAGGCGTACATCAGGACGGACTTGTGCATATATCTCAGATAACCAACAAAAAGTTCATAAAGCATCCGCTTGAAGCTGTAAGCGTTGGTGACATAGTAGAGGTTAAGGTCATGAGTGTTGATGAGGCGAAGAAGAGAATACAGCTTACGATGATACTGTAATATATGAGAGGTAATTGCATGAAGGTAGAATTTAATGTAAAAATAACAAGAAAAGAGATGTTTTCATTTCTTATCAATAACACATACCGCAAGCCTATGGGCATAATCCTATTCATTTTTGGTATTGCCTGCTTCGTTATAGCGGGATTTACCTATGAGCAGATGGGAGCTCAGAGCACACTTTTACTCATTCTGCTCGGCTCGCTGTACACTATAATGCAGCCGATTCTTCTTTGGAAAAATGCCGGCCGCCAGATTAAGAAGAATCCCGTATATCAGAATGAACTCAGATATGAATTCGACGATAAGGGAATAACCGTGAGCCAGGGAGACAGCGTAACCTCAAAAAAATGGGAGGAGTGCTATAAGGCTGCTGATTACGGAAAGCTGGTTGTTATCTATATTATGATAAATAACGGCATAATACTTCCGAAGTCTGCTATCGGTGAGCAGTATGATGATTTCAAAAAGCTTGTAACGGCACATCTTCCGGGAAGACTCAGATAGTGAGGGATAACAGTGGACGATAGAATAATTGAGACATTTTCATACGAAGATACATACAGATTCGGAGAGCAGATGGCACAGGCTGCGGTTCCGGGACAGGTTATCTGCCTTACGGGTGACTTGGGAACGGGCAAGACCGTGTTCACGCAGGGCTTTGCACACGGACTTGGCGTGCAGGACTATGTTGACAGCCCGACATTTACTATTGTCAAGGAATACCATGACGGCAGGATGCCCTTCTACCATTTTGACGTATACCGCATAGGCGATGTAAGCGAGATGGATGAGATAGGCTATGAGGAGTATTTCTACGGCGACGGAGTATGCATTGTGGAGTGGGGGCTTATGATTGAAGAACTGCTTCCGAAGAATTGTATATATATCGAGATAAAAAAGGACACGCAAAAGGGCTTTGACTATCGGGTCATAAGCATTAAGGAGGGAAAAAGATGAAAATTCTTGCTATTGAGAGCTCATCACTTGTAGCATCGGCAGCAATAGTTGAGGATGATATACTCGTTGCTGAGTATACCGTTGACTATAAGGTGACACATTCCCAGACATTGCTTCCTATGATTGATGAAATATTAAGAATGACACAGACCGATAAAAAGACACTCGATGCGATAGCTGTATCAGGAGGACCGGGCTCGTATACTGGACTCAGAATAGGCTCGGCTACAGCAAAGGGGCTTGGAATGGCACTTGATATTCCGCTCATACATGTACCTACACTGGATGCCATGGCTTATAATGCATATGGCTATGCAGGCATTGTCTGTCCGATTATGGATGCAAGACGTTCGCAGGTGTATGCTGGCATATACAAATTTGAGAATGGCAGACAGAATATACTTATGGAGAACAGTGCGATTACATTTGATGAGCTGATGCAGAAGCTTGATGAGCTTAATTTTCATAATGATAAGATTATGTTCATCGGAGATGGAATCCCGGTGTTCAGGGAGAGCATTGATGAACATTTCGGAGGAGCAGGTTACGAGTTCGCACCTGCATCAATGAACAGGCAGAGGGCAGCATCAGTGGCTGTGCTCGGACAGCTGTATTATAAGAAGGGATGGACGGAACCTGCATCGGAGCATCTTCCGGATTATCTCAGACTGTCACAGGCTGAGAGAGAGCTTAATGAAAAGAGGAACTCCAATGGCTGATATCATTATTGAGCCTATGAGACGGGAGCATGTGGCACAGGTCGCGGTACTTGAAGCACAGTGCTTTTCAATGCCGTGGAGTGCCGGTGCATTTGAGGATGCTGTCGAATCACCGAATTATGAGTATATAGTCGCGGTCAATGCCTCAGACGGTGTCACTGCGGGCTATGCGGGAATGCAGGTTGTCCTTGACGAAGCAGAGATAACCAATATTGCGGTAGAGCCTTCAATGAGGCACTGCGGAATCGCATATAAGCTTTTGGAAGGACTTGAACTTTTGTGCAGAAGAAGGAATGTAAAATATCTGCACCTTGAGGTCAGAGAGAGCAATGCGGCAGCAGGACGGCTGTACGAGAAATTCGGTTTTGAAATTGATGGAATAAGAAAGAACTTTTACCAGAAACCAACGGAAAATGCCGTGTTGATGACAAAAGTTTTATAAAATATGCCAGTTTTACAACTGATTTCCACTGGAAAGATGAATAATTGATTCTTTATAATGATGATGCCGGATTCAGAACGGATTTATTCCGCGTCGGCATATTATCATAGATGTATGCCTATTGTGGCAGCAGGGAAGGAAGATGTGGTATTCATGAGAAAGTACAAGGGAAATGTTCTTACAGGTGTTGTATGCAACCGCTGTGGAAAGAAGCTGGTAGTTAATAATGGAATTGTCAGAGAAGGTGTGACGCATATAGCTGTTGAGTGGGATTACTTTTCGGAGAAGGACGGGGAAGAGCATGGGTTCGACCTGTGCGAGGAGTGCTACGACACTCTTATTTCCGGGTTTGCATATCCGGTAAGCGTAACACATAAAACGGAGCTCATATAGAATCTGACATAGATTAGGAGGCTTTTGATGCTTGATATATGTCTACTTGGGACAGGAGGGATGATGCCGCTTCCGGGCAGATGGCTTACTTCGCTTGCCTTGAGGTATAACGGAAGCTGTATGCTTATAGACTGCGGGGAAGGAACGCAGATTGCAATGAAAAAAGCAGGAATAAGCTCCAAGCCCATCGATATAATCTGTTTTACGCATTTTCATGCGGACCATATAAGCGGACTTCCGGGTCTGCTTTTAAGCATGGGCAATGCGGAAAGAACGGAGCCTGTTGTGATTATAGGACCAAAGGGCGTTGAAAGGATTGTCAATTCGCTTAGAGTGATTGCGCCTGAGCTGCCGTTCGAGATTCAGTTCAGGGAGCTTACTCAGCCGGAGGAAGAGATAAGAATTAACGGCTATGTGATTAATGCATATAAGGTTAATCATGGCATCCTCTGCTATGGCTACACAATAAATATAGAGCGCGCAGGAAAGTTCGATGCACAGAAGGCAAGGGAGCTTAATATTCCAATCAATATGTGGAATTTACTGCAAAAAGGTAATATAATAGAAGTTGAAGGAGCAAAGTATACTCCGGATATGGTTATGGGAGCACCGAGAAAGGGAATAAAGGTCACATACTGCACTGACAGCAGACCGACGGATACCATTACGGCTTATGCGAAGGACTCGGACTTATTTATATGTGAGGGAATGTACGGAGAACCTGACAAGCTTGCGAAGGCGAGAGAGTACAAGCATATGACGATGTATGAGGCAGCGTCGATTGCGGCAGCGGCGAATGTGAAGGAGATGTGGCTTACACATTACAGCCCGTCGATGGCGCATCCTGAGGAATTCATGAACAAGGTACAGGAGATTTTTCCGGCTGCGGTTGCCTCGCGCGACGGAAAGCATGTTACGCTTAATTTTGAAGAGGGATGATTATGAAGGATAAGACTAAAATTCTAAAGCCGATTCTTGTTGTGACACTTTTTGCAAGCGTTATTTTGGCATGCTACATTCGACTTACGGCAAAGACATCTGTAAATGAGGATGCAGGGGTTGACAATTCTGAGGTCGGGCAGATACTTGCCAAGGACATGGACTTGAACTATCCGTCCAATCCTCATGATGTTGTGACGTATTACAGCAGGATTGTCAAAGCGTATTATGACGGAAAGTATACGGATGACCAGCTTAACGGACTTGCACAGCATGCGAGAGCCATGTTTGACAGTGAGCTTCTGTCATATAATGACTATGACGGATATATGGAACGCCTCAAGGAGGAGATTGAATCTTATAAGGCGAACAAAAAGACGATAGTTGAGTACACCGTACAGCGCGCATCCGACATAGAGTATGTCACCGATAACGGAATACAGTATGCGAGGGTGAAGGTTATATATTACACTGTGGAGGACGGAGGCGGCAGAAATAAGGTCTATGAACAGTATACGCTCAGGCAGAGCAATGAAGGCAGGTGGAAAATCCTGTACTGGGATGTTATACAGGAGACTAATGTGAATGGAGACTAGTATGGAAGAGATAGAAAAAAAAGATGTTTTGATACTTGCACTTGAAAGCTCATGTGATGAGACGGCGGCAGCGGTCGTGAAGAACGGACGCGTTGTGCTGTCCAATATCATATCATCTCAGATAGATTTACATACATTATACGGCGGAGTTGTCCCTGAGATTGCGTCGAGAAAGCATATGGAGCAGGTTAATCAGGTTACTGAACAGGCACTCAAGGAAGCCGGCGTGACACTTGATGATATTACGGCTGTTGCCGTTACATACGGACCGGGGCTTGTAGGTGCGCTGCTTGTCGGAGTGGCGTTTGCCAAGTCACTTGCTTTTGCAGCGGACAAGCCTCTTATCGGAGTACATCATATTGAAGGGCATATCAGCGCCAATTATATAGAAAATCCTGAGTTGGAGCCGCCGTTTACCTGTCTTGTGGTATCCGGAGGTCATACTAATATTGTGCTTGTAGAGGATTACGGTGTATATAAGATTATCGGAAGAACAAGAGATGACGCGGCAGGGGAAGCGTTTGATAAGGTGGCGCGTGCGGTAGGACTTGGATATCCGGGCGGACCTAAGATTGACAAGCTGGCCAAGGAAGGAAATAAGGACGCAATAGTATTTCCGAGAGCTAAGGTGGACGGTTCACCATATGATTTCAGCTTCAGCGGAATAAAGTCGGCAGTACTCAATTATATAAATCACTGTGAGATGAAAAATGAAGATATTAATCGTGCAGACCTTGTGGCATCATTTCAGAATGCCGTGGTTGATGCACTGGTTTCACGTGCAGTTATGGCAGCTAAGGAATACGATTGCAGGAAACTTGCCGTGGCAGGAGGAGTGGCAGCCAACAGTGCTTTGAGAACAGCGTTAGAGGAAGAGTGCCGGAAGAATAATATCAGCTTCTACCATCCGTCACCTATATTCTGCACGGATAATGCTGCAATGATAGGCTCAGCGGGATATTACGAATACATGGCAGGTTCACGCGCGGGATGGGATTTGAATGCCGTTCCGAACCTTAAGCTCGGTGAGAAGAGCCTGAGAGGCAGGATTGTATAATGAAGAAGTGCGGACATATAGCCATTGTGCTTGCAGGAGGACACGGAAGCAGAATGAACAGTGCGGTTCCGAAGCAGTATCTTATGCTTATGGACAGACCTGTGCTTGCTTATTCATTGGAATGTATGGAGAAGAGCTTCATGGATGCCGTTATTCTTGTGTGCGGTGAAGGCGATGAACAATACTGCAGGGAAAATATCGTGGAAAAGTACAAGCTTACCAAGGTATGTTCAATAATACGCGGAGGTGCCGAACGCTACGATTCCGTCCTTAACGGACTTATTGAGACAGAAAGACTCGGAATGGCTGATGAACACAGCTATATCTATATACATGACGGAGCGCGCCCGTGCATTGATGCGGAGCTTCTTGATGAGTGCCGTGTTAATGTTGAAGAATACGGCGCATGTGTTCCGGCTGTACCCGTCAAAGATACAATAAAGATAGTTGATGGTGAAGGCTTCTGTGTGGACACTCCTGCACGTTCAAGTCTCATGGCAGTACAGACACCACAATGCTTTGGCTATGAATTGATATTGAATGCGTATAAGGCTATGGCGGATGCCAAGAGAAAAGGGAAGGATATTACACGGATAACGGATGATGCCATGGTGGCGGAACAGTTCATGCGTGCGCGTGTAAAGCTGTGCCGGGGTTCTTATACTAATATAAAGATAACAACGCCTGAGGATATGGATGCGGCAGAGCGCATAATTCAACATAATTTTGCAAATTTTGCAAAAATTTAAAAAAAGGTGTTGACAATATATAGGAATAATGATAATATAAATCTCGCGCTGAACAAAGCGTATAACTGGAGAGGTACCGAAGCGGTCATAACGGGGCGGTCTTGAAAACCGTTTGTCTTCACGGGCGCATGGGTTCGAATCCC
>CAKRIL010000002.1 GCA_934343915.1 uncultured Lachnospiraceae bacterium | reverse complement strand
TTACGCTCGTTGATGTAGTTGATGTATCTGAGTCGGGTGTTATTACCGGTAAGTATGCAGGTACAACAAGCGTATATGCAAGCTGTAAGCCTATGAATGAGAGCTATAATACAGACGGAAGCCTCAAGACAGAGTATGCATGTAAGATTGATGTTAAGGTTCCTTTCGCAATGAAGTTCGACAAGGAGATTTTGGTAAGTATAGGAGATAATATTCCTCTTTATACAACAGCCTTTGACAGCAACGTTACTTATTCTTATGAATATAACAATGAGGGTGCTGTTCAGCAGATAAGCACAGGTCTTTATGAGGCTGTTAAGGAAGGTACAGCCAAGATTAAGGTTGTTATCGAGGAAGTTGTCAATGGTGTGACAACCGGTGTCAAGCAGGAACAGATAGTTGTAATCAGGGTTATTGATAAGCTCATGATTTCCAAGTCTGAGACAAGTGTTAATGTAGGCTTTAAGACACAGGTATCCGCCATACCTACAAGTACGGATACGGACAAGGTATCCAATGTAACATGGAAGAGTGCCGATGAGAGCATTGCTACGGTAGAGTGGGATGACTCATCATTTGAATCAGCACTGGATGTTACAATCACAGGTGTCAGCAAGGGTAAGACGGTTATTTACGCATATCAGACAGTCGGAGGTGTTGTTAAGGTTGCAAGCATGATTGTGAACGTAACAATTCCGGTTGACGGAATTACGCTCAGTGAGCCGCAGAATGGCAAGGCATACCTCACAATGTACCTTGGACAGACCTTGACAATCTATGCGGACTTACAGTACAGCGATAACAATGTACCTGACAATACAGAGCTCATATGGACAGCTTCAGGTTCAGCTCAGGCACAGTCGCTCATATCACTTAACCCTGTTATAACAACGGGTGTGCATCAGTCTTGTGATGTTACGGCTGCCGGACTTGGTAATACAACACTTACCGTATATTCTAAGGATAACAGCCAGATTGTAAACCTTGATATTTTCATAACAGAGCGCCCTACATCAATCGAGCTCTCTGATACAAGCGTAGTTGTGGCTATGTCACAGAAGCAGTACCAGCTTACAGGTTATGTTCATTCAGCGACGGACGGCTGTGAGCAGTCTATTATATGGACATCACTTAATACCAATGTCGTTACGGTAGACCCTAATACAGGTCTTGTAACACTTGTTGCACCTGGTTCAACGGAGATATGTGCTACGTCTGCGGTAGACCCTAGTGTCACTGCATACTGTCACTTCGAGGTTGCACAGGATGTATACGGAATTATACTTGATAAGACTAATCTTACATTTAATGTAGGTGATACATACAGACTTACGGCTACGGTTAATCCGGCCAATGCTTACGATAAGACAATGAAGTGGACATCCTCTAATCCGGCTGTTGTTGAGGTTGAGAACACCACAGCTTATGAGAATCTCCTTACAGCTAAGTCTAGCGGAAGTGCGACAATCTTCGCGGAGACCAATGACGGCGGTTTCATAGCTTATTGTAATGTACGGGTTCTTCAGCCTGTTACCGGAATTACTTTGAGCAATTCAGAGATAACTGTGAGAAAGGGAACAGAGTTCTATCTTAATGCTACATGTACACCTGATACGGCTGACGATAAGACCATAGTATGGTCAACCAGTGATTCTAAGGTTGCTACTGTATCATCTGACGGAAAGGTTATCACAGTAGGTGTGGGACAGTGTATAATTACTGCAACCAACCCGGCTTCGAAGGTTGAAGCTTCATGTACGGTTGTTGTACTTGAACCACTCACAGGCCTTACACTTAATACATATTATCAGAACATGGTTAAGGGAACACGTTTCGTGCTTGTTCCTAATGTCGAGCCGGCAACTGCTTCGAACAAGAATGTAACCTTCTGGTCAAGTGATTCGGATATTGCAACAGTTGATGAGAAGGGTGTTATAACGGCAGTTAAGGGTGGTACCTGTGAGATTGTCGTAACCACGGAAGAAGGAAGCTTTACTCAGAAGTGTGTTATTGCAGTTAAGGAATATGTTGATACAATTACATTATCAGATACAAGCAGGTATTTGAATTATGGCGCATCATATACAATCACCACGACAGTCGGACCTGAGAGTGCTACCAACAAGGCACTTATATGGAGCTCGAGCAATGAATCAATCCTTACGGTCAACCAGTATGGTGTTATCACGGGAGTCGGATACGGAACGGCTATTGTGACTGCAACGGCTGCCGACGGAAGCGGTGTGAGTGCTTCGTGTATCGTTCAGGTTGTTAAGCCTGTAACGAACATCAAGTTGTCGGAATCTAAGATTACACTCTATGTCGGTGACGTATTCCACCTTGTAGCTACCGTTGAACCAGCAGATGCTTCAGTTAAGAAGCTCAACTGGACTTCATCTGATACATCGGTTGCGAAGGTATATGACGACGGAGATGTTGAGGCTGTCGGTGTCGGTCGATGCAAGGTATATGCTACGTCAACAGACGGCAATAATGTTGTTGCCGAGTGTACAATCATAGTTAAACAGATTGTGAGTGCTTCTTCCGTAACGATTAATTCACATGAGATACTTATGCTCACGGGAAAGATGAGAACTCTTACTGCAAGATTATATCCGACGAATTCAACAGAGACGGTACATTGGGTATCTTCGGATACCTCCGTAGTAGTTGTTGACAGTAACGGACAGATTACAACGGTAGGACCTGGTTCGTGTCAGGTTACGGCTTATACCACTTATGGAACGGTACAGGATACGTGTACGGTATATTCGATGGCTATAAGCAAGTCCTCGACGGTACTTGAACAATATGATACATTCAATCTGTATGTGGATGGTGCTCCTTCGAGTGCGGCTGTGTCATGGAGAAGCAGTAATCCTAGAATTGCAACTGTCACACAGAGAGGTATTGTGACAGCCCGTATGCCTGGTGAATGTACAATCACGGCGACTGTTGATGGAAAGACGGTTACATGTAATGTGACTGTTCGATCGATAGACCCTGATAAGTTCATCAATAAGACTAATCCGGAATAATGTATTTTACACATAAGAAGATCTTAAAACAGGTGTGCTTTTTGGCACACCTGTTTTGTATTTGTCGAAGAATTATTATATATCATAAGAAAGCTTGAAGCCCCGGGGGATTAGTCCGGGGCTTCGAGCTTTTTAAATATGAGGGGGGAGATAGAAAGCATTAACTTTGCTATCCGAATTCTAGTATATAGATATGTTGTGACCATTTTGTGTATAACAAGTAAAATAAAAGGGAAGAAATTATAAAAAGAAAATGAACTATGCCTCAACTATGACAAAAATATTACATTTTTATGGAAGTGTTGAATTTTAAAATGAATTATGCTATATTTAACAAAGCTTAGAGACAAGAAAAGATAGAATGCTTATAGATACAAGCGTATGGAGGAATTAAGATGATTCGTTGTGAGAATTGCGGACATAAGCTGAGTGCCGGGCAGAAGGTATGTGATGTATGTAAAAGACCGGTTTCTCGTCAGAATACAGAGGATGCTGAACTTGAAGAGCAGCTCGCCAAGTCTATTGCGCAGATTGTTGAGAACGAGACCGTTGATGCGCAGGTATACTTAAAGGAAATACAGGGAACTCTCGACAAGAACGGCGGTACAAGGAAGCAGCAAAGCTCGGCGGGCAGAGATGTGCTGGGAGTATCTCAGAGAAGCGCAGCAAGTCAGAACTCATCCCAGAGAAGAAATACATCAGCTTCATCGGCACAGCCTGTGAAGAGGTCTGATACCCAGTCAAGGCAGACTTCACAGAACAGACAGACCTCTCAGAGCCGACAGAACACCCAGTCAAGACAGCAGAATACAGCTTCGGGGAGAAGATATGCTGATGAGCAGGAGAGAGTAGCACCGAGAAAGAAAAAGAAGAGTAATGGCGGTAAGATAGCGGTGATAGTCATTTCTGTTATCGTGGCAGTGATAATTATAGTTGCTCTTGCATTTTTCACTATTAATATGGTGCTTAAAAAGGCACAGAACAATTTTGCTTATTACAATAATACAGGTATAGAGTACGTTCAGAACGGTAAATATTCCGAGGCAATCCCGTATTTGGAGAAAGCACTTACTTTCTCTGAATCCGATGGCAAGGTTAATTTACGATTCAGCCTGTATGACTGCTACGTTGCGACTGAGAATACAGAGAAGGCTGTAAGCATGCTGTATAATATTCTCGGAGTTGATGAGTACAATTTGGAAGCAATCGTATATCTTGAAAATTATTATGAAAAAGCAGGAGTTACGGATGCTTTGGTAGAGCTGTACAATAAATATAAGGATACATCAGCATCGACAGCTGTTCAGAAGTATTATGTTGAGGCACCGAAGTTAAGCCTTGAGGGCGGTAAGTATAATTCTAATATCGAGGTTGGAATCACATCTGACTATGATTTTAAGATATACTACACGACGGACGGAAGCGAACCTACGACGGAAAGCACACCTTATACAAATAAGATTGAGATAAGTGATGGCAAGACGACAATCAAGTGCATTGCCGTGAATGAGTACAATATAGCAAGTGAAGCTGTGACGGCAGATTATGAAGTGGAATACAAGCAGCCTGATGCACCTACTATAAGCCCTAGAAGCGGAAGCTATGAGACAGAACAGCTCATCGTTATAGGTAATATACCGGCGGGAGGCAAGGCGTACTATACACTTGACAATACCACTCCTACCGATAAATCTACTGAATACAACGGACCGTTTGAGATGCCAAGCGGCAATAATGTATTGTCCGTTGTGACATACGACAAGAACGGACTTAAGAGCGAGGTGGTTAAGCGTAATTATGTTCTTACTCTCACTGATAAGGTATCGCAGGAGAGAGCAGTTGAAATATTGTGGCAGGCCATGGAGTACAAGAACATGGTTAATTCAGAGCATCGTTCATCCGACGGCGAGCCGGTAAGTCTTGTCCTTGATGAGAAGAAGACTATCTCAGGACGTTCCGTATGGGTATTCGATATAATTGTATCCACGGAGCAGGGCGACATGAAGGCGAACTATCAGATGGGAGTTGACAGCAATGATTCATATGTATATACCGTGTATGAAAATAATGGGGTATATACGCTTGATGAGGTTGCGTATTGATTATAATAAAGGATAATGATAAGCTGAATTAAAGCTGCGCATGGAGCACCCGGGATAATCCCGGGTGCTTTTGTGTGTAAACTTTCATATGGAAAATACTGTATAATTTGAAAATTATAAATATTTTTATTAATATTCAATAATTAGTTGTCTTTTAAGCTTTAATATATTAAAATATAAGAATGAAGAATTAGGAGGTATGTTATGTATGCTATAACTAAGGCAAGACAGCTTGCCGACAAGATATTCCTTATGGATGTTAAGGCTCCGCGCGTAGCTAAGAGATGCTGTCCGGGGCAGTTCGTCATCGTTAAGATGGATGAGCATGGTGAGAGAATTCCTCTCACAATCTGCGATTATAATCGCGAAGAAGGCATTATAACTATTGTATTCCAGGTGGTTGGAGCTTCAACAGAGAAGATGTCACACCTTAAAGAGGGCGATTCGTTCAGAGATTTTACCGGACCTCTTGGAATGCCTTCTGAGTTCGTAAGTGAAGATATTGAGGAGCTTAAGAATAAGAAGATTCTCTTTGTTGCAGGTGGTGTAGGTACAGCTCCTGTATATCCACAGGTTAAGTGGCTCAAGGAGCATGGAGTTGAAGCAGATGTTATCGTCGGAGCCAAGAATAAGGATCTTCTTATACTTGAGGATGAGATGAAGGCAGTTGCCGGCAATCTTTATGTGACAACTGATGACGGAAGCTACGGAAGAAAGGGAATGGTTACTGAGGTTATCAAGTCACTGGTTAATGATGAGCATAAGAGCTACGACGTATGTGTTGCAATCGGCCCTATGATTATGATGAAGTTCGTTGCACTTCTTACTAAGGAGCTTGGAATCAAGACAATCGTGAGCCTCAATCCTATCATGGTTGATGGAACAGGAATGTGCGGAGCTTGTCGTGTGAGCGTGGGCGGCGAGATTAAGTTCGCATGCGTTGACGGACCTGAGTTCGACGGACATCTTGTTAATTTTGATGAGGCTATGAAGAGACAGCAGATGTACAAGACCGAAGAGGGAAGAGCAATGCTCAGATTAAAGGAATGCGCTACACATCATGGTGGATGCGGCCAGTGTGGAGGTAACTAGGATGGATGTATTGAAGAAAGTACCTGTCAGAGAGCAGGAGCCGGCTGTCCGTGCTAAGAATTTTGATGAAGTATGTTTGGGATATAATGAACAGGAGGCTAAGGAGGAAGCTTCAAGATGCCTTAACTGTAAGAACGCACAGTGCATGAAGGGATGTCCTGTGGCAATACATATCCCTGAATTTATAAGTGAAGTTAAGGAAGGCAATTTTGCTGAAGCATACAAGGTTATCGGTAAGTCCTCAGCACTTCCTGCTGTATGCGGAAGAGTATGTCCTCAGGAAAGCCAGTGTGAGGGCAAGTGTATAAGAGGCTTCAAGGGTGAGCCTGTATCAATCGGTAAGCTTGAGAGATTCGTTGCTGACTGGGCGAGAGAGAATAATGTTGAGCCTGAAGCTCCTGCTGCACCTAACGGCAAGAGAGTTGCGGTAATAGGTTCGGGCCCATCCGGACTTACATGTGCAGGTGATCTCGCAAAGCTTGGATATGATGTGACAATATTCGAGGCACTTCATGAAGCCGGAGGTGTGCTTGTGTACGGTATTCCTGAATTCAGACTTCCGAAGCAGACTGTTGTAAAGGCTGAGATAGAGAATGTAAAGAAGCTTGGCGTTAAGATTGAGACCAATGTAGTTGTAGGCAAGTCGGTTACAATTGATGAATTACTTGGTGAAGAAGGCTTTGATGCCGTGTTCATCGGTTCAGGTGCAGGTCTTCCTAAGTTCATGGGAATTCCGGGAGAGAATGCCAACGGTGTATTCTCAGCAAATGAGTACCTTACAAGAAGCAATCTTATGAAGGCTTTCTCTGATGATTATGATACACCTATTGCGGCAGGACATAAGGTTGCAGTAGTGGGCGGAGGAAATGTTGCAATGGACGCTGCCCGTACAGCCTTAAGACTTGGTGCAGAGGTTCATATTGTATACAGAAGAAGTGAAGAGGAGCTCCCTGCAAGAGTTGAGGAGGTACATCATGCTAAGCAGGAGGGTATTATCTTTGACCTGCTTACTAACCCTGTTGAGATTTTAGTTGATGACAACGGACATGTAAGAGGCATGAGATGTATTCGAATGGAGCTTGGCGAGCCGGATGCTTCAGGAAGAAGAAGACCTGTTGAGATACCGGGCTCAGAATTTGAGCTTGAGCTTGATACGGTTATAATGTCACTCGGAACATCACCTAATCCACTCATTTCTTCCACAACGGACGGACTTGAGATTAATAAGCATCGCTGCATTGTAGCTGATGAGAATGGTCTTACGACAAAGACCGCTGTATATGCAGGAGGCGATGCCGTTACAGGCGCTGCAACCGTTATTCTTGCCATGGGTGCCGGCAAGGCTGCAGCTAAGGGTATTGATGAATATCTTAGCGGTAAATAATATTTAAGACAGAGCTACCTTCGGATGTATGACCGGAGGTAGCTGTGTTGGATTTACGAGACTATTAATTGGGTGGGAAGCATACTTTGAAGAACAGATATATTTCGGTATTATTGATTTTAATATTGACTATAATGAGCACTGTTACAGTATCGGCAGCGGATGGCGAAAGACCGAATATTAAGAAGGTTACCGTCGGTATGTACAGCATGGACGGGTTTGCATATATTAATGAAAACGGAAATTATGAAGGATATGCCGTCGATTATCTGAATCAGCTTGGAGCCGAGTGCGGTTATGATATGAATATTGTTTTTGTTGATAGAGGAATGCTGGCTGACAGTCTTCTTATGGATAAGTGCGATTTGGTACTCACTGATGAGAATATGGACAGGTATACCGGGGACATCAGCACCACTGAAAGCTTGATGACAGAATATGATGTGCTGTATGTAAAACGCGACGCTGATGTATATTTGGAGGAGTATGATAAGTTCGATGGTATGCTTATAGCTATGTGCAGTAATTCCCAGGCAGAATATGAACTTCAGAAATATTCCAAGGAAAAAGGCTTCTCATACATGACACGGTATTACGATAATGAGGACGATATGCTGCTTGCCGTTGAAAGCGGTGAGGTGGATGCTGCTGTTATGGGCAGCTTCGTGTATGTTGAGTCGGATGTCAAGAATGTTGCCGTTATTGGGACGCATGATTACAGACTTGCAGGAAAGGCTCGTATGCAGCAGGATATTGAAGAGCTCGATAACATCATTTCCATGCATTTGACTGAAAATAACAGCTATATCAACAATCTGTATAATTCACTATATTGGCAGAGCAAGGCTGGTTACCCAAGTCTTACAAGAGCCGAAAGTGAGTATGTTAAGGCACATCCTGTTGTGAAGGTCGGGTATCTTAAGGATTCATATCCTTTACAGTACACGGATGACAATGGTGATTTCGGGGGAATCGCGAGATTATATTTTGATTTTTTCTCCGTCTTTACAGGTTTTAAATTTGAATATTATGAGTATAAGGATTCCGAGGTGTGTAAGGAAGATCTTGTTAATGGAAAAATAGATATGATAGCCCTTGTTCCTTACTATATGGATTGGGCTAAAAAAAACAAGCTGGTTGAAACGAACTGGTTTCTTCAGGTACCGATTTATGAAGTGAAGCTCAGTTCGGATGCCAAGGTCAGGAAGGTCGGAATGACATCATCGTTTGCCGTTTCCGGACAGGCATACTCAGACGGTATAACATATGTTAATTATAACAGTGTTGTAGCGTGTCTTGATGCTGTCAAGAACGGGGATGTTGACGCGGCATATGTCAATGCTTACTCATGGAAAATCTATTCTGATAAGGCAACATATTCAATGCTCAGCGGTACTTACAGAGATGAAAATATGATGTTTTCATCTCTTGCCTACATGGACAGCAATAAGACTACCGTTACGGGAATAATAAATAAGGCTATCGGAGCGATAACCCCTGAGCTGTCCAAAAACAGAACGATTAACGGCGTCCTCTTTTCGGTTGAGAGGACTAATGTATTTGTCAGTTTTATTGTTACATACAGATTATACATATGTCTTGTGATTGTAATACTTATGGTGGCAATAATCACGTGGAGCATTATCAATAAAAAGAGAAAAGAGGACACGCTTGAGAAGCTCGCATATACCGATTCGGTAACCGGAGGCATGAATCAGGCGAAGTTCTATATAGAGGGCGACAAGATCAGATGCAGGGAAGGAAAGTATGCGGCAGGTTATATCAATATTCAGAACTTCAAGTATATCAATGACTTCTACGGCAGAGAACAGGGCGATAACGTGCTTAAGGTTATGGCGCATATGCTTGACGATCTGATGCAGCCGGACGGAATATATGCGAGAATGTCCGCGGACAGATTCGCTTTTCTCATGTCATATATTGATTATGAGTCCTTAAAGTATAATTTTGATACATATATATCTGATATAGAGATTAATATTTCAGGATTTTCTGATACCGTCAATATTAAAAGCACCTGCGGTGTATACCTCTCGGATGATACAGGCGAGAGCATCAGAGATATGGTTGATAAGGCGGCTATTGCCGAGAAAAAGGCAAGGATTGATTCAAGAAAGCGTATAATACTCTATGATGATGTTCTAAACAACGAATTTGTCAAGAATCAGGAGATGACTTCAAGCATGAAGAAGGCTCTTGAAAATAATGAGTTTATTGTATATATGCAGCCTAAAGTTGATATAGATTCTGAGGTTCCGGTAGGCTGCGAGGCACTTGTGCGATGGATTTCTCCTGAGAAGGGCTTCGTATCACCGGGTGAGTTCATTCCGCTGTTCGAAAAGAACGGCTTCGTTACGGAGGTGGACTTCTATGTACTTGAACAGGTATGCCGTATGCTCAGAAGAAGACTGGACAGTGGGCTTCCTGTGCTGCCTGTCAATGTCAATCAGTCAAGACTTCATGTGAATGACAGAATGTATCTGAGCATGCTTCAGGACATGCTTAATAAGTACAACATTCCTATGAACCTCATAGTATTTGAGATAACAGAGAGTGCATTTATCAATGATTCGCATGCGATGATAGACCTTATTAACCGCATGAAATCATTGGGCTTCAAGTTCTCTATTGATGATTTTGGAAGCGGATATTCTTCATTCAATCTTTTGAAGGACATGCAGGTTGACGAGTTGAAGATAGACAAGGAATTCCTTGAGAGCACCGAGAACCTGACAAGAAGCAGATATATTATTGAGAGGATTGTACAGATGGCACACGGACTCGATATCCGTGTTGTATGTGAAGGCGTTGAACGCATTGAACAGGTACAGTTCTTAAGAGAGATAGAGTGTGATATCATTCAGGGATATTACTACTCGAAGCCTATGCCTATGGATGATTATGAGAAATATCTGGCAAAGTTCGATTTGAAACATTAATAATTGTTATAAGGAGCAGACAACCATGAAAATTGCAGAAAAATACGGAGATTATATACTTGAAGAAACAAAGAAAATATTGGCGATTGACAGTCCTTCAGGCTACACACGAAATGTAGCCGAGTACGTTATCAAAGAGTACGAAAAGCTCGGATATAAGGCTGAAATGACGGTAAAGGGTGGTGTGCTTGTTGACCTTGGCGGTGAAGATACAGAGAATGCCATTATGATTGACACACATATAGATACACTCGGAGGAATGGTTGCAGAGGTAAAATCCAACGGAAATCTGCGGATTGTTCCTATCGGCGGACTTAACGCCAATAATACTGAGGCTGAGAATGTCAGAGTGGTTACAAGAAGCGGAAAGATATATACAGGTGTGTTCCAGCTTGAGAATGCTTCCGTACATGTCAATAAGGAATACAATGATAAGAAAAGAGCATTTGACTGTATGGAGGTGCTTCTTGATGAGATGACGCAGAGTGCGGATGACACGAAGAAGCTGGGAATTGATGTTGGAGATATTGTATGCTTTGACCCGAGAACGGTTATAACTCCGTCAGGCTATATCAAGAGCCGTTTTCTCGATGACAAGTTAAGTGTTGGAATTTTACTTGGCTTTGCAAAGCTTCTCAAGGATAAGAAGCTTACACCTAAGAGAAAGATATATCAGCATGTTACCGTATACGAGGAGGTCGGACATGGCGCGGCAGCCACGGTTCCGTCAGGCGTAAAAGAGATAATATCGGTAGATATGGGCTGTGTAGGAAGCGGACTTCAGTGTAAGGAGACACAGGTGTCCATATGTGCCAAGGACAGCGCAGGACCTTACAATTATGATGTCGTTACCGCACTTGTCAATGCAGCAAAAGAGAATGACATTGACTATGCAGTTGACATCTATCCTTATTACGGCTCGGATGTTGATGTCACACTCAAATCAGGACATGATGTAAGACACGGACTCATCGGTGCCGGCGTGTATGCATCACATGGCTATGAGAGAAGCCATAGGGACGGAGCATTTGCGACGCTCAAGCTTCTTGCGGCATATCTTGTGTAATATATGGAGAATCAATTATATGACATTATTACAGCTTAAATATGTGATAACGATTGCTGATTGCGGCTCCATGAACGAGGCTGCAAAGAGGCTGTATCTATCACAGCCCAGCCTGTCCGAGACAGTTATGGCTCTCGAAGAGGAAGTCGGAATAGAGATTTTTATAAGAACCAACAGAGGAATTAAGACGACCGTTGAAGGCGAGGAATTTTTGGCTTATGCCAGACAGGTTGTAGAACAATATCAGCTCCTTGATGACAAGTATATCAGCAGAACAAAGAGCAGAAAAAAATTCTGTGTGTCGATGCAGCATTATACATTCGCTGTAAAGGCATTTGTTGAGGTCGCCAAGCAGTTCGGCCTTGATGAATATGAATTCGCCGTGAGGGAGACAAAGACGGCGGAGGTAATAGAGGATGTCAAGAACTTTAAGAGCGAGGTAGGTATTCTGTACCGCAATGAATTCAACGGCAAGGTACTCGACAAGCTGCTCGAAAGAAATGAATTGGAATTTCATGAGCTTTTTACATGCAGTACCTGTGTGTATCTGTGGAACGGACATCCGCTCGCGCAGAATGACAGGATTACCATGGAGGAGCTTGAGGATTATCCATGTCTCTCGTTTGAGCAGGGACTCAACAATTCATTTTATCTGTCAGAAGAAGTGCTAAGTACATACAATTACAAGAGAATCATTAAGATTAACGACAGGGCTACTGCGCTTAACCTCATGGTGGGAATGAACGCTTATACACTATGTTCAGGAATCATATGTGAGGAACTCAACGGAAGCGAGTACAGTGCGATACCGCTCGACAGAGATGAAAAGATGACGATAGGCTATGTCGCGCGAAAGGGCATCAATCTGTCGAAGCTCGGAAGAAGATATATTGACGAATTGATGAAGTACAAAAACAGTGTGATGTAAGAAATGCAGGGAAATTATTCAAAGTAAGATATTGCAGCAAAAACAGCCGGATCTATTCCGGCTGTTCTTCGTATAACTCGTTGTATAATTTATCAGTTATATACTCAAGATAATCCTCAGCAAGCTCAGGATATTTATCTGTAAGCTGATTCTGTATGTAATGGTATCTCAGATTCCATACATCATATGAGGTCATCTGCTCGTCAAGGCAGCATGCATTGTCAATTCCTTCGGCTGTGTAAAGCTCACGGAATGAAGAGCGTATCTGTTCGGTGAATGATTCTTCAGCGGCCGCTTCCTTCTTGTAGCGTGAACAGTTCTTCGCTGAAACAATTCCCACGATAAGGAATATGATAAACATCGCACCCATAACAACATTGGTGAGAAGCTTCGAAAATGCCGACAGATTAAAATTGATGACACCGGCAACATGAAGGATAACCAGCACCAGACCGACACCGCCTATAAGCAGAAAGGTAAGTGCGCTTGACTTATTATCTTCATATTTTGTGCGCTTCGGAACATAAGCGGCAGGGACGCTCTTGGCTGATTCCTGCTCAGAAGCTTCGTTGTCGTCGACACTTATAATGTCACCATTGGCACTTACCTGTCTGTTCACGTCTGCATAGCCATCAACAGATTCATATTCAATATCCGTGAACTCAACAGCTTCTATATTCTGATTTTCCTCGGATAAATCATTCACAGCAGATAAATCCTCAACAAGCTCGCATCCGCAATCGGCACATACGGTGATTCCCTCGCGGTATTCGTTTTTACATTTTGGACACCACATAATTTTATATATTCCTCCTACATAAATTCTTTTCTTTATTAACAATAGAATACCATATCACCGAAAAAATTTCTATATAGTTATGTCAATATGTGCAAATATATGTTAAGATGAGCGTAAGCAGAGCAATGCCAGACGATAAAGAGAAATAAGTCTATGCTTGCATAAGGTCTTATTTCTCTTTGTCGTCTGTTAGTGCGAAGCACGGACATCGAGAAAATCTTTGATTTTCGAGATGGCATTGCGATTTTTATAATCAACAAAACAAATATGGAGAGATTTCAATGAAAATAACTATAATTGCCGTGGGTAAGGTAAAGGAAAAGTTTTACCGTGATGCCATAGCGGAATTTGAAAAAAGATTATCTAAGTACTGTAAGCTTGAGATAGTTGAGGCGGCGGACGAAAAGACACCCGACAACGCCTCGGTCGCACAGGAGTTTCAGATTAAGGCGAAGGAGGGCGACAGAATACTGTCGGCAATCAAGGACGATATGTATGTCATCGCACTCGCGATAGAGGGAAAGCAGCTATCCTCGACGGAGCTTGCCGACAAGATTGACAAGCTTGGAATATCTGGAAAAAGCTCAATCGCGTTCGTGATAGGCGGCTCACTCGGACTTGATGAGAGGGTGCTTAAACGAGCGGATTTTAAGCTCAGCTTCTCGCCTATGACCTTCCCGCACCAGCTTATGAGGGTTATTCTGCTAGAGCAGATTTATAGGGCGTATAGGATTATAGCGGGGGAGCCGTACCATAAATAGGTTGCAGCATGGTTTGGCTATGTGTCACAAAATCAATAGAGGAGGTAATGGCAGTGAATGATTATTATATCGAATTACCAATTAAGAATATATTAAAAGAAGGCAGGACGACTAAGCCTGAGTTATGCGACAAAAGATATGTTGTGTATTTTGACCCGTTAAGACCGGGTGAAGGAGTTCATATCAATGCGGATTATAAAATACAAGGTAATATAATCAAATTGAACAGGTATTATGACAGAAAATTATGTAAAACAAGAATGGAATTTGAATTGTATAAACTAACAAGAATGGATTATATTGAAAAACAGGCATATAATGCTTACATGGATGGAGCGAGATAGATTAAAGTGAATAATTAATCCAGGATTATAAATGTTAAGAATCAATCGGAGGCAATATGAGACCTATATCAATGGAAAGAGTTGAAAAAACCAGAGAAAATATTCTTGGTGTTATCACCAACAAGGCACTTACACATGAACAGAAGCTTACGAATCTTGCCAATGCGGCGGACGGCTTGCTTGAGGTGTTGGATGTTCCGGAGGGGCTGGACGAGCTGCTTAACTGCGATGATGAACACCGCTGTATCTGCGACCTTTTTGAAGGTCATGCGCCGATGCGCCCGAGATATATCATCCCTGATTATGAAAAGTTCTTTAAGAACGGCTCGGAATTTTTGCAGCTTGAGCCACCGACGGATTTTTTTGAGGCGCTTAACGACCTGTTAATTATATATAAGCATGTGCCTAGTGTTACGAATTATCCGGTTTATTTAGGACAGCTTGATTATCTTTTGGAGCCGTTCATTGCAGATATTGATGATGCGACGGTTAAGAAGCATCTCAAGCTTTTCTTTACCAATATTGACCGTACTGTGCTTGATTCGTTTTCCCATGCAGATATCGGACCGAAGGCGACCAGAGCGGGATATCTGATTTTGGAGGTTCAGGCTGAACTTGAGAACGCGATTCCTAACATTTCCATGAAATATGACCCGGAGATTACGGATGATGAATTTGCACTTGCATGTGTTAGGTGTGCGCTGAAAACAGCCAAGCCAAGCTTCGCCAATCATCAGATGTTTAAAAATGAGCTTGGCGAGAATTATGTCATTGCGAGCTGCTATAACGGGTTGCTGCTTGGAGGCGGTGCTTACACACTCTGCCGTATGATTTTGGGGCACATTGCGGAGCGTTCGGAAGGAATTGAGGATTTTAAGAAGAACAAGCTGCCGTATGTGATGGATGTCATGGCAAAATACATGGACGAGCGCATCGCGTTCGAGGTGGAGCAGTCGGGCTTCTTTGAAGCTAATTTTCTCGCAAAAGAAGGGCTTATCCATAGGGATAGATTCACAGGTATGTTCGGGCTTGTCGGTCTTGCGGATGCGGTCAATATTCTCATGTCAAAAGAGTGCAAAAACGACAGGTTCGGTAATTCGGATGCAGCCACACAGCTTGGCGTTGAGATTATGGATATTATAAACAACTTTAATAATAATCATTTCAACAAATACTGTGAGGGAACGGGCTGTCACTTTCTTCTTCATGCGCAGGTCGGTATCGCGGAGGACAAGGGCATTGCGCCGGGCACTCGTATCCCGATTGGCGAGGAGCCTGAGGAGCTTGTAGACCATCTTGATGTAATCAGCCATTTCCATAAGTATTTTGTTTCGGGCACGGGCGATATATTCCCGATGGATTTGACAGTGCACAAAAATCCTGAGTATGTGCTTGACATCATTAAGGGCTCATGGCAGAAGGGCATCAGATACCTTTCATTCTACTCATCGGAAAGTGATGTTATCAGAATCACAGGGTATCTCGTAAAAAGGTCTGAGATTGAAAAGTACGAGCAGGGCATTGCTGTATTGCAGAACACTACTCAGCTTGGCACTGGTGCAAAGAAAAACGGTAAAATATTAGAGCGTAAGGTAAGATAATCAAATGAAGGCACGAGTTAATAAAATTATTCCCTTCTCATCGGTCGATGGACCCGGGAACAGAACAGCAATCTTTTTGCAGGGATGCAACATTAACTGCCTGTACTGCCATAACCCTGAGACTAGAGATAAGTACGGAGATCCGAAGATTACGACCGTGACTGAGATGTCTGCTGACGAGGTACTTGAACAGGTCAAAAAACAGATTCCTTTTGTGAGAGGAATCACTGTTTCAGGCGGAGAGTGTATGCTGCAGTCTGATTTTCTGACCGAGCTTTTCACCAAGATTAAAAAGCTTGGCTTAGGCACCATGATAGACACCAACGGCACCATTGATTTTGCCGATAAGCAGGATCTGCTTGCCGTGACGGATGGTGTTCTTTTGGACATAAAGGCATTTGATAGCGACACACACAGGAAAATCACAGGCGCAGGCAATGAAACCGTGATTGCCAATGCAAGATTTTTGGCATCTATCGGCAAGCTCGAGGAGATAAGATGTGTAATCTGTCCTTCACTTTATGACGGAAGACAGTCGGTGAAGGCTATCGGTGAGCTGATGCTTGACTTATATAAGCCCGATTCGTTTCATTTTAAGCTGATTTCTTACAGACCGATGGGAGTAAGAGCGGAGTATGCGCACATGCTCACACCCGGCACGGACTATATGAATGAGCTTGCAGGGATGCTGAGCGAGATGGGGTATGAGAAAACTATCGTAGTGTAAATTAAAACTTTATGTAGTAAAATGATAGAAACATTTTATTTGAAAGAGGTGAGAATGATATGAAACTTATCCGAGATAACTACTCAGTACAGTTGATGTAAACTGTTAGCAGATTGTGCTGAGGTTAAAAGAAACTTGCTGACAGTCGTTGGCTGTACTGTCCTATTGCTTAAAATACAATATATTAAGGAGTACAGTTATGCGCTATATAAAGGAAGTATTAAAGAAAAACAGAATATGGGTATTAGTCTACATAGGACTAGGTATATTTAATGCATTTATGGCTAATTACAAGGCTGACTATTTCCAAAAGGTCATTGATGGACTGGCATATGGAACGCTTGCATTTACGGGAGTTGTAACCTACGGGATTATTTTGTTGGTAAACTACTGTATGAATTATTTGGATAATTATCCTGAAAAGAAATTGGAACAAGGTATTTATCTGGATTTTAAGCTTTTGTCACTTGGAAAAATAAGTACGGTTGATTACACAGAGTATCAGAAAATTGGCACCGGAAAACTTGTTCAAAGGATTGAAAACGGTTCATTAGCAGGAAGAAATGTGATATTCGATTTTTGGCTATGTTTGATTCGAAATCTGATTCCTACTATTGTTTTCAGTGTATACTTTATTTGGAAAATTGATAAAAAAGTCACCTATGTGTTGTTTGCAGGCTATATGCTCATTTTTGTAATAACCAACATCCTTCTGAAATTTTTGTACAAAATAAAAGAAAAGATTTTGGACAGTGAAGAGCTGTTGAATCATTATCTGGTCAGGGGTTTTATGGAGATGTTGGTATTCCGTATGAGCAGACAGTTTCCAAGCGAGATAAAGAAAACCCGCGATGCCAAAGAAGATATTGTTGCATCAAAAGTAAAAATGAATATGATTCATGAGGCATTTTTTACGATATTTGCGCTGCTTGTGGCAATGCTGGATATTGGTATTCTTTTTTACGCATGGAAAACACAGAACATTACGGTAGGTTCTGTAGTTGCGCTGATTACACTGATTGAAAATGCTTATACGCCCATTGCTGTTTTTAATGTACTTTATGTTCAATATAAATTGGATAAAGCGTCCTACAAGAGATTTGAAGAATTTCTGGATTTAAAGGATGACAATCAGTTAAAAAACGGCAATGCAATAAATACCGATGTTGGTGAAATCGCAATTAAAAACTTGTCGTTTCGATATGAGGAAAGAAAAATAATTGATGATTTGAGCCTGTCCATAAAAAAGGGTGAAAAGATAGCTTTTGTGGGAGAAAGCGGTTCCGGGAAATCGACCTTGATTAAGATATTATTAGGGTTGCTGAAATATAATCAGGGTGAAGTCCGCTTGGGAGACATGGAGTTAAGTGGAATTTGTCTTAATAATCTGTATGGCAGAGTGAGTTATATATCACAGGATGCCCCTGTTTTTGACGGAACGATAAAGGAAAACCTGGTATTCGACAAAGAGGTGCCGAAAGAGCAAATGCTGGACGCATTGAATGAGGTGCAGTTATCACATTTAGTCGAAAATCTTGAGGAAGGTCTTGATGCTGAAATCGGTGAGAAAGGTACCTGCTTATCGGGTGGAGAAAAACAAAGACTTGCATTAGCCCGCCTGTGGTTTGAAAACTCTGAGCTTGTTATTTTGGATGAGGCGACATCCGCAATGGATAATTTGACGGAAGAGAATGTGATGAAATCAGTTATGCAAAAATTGAAAGACAAAACGGTCATTGCAGTTGCACATAGACTAAGCTCCATTTCAGGTTTTGACAGAATTATTCTTTTTAGAGAAGGAAAGATTGTCGGACAAGGGACTTTTGAGGAACTGTTACATATAGATTCTTATTTTATGGACTTGTATAATGCGAGCGTGCAATAGTTAGGGAATTCTTTATAAACCATGATTTGACAGTTTAGAGGTGTGGTAGTTATACAGGCGGATTGCCAAGAATTGGCAGTCCGCCTTAAATAATCAATAAAAATATAAGTGGAATATCAGCGGTATTTGTAGTAAAATATGGGACAACAACACGGTGTCAGTCATAACATTGATTTTGTGGAGAATGTGAAGAATTGACCGTTCTGAAAGCGAGGGATGCTTCTTGTCCGAAGGGCAGGAAGGTGGGGAATAAGAAAGAGTTTAACAACTCGGAATTGTGGAGGTAGGTTATGGAGAAATTAACAAAAGATGCTGAAGAAATATTAATTGAACGATTCGGAAAAGATAGTATTATTGCGTTGGCAACAACAGTAGATGAAACCCCTTATGTCCGCAATGTAAATGCTTTTTATGTTGATGGTGCATTTTATGTGCTTACATATGGATTATCAAACAAAATGAAGCAGATTGAAGTAAATCCTATTGTGGCACTTGCTGGTGATTGGTTTACCGCACATGGAAAAGGTGTTAACTTAGGGTATTTCGGAAAAGAAGAAAACAAAGATATTGCAAATAAGATGCGAGAGGCATTTTCTGAATGGATTGATAATGGACATAATAACTTTGATGATGTAAACACTTGTATCTTGCGTATTGACTTAATAGATGGATTATTGCTTTCGCATGGAACACGATATGAGATTGATTTTTCTAAGTAGCCATAAATCCCAATTTTTCGGGGAGCAAATAGAACAAAAAATCGGAATTTAAGGGAGACCTGACAATGGATGCAAACAATCGAGTTTTCAGACCTGAGGCTGAAAAAGTCTGGCATGAGGATTATCAATGTGAATATTACAGAGGAGTTATCATAGATGGGGAGGACAATATTGTGGAACGTTGTGCTAAAATTCACCCCAGCTATGCCGCCGCTTTTAGTGATGCTGAAGAAAAAATTTCAGTCAGTCCTTTATATTCACGACATACAAGCCCTGAAATGAAGAAAAAATTGGAAGAATATAAAGCACAAAAAGCACTGGAGGAAAAAAGAAATACTACCGTTATTTTTAATCCGGGAGAATGGAATGAGTGGAAGTATATTTATGATTCATGCGGAGAAAATTTATATCGGTTTAGGTATTTAAATCAGGAAGAAGCATCTTCTTCATTTCTTTCAAGGAAAGGGCATCCTATATTAGACGAAATGTTATCACGGAAGGGTGAAGCTGATTTGGCATTTTACAGTAGCAGAATTAAGAATGAGTATGACATTGAAAAACTACCGGGACATAAGGATATTTGGAAGATTTTATCTGTTAGAAATATTTCGGAAAATAAAAATGGGGATAGCAAAGTGACAATTAATTATCATGAGTTTAGTAACCTGACCAAAGATTTTAAAAAGAGAGAAAAAACAAAAACAATTGTCATTAAGAGAAAATGGGATTTCTATAATGAACTCATGGATTTCTTTGCCGAAATGTAAATATTGAATATTTTGGAATTATGCCACAAATGAAAAGGGCTGTGGAGGATAAAACGACCTGTGTAGAGCAGCATATGATACCGGAGTTTATTTCACGGAATGGTACGGAGCCGATGACAGGAGAACTGGAAGAGCTTACTTGTTGGGAAAATCAAGTTGCTATGCTTGCCTTGAAATGGTCGGTGAGAAATAGAAGGTACATTTCAAAAGCATAATTCCGTTGCAGATGGAAAATAATTAAGGTATAATAAACATATCCACCGTAAATGTGGTACAAATAAAAAGAAAGAGCACAGCTTGTGTAAGGTGAGAAAATGATTATTCGATAATTTGATTTAAGGGAGACACATATTGATTTAATAACCTGCAAATGCAGGCTGTTTTGTGTGTGCTTAAATTAGATTATCGCAAGTCGTATTCTCTTTTGCATCGGGTTGATTGTAAAAAGAGTTTTTTGCAGGTCTATTTTGCATACGCAGAATAGACCTTTTTTGTGCGGATTTTGCAGGGTAAAGGGAGGTTTTTGTATGGCGCAGATAAGTGTGGAGCATTTGACCTTTGCCTATGAGGGCAGTTTTGATGAAGTGTTCACGGACACATCCTTTTCGATTGACACGGACTGGAAATTAGGATTTATAGGGAGAAACGGAAAGGGGAAAACAACATTTTTGAACCTGCTGCTTGGAAAATACGAGTATAGCGGAACGATAAGCACCAATGTGACATTTGACTATTTTCCGTATAAGGTTTCGGAAGGAGACAACAACAGGACAGCGGATGAGCTGATGGAGGGTTGGAAACCGAAGGTAGAAATGTGGAGAGTTCTGTGTGAGCTTCCGCTGCTTGGACTTGACGCGGAGCTTTTGTACAGACCGTTTGGCTCGTTGAGCTTTGGCGAACGGACAAAAGTAATGCTTGCAGTACTATTTTCGGGTGAAAACGAATTTTTGTTGATTGATGAGCCCACCAACCATTTGGACAATGAAGCCCGACAGATAGTGAAGGAATATCTGAAAAAGAAAAAGGGCTTCATCCTTGTGTCGCACGACAGGGATTTTCTGGATGCCTGTATAGACCATGTGCTTGTCTTAAACAGGGCTTCGATAGAGGTTCAGACGGGAAATTTTTCGAGCTGGTGGACGAACAAGGAAAAGGCAGATAAGAATGCCAAAGCGGAAAATGAAAAGCATGCAAGGGAAATTGAGAAGCTTGAGGCAGCCGCTGACAGGGCAGACAGATGGGCGAAACAAAATGAAAGCACCAAGATAGGATTTAATCCCGTGAAAGAACACGACAGATGCATAGACACGCGGGCATATATCGGTGCAAAGACGAAGAAAATGCAGAAGCGTGTGAAAGCATACGAAAAACGCATCGGACTGGAGATAGAAGAAAAAGAGGGGCTGCTAAAAGATATCGAGGAAACGGTTGATTTGAAGCTTATGCCGCTTCGATATCATAAGGACAGATTGATTTGGGCGAGGGATTTTTCTCTAAAATACTGTGACTCTGCATCGGATGTTCTAAAGAATGTCACATTCGAAATAAAAAACGGCGACAGAATTGTAATCGACGGCAGGAACGGATGCGGAAAAACAAGTCTGATTAAAGCAATTTTAGATTGCAATAGAGGCATGGATGAGAGTTCACATGATTATGAGACATCAGGTATTTTGGAGGTTCCTCGGAACTTGATTATATCCTATATCAGTCAGGATACCTCATTTTTGAAGGGAACCTTGAAGAATTTGGCAAAAGAGAGAAGGCTTGATTATACACTGCTGTTATCGCTTCTCAGACAGCTTGATTTTGACAGAGGGTTATTCGAGAAAAATATGGAGCAGTACTCTGAGGGACAGAAGAAAAAGGTGCTGATTGCATCAAGTCTGCTTACGCATGCGCATTTGTATATTTGGGATGAACCGTTAAATTACATTGATGTGTATACTAGGATGCAGATTGAAAAACTTATTCTGGCTTTTTGCCCTACGATGCTGTTGGTCGAGCATGATGTGCGCTTCAAGGAGAACATAGCAACATCCGTTTTTCGCATAGACAAAAACAAATGAAATTTAGGGACACGCAGTAAGAATTAATCACCAATTCCGCAATCTTTAATATTATATTTTAATTTGTATAGTTTCCCCCTATTGCCTGTGGCAAGATGTTACCGGATATGTTATAATAAATCCATTAACATCTGTGTCGGAACGTCGCTTTGGCACAGGCAAAAACTATATCAACGAAAGAGGGTACAAGATGGCATACGAAAAATACGAGAATTTTGAAGATTATTCAAAATGGCAGCCAAGACACAAGGGGGATAAGGAACCAAGCAAGAAGATTATTGCTCTTGGCAAGAAGATTACCGATGTAGCAGGACATATGCTGGGCGGAGTGAAGGTTGAGGATCCGGAATACTGGGGACTTGCGGAGATCATAACAGAAGAGATGGCTGATGTCGGACTTTCCATGAAGAAGAGAACTCCGTATACCTTTGCCGAGATGTGTAAGATGAATAACATCCCGAAGGACGGGGAAGAGAAGTTCCAAAAGCTTCTTGATGAGATGAGCTACATCGGACTTTTGGAATACGATTACGGTTATCACTATGACCACAACGGACGAACGGCACCGCAGTCTGAGAGAAGATATATTCTGCCGATGTTCGTGCCGGGCTCAGCGGAGCTTTTCAACATGGAGGAACGTCCTGACAGAAGCAATCCGAGACTTAAGGAGCATCCCGATGTGGCATCCTTCTTCGAGCGGATGACATACCTTCCGCTTGCGGGCATCACACAGATGGTTCCGCCGGGAGGAGCCGGAATCGGTATGCATGTCATTCCTGTTGAGAAGGCAATCAATATGGAGAATCAGTCGGTCGATATTGAGCATCTTTCTTACTGGCTGAGCAAGTACGAAGGCAAGCTTGGTGCGGGACGCTGCTCCTGCCGGGCTTCGAGAAAGGCAATCGGAGATGGCTGTGCGGATGATGATTTCGGCTGGTGCATCGGTGTGGGTGATTTCGCGGATTACTGCCGTGAGACAGGAAAGGGACACGATATTACCAAGGAAGAAGCATTAGAGATTCTTAAGAGAGCAGAAGAGAACGGATATGTACATCAGATTACCAATATCGACGGAGAGAACAAGATTTTCGGAATCTGTAACTGTAATCCTGAGATATGTAATGCACTCCGTACATCACAGTTATTCAACACTCCTAATATGTCAAGGTCTGCGTATGTTGCGCATGTCGACAAGGATAAGTGTGTTGCGTGCGGACGCTGCGTAGAGTACTGCCCGGCAGGTGCAACGAGACTCGGACAGAAGCTCTGTCAGGAGGATGGAACGGAGGTTCAGTATCCAAGACAGGAGCTTCCTGATGCTAAAAAATGGGGTGAGGATAAGTGGGATTACAATTACCGGGATAATAACCGTATCAATTCACATAAGACCGGTACTGCACCATGTAAGACAGCATGCCCTGCGCATATCGCTGTTCAGGGTTATTTAAAGCTTGCCGCACAGGGAAGGTATCAGGATGCGCTGGCTCTTATCAAGAAGCAGAATCCGTTCCCGGCAATATGCGGACGTATCTGCAACAGACGCTGCGAGGATGCATGTACCCGTGGAACAATAGATGAGGCAGTTGCAATCGATGCAGTTAAGAAGTTCATCGCTGAGCAGGATCTTAATGCAGAGACAAGGTATATTCCACCTGTTGTTATTCCTGCAAGTATACATATGGATCACTTTGACGAGAAGATTGCCATTATAGGAGGAGGTCCTGCGGGACTTACGGCAGCCTTCTATCTCGCTGAAAAAGGTTACCGTCCGACAGTGTTCGAGAAGAATGAGAATGCAGGAGGTATGCTCCGCTATGGCATCCCTTCGTACAAGCTTGAGAAGAACATTATTGATGCGGAAATCGACATAATCAAGCAGATGGGCGTTGATATTAAGCTTGGCGTTGAAGTCGGCAAGGACGTTACAATAGAATCACTTCGTAAGGAAGGCTATAAGGCATTCTATATCGCAATCGGTTGCAGTGCAGGACGCAGACCTGGTGTGCCGGGTGATGATGCGGAAGGAACATTCACGGCTATCGACTACCTGCATGATGCCAATACGGGCAATACCACCTATGAAGGGCTTGTGGTTGTAATCGGCGGCGGCAATGTTGCGATTGACGCTTCAAGAGTAAGTGCAAGAAGCGGTGCTTCCAAGGTTACACAGTTATGTCTTGAATCAGCACAGGAGATGCCGGCTTCGGCGGAAGAGGTTCGAGAGGCAGCAGAAGACGGTGTTGAGATTAAGAATGGATGGGGACCTAAGGAGGTTCTTGTGACAGATGGCAAGGTCTCTGGCATCGTGATGAAGAAGTGTCTGTCCGTATACAATGCGGAAGGACGTTTTGCTCCGGTATATGACGAGAATGACACAATTACAATAGAATGTGACCGTGTAATCTTTGCCGTCGGACAGCGCTCGGTATGGGATAAGCTCCTTGACGGTGAGAAGGTTGAATTCAATGGTCCTGCAATTGTTGCTGATAAGTTAAGCTATCAGACAACACAGCCTGATATTTTTGTCGGCGGCGATGTACTCACAGGACCGAAGTTCGCCATCGATGCCATTGCGGCAGGAAAGATTGCGGCTGAGTCGCTGCATCGTTATGTACATAACGCTCATATGAAGATTGGACGTAATCGTTGGGAATTTAATGAGCTTGATAAGAATAATATTCGTATCGACAGCTATGACAATTCATCAAGACAGGAAGCAGGCATGGATGCTTCAATCCCATCAAAATCCTTCAAGGATGCACATATGACCCTCACGGAGGAGCAGGTTAAGAAGGAGACAGCAAGATGCCTTGGCTGTGGTGCAACGATTGTTGACCCTAATAAGTGTATCGGCTGCGGTATCTGTACAACCAAGTGTATGTTCGATGCCATCACATTGAAGCGTGACCTGCCGGAGTGCTCAACGATGGTTGTAGCCGAAGATAAGTTCAAGGCAATCATTCCGTACCAGTTAAAGAGAGTCGGCAAAATTATCATTCACAAAAAAGATAAGTAAGGTCTGGTCGTTAAAAGACAAAACAACATAATATTTATAAAAACACCCGGCGGTGATGATTCACCGCCGGGCGTTTTATGTAATGCTTAATTATTTTCAATTCCTTCGGTCTTCTTTCCGAACCAATAGGTGAACCATGTACAGCCTACAAGAAGGATGATGCCGACGATTATTGAAATGACGTTGATATTGTTGTGCTCCATCTTGGCAAGTATTCCGATAGGAGATGCTGTTATAAGACCGAGTATTGCACTGTATGTAACGGCAGGATGCTTTTGAAACAGCCACTCAATAAGCTTGGATACTGCGAATATTCCGAATACGACACCGATTCCAAAAGGAAGAAGAATACCTACGCAGTGAAGTAGTGCGGATGAGTTGAGCGATACAAGCGCATCGATAAAGTCTCTTATTGTCTCAATGATTCCTGAATAGTATCCGAGAAGCATAAGCACAAGTGAGCCGCTGACACCCGGAACAACCATTGTTGCGGAAGCGATAATGCCGACAACTAAGAGCTTTATTATGAGAATTACATTGAGGTTAAATGCTGCTGAGTGGGATTCTGTCTCACTCATGAATGCCATCGCTACTGCAAGTGCGAATAAAAGCAGGAAGGCAATAATGTGCTGGAACGAAATATGCTTGTTCTCCTTTTTAAGGCTTTCCTTCGCAGGCTTAACTATGAAAGGAACACCGCCGAGAATAAGTCCGATAAAGCACAGGCTTGTAGGAAGCGGATGATTCTCAAGACAGTAAGGAAGTATGTATGAAAATACACCTATACCGAGAACCATTCCTATTCCAATAGGAATAAGTGTGAGAATTGACTTCTTAAAATGCTTAAAAAGATTGTTGATTGCACCTATTATTTTCTCATAGATGCCCATGGATACCATCATGGTTCCGCCGCTGACACCGGGAATTATGTTGGCTACGCCGACTACAACTCCCTTCAAAAGATCGATTAAAAACTTCATTAATACTCCTCATTTCCGTGTTTTTTTGTCCATGTACAAAATACACGGACTTTTTTATTATATCGTGTCATATTATATTATTCAACCTATATTTTGGTTAAGAATAATTCTAAGAAACCGATAAAGAAGGACAAAACTTTTCGCATTAATGAAACATGCCCTGCATAATATGTGTTAAGCGGAGAGAGAGTTAAGCCGCATCAATGTAAGGAGGAGGAAAATGGGAATAGAAATATATTTCACGGGAGAGCTGAAATCGGGAGTTGAGAAGCTTGCCTCAACACCTGCATTCAAGGGAGTTGAGGAGATAAGGCTTAGAATCAACCGCCCGGTAAGCATTGTTGGCGGAGGAAAAATGTATTACCTTACATCGGACGGAGGTCTGTGCAGGGAGACAGCCAATGCCGTTGTATGCCACAGGGAGGAGCTTGCAAGATGTCTTGAACTTATGAGCGACTATTCCTTGTACGCTTTTAACGAGGAAATAAAGAACGGCTTTATAACATTGCCGGGAGGTCACCGCGTCGGTATATGCGGACAGGCAGTGTGCGACAAAGGGGAGGTAAAGCATATAAAGAATATAAGCTCCATGAATTTCAGACTTGCAGGTGAGCGGATAGGCATAGCAGATGAGCTGTCAAAGCATCTGCTTCGGGGCATGGGACTGTACAGCACGCTCATATTATCTCCGGCGGGCTGCGGAAAGACAACGCTGTTAAGAGATATAGTAAGGTGTGTGTCTAACCTCGGCATAACCGTATCCGTAATCGACGAGCGCTCCGAGATTGCAGCATGCTATAAAGGAGTACCGCAGAATGATATAGGCAGCTGCACGGATGTGATGGATATGGTTCCTAAGAGCCGTGGAATAATGATGGTGTTAAGGGCTATGTCGCCAAGGGTCATAGCGGCTGATGAGATTAACCAGCTGGAGGACCTGGGCGCAATACGCTCGGCACGCTCATGCGGTGCTGCACTCTTATGTACCATGCATTCTGATGAGAACTGCTTTGAACAGGGCATAATGTCCGAGGGGATATTCGAGCGGTACATTCAGCTTGGAAACGACAAAAGCTGCCGTGTGTATGACTCAGGGCTTGGACTGCTGTATGAATGCAGTCTCCTTGCCGGGGAGGAGGTGCTTGGGGCGTAAAGCCCGTGGAATATGATTTGGTTAAAAATAATCGGAGCAGTATGTGTTACCGGAGCAACCACCCTGTATGCAAGAGGAATGGTCGGTGAGCTGACAACAAGAATTAACGCTTTGAAATCCTTAAGACAATGCTTTTTATCACTTAAAGGTGAATTGAGGTACGGAGTAGAGACATTGCCGTCAGCCTTTATGCATGTGGGTGAGCACTGCTCGGTGGGAGAAGAAAAAATCCGGGATTTCTTTTGGAACGTCGGAAGAAGACTCGGCAGTGAAGAAGCACCATCCCTTAAGGAGGTGTGGGAGGATGAGGCTAAGCTTCTCGCCGCCGGAGTGAACCTTGACGGAAAAGAGTGTGACAGCCTTGTCCGCATATCGGACAGCCTTGGTTATCTTGATATTACACAGCAGGTAAACAATATTGATCTGTATCTTGAATATATTGAAGCGGATATTGCCGCACTTACCGAAAAGTATGCTGATAATTGCAGGATGTATATGAGTCTGGGGGTGATGGCGGGGCTGTTTCTGACCATAATTCTTATATGAAAGGTGGGTATCGGGTGGAAGTCAGCCTTATTTTTAAAATAGCGGCAGTCGGAATACTTGTGTCGGTAATTTCACAGATTTTAAAGCACAGCGGCAGGGAGGAGCATGCTTTTTTGACAAGCCTTGCGGGACTTATTCTCGTTCTTTTCTGGATTGTGCCATATATATACGAGCTGTTTGAAACGATAAAAAATCTATTTTCCTTATAGGAGTCATGCGTATGGATATGATTAAGGTAGCCGTTATCGGAATGATTGGCGCACTTCTTGCCATGAGTCTGAAAAGCGGGAAGGGAGATTTCTCCGCCTACATAAGCCTCGGTACCTGTGTCGTCATTCTGCTTTTCGTGGCGGGAAGACTGTCAGGGATTATCGGCCAGATAGAGCTCATGACAGATTATATAAGCCTTGAAAGCGATTATGTTGCTATTCTGTTAAAGATGGCGGGACTCACCTACATAGCAGAATTCTCAGGGGCGCTATGCCGTGACATGGGTTACTCGGCTCTTGCGGTTCAGATTGAGAACTTCGGTAAGCTGTCGCTGCTCTTTGTAAGCTGTCCCGTAATCGTGAATCTTCTCAAGACAATAGGAGAGCTGCTATGAACAAGATATGTATGAAAATGTTGTTTTTTGTGTTATGCTGTGCGGTTCTTACATTTATGCCGGCGTGCAGAGTGTATGCGGCTGAGCTTGATGACTATGACTATGAGCAGATTGACGATACACTTGACGGATACGGAATTGATTTTAAGGAGCTTGCAGGTCTTGTGATGGCAGGAAAATACAGTGACGCATTGAGATTAGCCGGAAGTGCTGCCGCTTATGAGCTTTTCGGAGACTTTACGGGGCAAAAGGCAATTTTCATCAAGCTGTTTCTGCTCGGAATTGCGGGCGCACTGTTCAAAACCCTTGCCGGAACCTTCTTCGAGGCGGGAATGGCAAAGACAGGCAATTATATTATTCAGATTGCACTTATGGCAGTAATGACTTCGGGAATGATGTGGGCTTCAGGGGTTGCCGGGGAGCTTTTGGAGAATGTTGTCGGATTTATGGAGGTGCTTATTCCGACCTATGCACTTGTCATAACTGCGGGAAGCGGAAGCGCGGGAGCATTGGCATTCTATGAGCTTGCAATGTTCATCATAATGCTTGTCGACAAGGTTATATTGAGTGTAATTATCCCGGGAGCGACGGTGTATATGATTATCAACATGATGAATTATCTGTCCAAGGATAATATGTTCGGGAAGCTGGCAGAGCTCATTAAAGAGCTGCTTCAGTGGCTCAACAAGGCACTTTTCGGTGTCGTAATCGGTCTCAATGTCATAAAAGGGCTTATCAGCCCTATGCTTGATTCGCTTAAAGGGACAGCCTTTACCAAGCTTGTCGGAATAATACCTGGTGCCGGGCTTGCCGTGGATGCCGCTGCCGGGATTGTGATAGGCTCCGGAGCACTCATAAAGAACAGTATAGGTGTGGCTGCCATGATAGTTGTTGTGCTCCTGTGTGCCATGCCGGCTGTAAAGCTTTTCGTCTTTTCCTATGGCTGTAAGGCGGCGGGCGCATTCTTAGAGCCGGTAGCGGATAAGAATTATACTGAATGTATTAACGGAATGCATGAGGGCATAAGCCTTCTTATGGTGAGTGCGGTCAATGCAGGGGTAATGGTGCTTATCACAATAGCAATAGTATGTGCATCGACCAACTCGACATTCTATGCGGGAACCTAGAGAAATCATATTTGCAGTGGGGGCGTTAATGGACGGGCTTGGTGAATATATCAGGAATATTTTTTGCATATACATAGTTCTGAGCATGGTGGAGAATCTTATATCGAGCGACAAATATATCAAGTACATTAAGCTTTTCGGGGGTATTATCATGGTTATAGCCGTGATAAAGCCGATTGCGTCACTGCTTGGGAATGTAAGCCTTGATCCTGATGTGGGTATTTTTGACCGGTATGGACTGTCTGATGAGGTATATGCAGGTATATTAAATGCGGAACGCGGCAGGAATGATGAGATAATAGGTATATATACCTCGTCAATACTGGAGCGTGCGGGCACATATGCAGCGGACGGGGGCTATGAGATGGTGAACGGTTCGGTTGAGCTTAATCTTGATGATAACAGTTCGGATTACGGCTCGGTCGAGCTGATACGGCTTGACTTGGTGAAACTTGAACAGCGTGATGAAACGGAAATATATGATACATCGAATGCAGCCTTTTATGATTATAATCTTATAACATTAAAAAATAATTTGGCCAACTTCTATAATCTGCCGCAGCCTAATATATATATTAACATATATAGCCGGCAGGATTATAAGGAGGGTGCCAGAGATTGAGGTAGACCTTGAAAATCAGTCAAATAATTTCAACGCTTAAGAATCTGCATATTTCTAAGGATAAGCTGCTGCTTCTTATGCTCGGTGGTGTGCTTCTCATTATTGTTTCACTGCCGGTGAAGGGAAAGAGTGAAAAGGGTACTGCCGGAAATACGGTGAGTACCATAAGTGTTCAGGAAAGTGCGGCAGAAGCGGATATCACTACGGTACAGGAATATGCGAGAAATCTTGAAACGGGGCTTGAGGAGATACTTTCCAAGGCGGAGGGAGCCGGCAAGGTAAAGGTATTTATCACTTTTAAGGATTCCGGTGAGCTTATAGTCGGAAGCAATGTGAGCGAGAGCACCCGCGTCGACGGTATCGTGGGTCAGAATATAAAGACGGGTGAGGTGACAAGGGATGAAACGGTTGTCTTTGTAAAGGGAAGCGACGGGACGCTGACACCGTATGTTACCAAAAGATTATACCCTGCAATAAGCGGCGTGCTTGTGCTTGCACAGGGTGCATCGGACGCAGGGGTGACGGCAGCCATTACCGAAGCTGTGAGTGCCGTACTCGGGATAGATATAAATAAAATAAAGGTTATGAAGATGGAGGGATAAGCCTTTGAAACGTATTTTGAAGAAAAATCAGATTATCATTACAGCGCTCGCAATTATGATTGCGGTTGCAGGCTACATAAATTATAAGGATTTGGTATCAAAAAACGCCAAGGATACCAAGGTGTCCAATGTGAGCCTGAGCTTAGGCGAGACAGATGCACAGACAGGAGATTTGTTGAGCAACGATGCAGAACCCGACGATTTTTCGGTGACAGACCCGGGTGCTGCGGTTCTTACGGGAGGCAGCACAAGCACCGGAAGCAGCTCAAGTACAAGCACAAGGCAGTCTGATTTCATAATAAGCGCAAAGCTTGACCGCGAGCAGGTGAGAGCTGCCAACAAGGAGTCGTTACTCGACATAATCAATAACACAGCTCTTGATGAGGCAAGCAAGGCTGAGGCGGTAAGCCGCATGATTGCTCTTACGGACATTGCGGAAAGAGAAGCGGCAGCGGAGCTTTTGCTTGAGGCAAAGGGCTTCACTGATGTCATAGTATCCATTACGGATGAACAGGCGGATGTGGTCGTGTACAGAGCCAGCCTGTCCGACACGGAGCGTGCTCAGATTGAGGATATAATCAAGAGAAAATCAGGAGTGAGCGTTGAGAATATCACAATATCCGCCGTAAGCTCCGCTGCTGACTCTGCCGAAACGAACGCCGGAGCAGAGAGCGAAACTGAGAGCGAGGCGGAGACCTACGGTGAAGGACAGCCGGTTTCATGAAGCGGTGATGAGGCAAAAAACGTTTCCTCGGCAAGATTGTACAACGGAAGTCGCGAGGTTGTATATTTTCTAATTGCAAAAAAGGGAAGTATTGGGTATAATATATGTATATTACCGCATTGCAGGCTTCCCTGACGGAAGCGGATTGGAGGACTTATGTCAAAGAATGGTGAGAGCACATACTCAATATGTGAGAATAAAGGAATATGTAACATACAGGTTGCAGACGAGGTTGTATGCATAGTTGCCGGTCTTGCAGCTACCGAGGTTGAGGGCGTGGAGTGCATGTCCGGAAACATTACCAATGAACTTGTAAGCAAGCTTGGAATGAAGGTTCTTTCTAAGGGTGTTACGGTTGAGATAACAGACAATACTGCTGTTGTATTTGTCTCTGTTATCCTTAAGTACGGTTATTCAATTCCTGAAGTCAGCGAGAAGATTCAGGAGCGCATCTCCAGTGCGATTGAGACAATGACAGGACTTACGGTTGCAGAGGTCAATGTCAAGATTGCCGGCGTGAAGATAGAGAATAAGTAGAGAACTGTGAAGGCCTTGAGCGTTTCAGGGCCTTTATTGTCGTTATTGCGAAAGGACTTTTTGATATGAGAAGAAGTGAAATAAGAGAACATGTATTTAAGCTGTTATTCCGCGTGGAATTCCATGATGCGGCTGATTTGGATGAGCAGGATAAGCTCTATTTTGAACCGCTCACGCTCACACCTGAGCATCAGCAGCTTATAACCGAGAGAACCAAGAAGATTGAGGAGAAGCTTCCTGAGATAGATAGTAAGATTGAAGAGCTGTGTGTAGGCTGGAAGAAGGAGCGTATCGGTAAGGTTGAGCTTACGATTATCCGCCTTGCAGTGTATGAGGCTCTTTTTGATGATGATGTTCCGGTGAATGTGGCAATCAATGAAGCTGTCGAGCTTGCAAAGAAGTACGGCGGAGATGATTCACCTTCATTTGTAAACGGTATTTTAGGCAAGCTTGTAAAATAATATGGCAGACGCATATAGTGTAAGTCAGATTAATCAGTATATTAAGAATATGTTTCAGACGGACTTTGTGTTAGGTAAGGTCCGGGTGACCGGAGAGGTGTCTAACTGTAAGTACCACAGCTCCGGGCATATTTATTTTACACTCAAGGATGCAGACAGTGCACTTGCATGTGTGATGTTCGCAGGTGACAGAAGAGGACTTAATTTCACACTGCGTGACGGTATGCAGGTTAAGGCTGCCGGAAGCATCAATGTATATGAGAGGGACGGAAAGTACCAGTTGTATGCAAAGAGCATAGAACAGGCAGGTGCCGGCGCTCTCTATGAGCGTTTCCTTGCACTCAAGACAGAGCTTGAAGATATGGGAATGTTCGATGCCTCATATAAACAGCCGATTCCGAAGTATGCCCTCAAAATAGGTGTTGTAACTGCACCGACCGGAGCTGCAATTCAGGATATTATCAATATCACACACCGAAGGAATCCGTATGTGCAGCTTTATCTGTATCCTGCCAAGGTACAGGGCGATGGTGCGGCGGATACGATATGCCGGGGGATACAGACCTTAGACAGTATGGGACTGGATGTGATTATAGTCGGAAGAGGCGGCGGCTCCATCGAAGATTTGTGGGCTTTTAATGAGGAATGCGTTGCAAGGAGCGTGTTTGAATGCAGAACACCTGTCATATCTGCGGTCGGACATGAGACAGATTTTACCATAATAGATTTTGTGTCAGACATGAGAGCACCTACACCGTCAGCGGCGGCAGAACTTGCCGTATTCGATTATTCGCAATGGTGCAGAAGAATTGAAGAGACATACAATACACTTGACAGACTGCTTGATAACAGAATCAGGTTCATGAAAGAGCAGCTGAATTCCATGAAGCTGCGGCTTAAAATGTCCGCACCCGAGAAAAGGCTTCTCGACAACAGACAATATCTTGATATGTTAAGACAGAGACTTGATATGTCACTCGACAGAACGCTTGATGCCAATAAGAACAGGTTCAGGCTGCTTGCCGCAAGGCTTAACGGTCTGTCACCGGCAATGAAGCTTGGCGGCGGCTTTGGGTATGTTGAGGATGTCTGCCACAATGCGGTTAAGAGTATTGATAATATAAAAATTGGTGAGAATATAGATGTGATTTTATCGGATGGAAGCTTCACGGCGGTCGTATCCGATATTAAGAAGAACAGTTGACGAATTTAACACATGCCGGAGGATGACATGGCTAAGGCTAAGAGTATAGAAGAGAATTTTGACAAATTGGAAGAGATTATAGAACAACTCGAACAGAATGATATGTCTCTTGAGGAAGCGTTTAAGGCGTATGAAGCCGGCATAAAGCTTACTGCTCAATGTGCCGCGCAGCTTGATAAGGTGGAGAAGCAGATAATTGTTCTTAGAGAAGAATCCAATACTTCGAATGGAGATGTGGACTAATATGGTTGATTACCAGAAGCTTCTTTGTGAGCGGACCGATTATGCCAACACTATAATAAAAAAGTACCTTCCCTCTGAGGAAGGCTTTTTAAGCGAGCTTGTATCGGCAATGAATTACAGTGTTATGGTCGGCGGAAAGAGATTAAGACCTATGTTTATCGACAGTGTGTACAGGCTTATGGGCGGAAGTGACGAGCGCAGGGAGCCCTTCATGGCAGCGATGGAGTACCTGCACACATATTCACTTGTACATGATGACATGCCTGAGATTGACAACGATGAACTTAGAAGAGGCAAGCCGACAACACACAGTAAGTACGGTACGGCATGCGGACTTTTGGCAGGCGACGGACTTTTGCACTGGTCAACCGAGACAGCTCTCAAGGCTTTTTCATATGCGTCAGATGATACACAGCGAAAGAACATTATACAAGCTCTTTTGGTATTTGCCGACAAATCAGGCCCTTATGGTATGCTCGGCGGTCAGTCGGTGGATGTTCTTTTTACCGGAAAGAATCCTGACAAGGAAAGACTTGATTATATATACAGGCTTAAGACCTGTGCTCTTATAGAGGGCTCAATGATGATTGGTGCAGCACTTGCAGGTGCCGATGAGCAGGTTATAAGCCAATTTGAAGAAATCGGCAGATGCGTGGGAATGGCATTTCAGATACAGGATGATATACTTGACTGTACCGGCGATGCGGCAGTAATCGGCAAGCCGATTAACAGTGATGAGAAGAATAATAAGACCACCTATGTCACACTCTTTGGAATTGATAAGGCGGCAAACGAGGCAGCAAGACTGTCAGAGCGCGCTGAGACCGTGTTAAAAGAGATTCCGGTATGCGATGAACAGGAGAGAAGCTTTCTTTTATGGCTTATAGAAAGTCTTGTGAACAGAAAGTATTAGGATTGGAACGAGGTATGTTATGTTACTTGATATGATAAATAAAGAAAATGATATTAAAAATGTTCCATCCGAAGATTTGCCCAAGCTTGCATCGGAGATAAGGGAATTTTTAATAGAGCATGTCAGCAGGACGGGGGGACATTTGGCTTCTAACCTTGGTACGGTTGAGCTTACCATGGCGATGCATCTGTCATTTGATCTTCCTGAGGACAAGCTTGTGTGGGATGTGGGGCATCAGGCTTACACCCACAAGATTCTGACGGGGCGCAAGGATGAATTCGATACATTAAGGCAGTACGGCGGAATGAGCGGCTTCCCTAAGAGAAGGGAGAGCAAGTGCGACAGCTTTGATACCGGACACAGTTCCACCTCAATATCGGCCGGACTCGGCTATGTCAAGGCAAGAGACCTCTCAGGCGGAACGAATTATGTTGTATCAATTATAGGCGACGGAGCTCTTACGGGAGGTCTTGCACTTGAAGCACTCAACAATGCTGCCGAGAATCATAGTAATTTTATTATAGTATTGAACGATAATAACATGTCAATATCACCCAACGTCGGAGCAATATCAACGATGCTTACAAGCATAAGGGGGGATAATGCATACAGAGATATCAACGACAATGTGAAGAATTCCCTCAAGAAGATTCCCGTGTACGGCGATAAGATTGTATCACAGATTCACAAGACTAAGAGTGGTATCAAGCAGCTCCTTCTTCCGGGAATGAAGTTCGAGGACATGGGAATAACGTATCTCGGTCCGGTTGACGGACACGACATCAACAAGCTGTGCAAGCTGTTCAGGATTGCGAAGAAGATTAATTCCTCTGTCATCGTACATGTTATCACCGAAAAGGGCAGGGGCTATGAACCGGCAAGACTGCGTCCGGATAAGTTCCATGGTGTAGGTCCGTTCGATATCTCCACAGGAAAGGCATTTGCAGCCCCGAAGACCACATACACTGATGTCTTTTCAAGAAAGATATGCGATATGGCATCTAATGATGACAGAATTGTGGCAATCACGGCTTCAATGGCTTCGGGAACAGGGCTTTCAAGATTCCAGAAGCGATTCCCGCTGCGGTTTTTCGATGTAGGAATAGCCGAGGAGCATGCGGTGACCTTCGCGGCAGGACTTGCGGCAGGAGGATATAAGCCGTATTTTGCAGTGTATTCCTCATTTTTACAGAGAGGCTTTGATGAGATACTGCATGATGTATGTATTCAGGGACTTCATGTGGTATTTATGATAGACAGGGCAGGAATTGTAGGAAATGACGGCGAGACACATCAGGGTATATTTGATTATTCATATCTCAATATTATCCCCGGAATGACGGTTATGGCACCTAAGAACCGGCTTGAGCTTATGGATATGATGGAATTTGCGAACAGCTATGATGGACCGATTGCCATAAGATACCCGAGAGGAGCCGTATCGGATATTCTCTCCGAGCATAAGGAAGAGATAAGCTACGGCAGGGCTGAGGTGATATACAGCGGAAGCCATACCGCAATACTCACCATCGGAGCATCGATTGAGGAAGGCGTTAAGATATATGATAAGCTTAAGGACAGAGGAGAAAATCCTACGCTTATCAATGCAAGATTCGAGAATCCGGTAGACGATAAGCTTATTGCAAAGCTTGCCGGGAATCATGATAAGCTTCTTACAATAGAGGAGAATATCGGAGCCGGTGGATTCGGAATGAACGTGCTGCGGATTGTCAATGAGAACGGATATAACATCAGAGTGGTTACGGCATCGCTTCCGGATGAATACATGACACATGGGGCGGTAGGCCGTCTTAAGGAAGAATGTGGTTTTACACCTGATGATATTATAGAAAAATTAGACAGATTTTAACAAAAACAAGTATAGAGGTTAGTGTAAGAATAACTCAGGAATGAGGTTGTTATGAAAGAGAGACTGGATGTGCTGGTAGTGGAGCGCAGACTTGCGGATTCACGGGAGAAGGCAAAGGCAATTATTATGGCGGGCAATGTGTTCGTCAACGGACAGCGTGAGGATAAGGCAGGCTCCATGTTCGATGTCACATGTCAGATAGAGCTTCACGGTGTGACGATGAAGTATGTAAGCCGCGGCGGCTTGAAACTTGAGAAGGCGATGACACATTTTGACATATCGCTTGAAGGCAAGATATGTATGGATGTCGGTGCCTCCACAGGCGGTTTTACCGATTGTATGCTTCAGAACGGAGCCGTCAAGGTGTATTCCGTTGATGTTGGACATGGTCAGCTTGACTGGAGACTCAGACAGGATGAGCGTGTGGTTGTCATGGAAAAGACGAACATTAAGTTCGTTACACCTGAGGATATAGCTGATGTCATAGATTTTGCAAGTATAGATGTGTCATTTATTTCGCTCACCAAGGTACTTCTTCCCGTAAGAGCACTTCTTCGCGACGGCGGAGAGATTGCGGCACTTATCAAGCCGCAGTTCGAGGCAGGACGGGAGAAAGTCGGAAAAAAGGGAGTTGTAAGGGATAAGGCAGTACATATTGAGGTTATTGAGAATGTGACCAATTTTGCCGCAGCCAACGGATTCATTCCGCTTAATCTTGAATTCTCACCTATAAAAGGACCTGAAGGCAACATAGAATATCTGCTTCATTTAAGAAAGAGTGACGAGGAGCCGGGCGGGCTTGCATTTAATATCCGCGAAATTGTTGAAAAAGCACATGAAATGTTGTAAGATATAGCATATTTATTCAGTACGGAAGGGTAAGGCTACGGGATGGAAAAGTTTTTTATTGTTACCAATATGGCAAAGGACAGAGAGCTTACATTTACCAAAAGCATAATTGATTATTTGGAATCTAAGGGAAAGACCTGCTACACCCAGTCGGGGGATGCCGTCAGCAATACGAATTATAATTATACTAACGCCGATATGGTTCCTGACGATACGGACTGTGTTATAGTTCTCGGAGGCGACGGAACGCTTATTCAGGCAGCCAGGGATCTAAGCCAGCTTGAACTGCCGCTTCTCGGAATCAATATAGGTACACTCGGATTTTTGGTTGATATAGACAAGGAGCAGGCTTTTCCTGCAATCGACTGCGTGCTCGCAGGTGATTATGAGATTGATGAGCGAATGATGCTCGAAGGAAATGCATACAGAGATGGAAAGCTTATGTATTCGAATGTTGCACTTAACGATATCGTAATCAACAGAAGCGGAGCGTTGAGAGTCATTGATTTTGATATATTTGTCAACAATGAGTATCTTACATCATACACTGCCGACGGGCTTATCATATCGACACCGACAGGCTCGACAGCGTATAATCTGTCTGCCGGAGGCCCGATTGCACAGCCTAATTCCGAGCTTATAATTCTTACACCGGTATGCCCGCACAAGATTAATCAGAGGAGTATCATACTTGACTCCTTTGATGAGATATGCGTTAAGATGAGCAAGAGCCGTTCTAATCAGGAGGAGAGAGTAGCTTCATTTGACGGCGAGTTACATACTAACCTGATATCCGGTGATAAGGTCATAATAACAAGAGCACCTAAGAAGGCTAAGATTGTAAAGACAAGCAAGTTAAGCTTTTTCCAGGTTTTAGGAAAAAAGATGAGCGTTATATAGCGAAAGAGAGGATATGAGAATGAAGGTAGAGCGTCATGCCAAGATAATAGAGCTTATCAGGAAGCACAGCATCGAGACACAGGAGGAGCTTGCGGACAGACTCAACGAGGAGGGCTACAATGTAACACAGGCGACTGTATCAAGAGATATAAGAGAGCTTAAGCTTACCAAGGTGGCTGATGGAACCGGCAAGCAGAAATATGTAATACTTGACGGCAAGGATAATTCCATGAGTGATAAGTTCATCCGCATTCTTAAGGAAGCATATATCTCTGTCGACATGGCTCAGAATATTTTGGTGGTTAAGACTGTCTCAGGAATGGCAATGGCTGTTGCGGCTGCAATTGATTCCATGCAGTGGCATGAGATTGTGGGCTGTATTGCCGGTGATGACACGATAATGTGTGCCGTGAGAACGGTTGACGATACCAAGAATCTTATGGATAAGATTCGCAAGCTTGTAAAAGCATAAATTCGGGGGATACCCTTTTTTCAGGAGAAGTTCTGTCAGAAGGAGGAAATATATGTTAATTAATCTGCATGTTAAAAATCTTGCCCTTATCGATGAGGCAGACATCTATTTTGATGAGGGACTTAATATTCTGACAGGAGAGACGGGTGCAGGTAAGTCGATTCTGTTGGGCTCAATCAATCTTGCCCTTGGTGCGAAGGCTTCGCGTGACATGCTCGGAAAGCATGGCGATTATGCCAGCGTCGAGCTGCTTTTTCAGGTGGATGATTCCACAGCTGCTTTGCTTGCCTCCAAGGATATCTTTGTCACAGACAATCAGGTTCTTATTTCCAGAAAGTTTACCGAAAACAGGAATATAATGAAGATTAACGGGGAGAATGTAACGCTTGCCACGGTTCGCGACATTACCTCGCTTCTTATTGATATTCACGGTCAGCACGAACATCAGTCTCTTCTTTACCCGGCGAATCACCTCATGATACTTGACCGATTCGCAAGGCGTGAGCTTGAGCCGGTGATGGAAGAGTTTAGTTCTCTTTATACTGAGTACAAAAAGCTTGAACGCAGACTTACCGAGTTCGATATGGACGAGGAAGAGCGCAAGCGCAATATGGATTTCCTTGAGTATGAGATTAACGAGATAGAGGCTGCTGCATTGAAGCCTGACGAGGATGAACAGCTCGAAGCGGAATACAGAAAGTGCAAGAATGCAAGGAAGATTGCTGATGCCCTCGGAGAGGTGAATGAGTGCATTGAGGATGCTGAGCATGATGCCGCATCATCGCTTATAGGCAGGGCGTATAAGAGTCTTGCGGCGGTCGCACAGTATGATGAGGCACTTGTTCCGCTTGCCGGCCAGCTTTCTGATATAGACAGCCTGATTTCCGACTTCGGAAGAGATATATCTGCCTATATGGATGAGCTTAAGTTCGATGAGGAACGCTTTGAGGAGCTTGAGGAGCGTCTTGACATCATCAATAACCTCAAGGCAAAGCACGGCGGAAGTCTTAAGAGCATTCAGGAAGCATATGCGGCAAAAAAAGAAAAATATGATTTTTTGAGTGAATATGAGCAGAATAAGAACAGAGTTAATGATGAGCTTGACAAGCTTCATGACAAGCTTATTAAGAGTGCCGGAAAGCTAAGCAAAATAAGAAAAGCTGCGGCAGCGGGGCTTGAGACACAGATAAGACAGGCTCTTTTGGAGCTTAACTTTTTAAGTGTTGATTTTAAAATTGCATTTAAGAGCACGGACAAGCCGGCAGCTAACGGAATGGATTATGTCGAATATCTTATATCCGTTAATCCGGGCGAGGAGCCGAAGCCTCTTGCCAAGGTTGCTTCAGGCGGTGAGCTGTCAAGAATAATGCTTGCCATAAAGACCGTACTTGCCGATCAGGATGAGATTGATACACTTATTTTTGATGAAATTGACACCGGAATAAGCGGAAGAACTGCACAGATGGTGGCAAATAAGCTTGATAAGATTTCTTCAAGCCGACAGGTTATATGCATAACACATCTTCCGCAGATTGCCGCGATGGCTAAGAAGCACTTCGGAATAGTAAAGAACATCCGTGACAACAAGACCGTCACCTCGATCAACGAGCTTGATTATGAAGGTTCCGTTATGGAGCTTGCGAGAATGCTCGGCGGCGACTCGATTACACAGACGGCTGTGTCGAATGCCAGAGAGCTTAAAAGATACTAGGGATAATCTTCATGTTTTAAATGGAGTGACCGTAGCATACTAAGACCATGAGAATGATAGAGTAATATTTACGAAAGGAGTTTTCATGGAAAAAGTATGCAGTGAATTTAAAAGAACATACAGGCAATTCCTTATATGGCTGCTGATTGCGGGAATATTCGGAGGAACCGTTTTTTATATATATGCCGTTAAGAATGAGATTCCGGACACAATCAATCTCAACCGGAATGCCGAGGAGAAGCTTAACTTCAACCTTCCGTTCGTCGGTACGGTGGAGCAGACGGATAACACGGATGTAAGCGAGGTGGCAAGGGCATATGCCACCAACGTAAAGGCGGTGAATGTCAACCTTCTCGACACGCTTAATATAAGCACAGGTGATGTCGGAAGCTATGAGCTTAATTTCCGTCTGTTCGGGATGGTTCCGTTAAAGAGTGTACAGGTCAATGTATGCGATGAAGTATTGATAATACCATGCGGCATCCCGGTCGGAATATATATAGAGACCAAGGGAATTATGGTGGTTGACATCGGTGATATTACCATGGCTGACGGAACCGTGAGATGTCCCGCATCAGATATTCTGTGGCCGGGAGATTATATTGTGAGCGTCAACGGGCAGAAGGTGGCGACCAAGGAAGAGCTTATATCGGAAATCGACGGCTCAGAAACATCCGATGGTCATGTCACAATCGGCATATACCGAAACGGAAGATATATGGAGGTTCGCATTGAACCTGTCAAGGACGAGAACGGCAGGCTCAAAATTGGTACATGGGTGAGGGACGACTGCCAGGGACTTGGAACCTTGACATATATTGACAAGGACGGCAGATTCGGAGCACTTGGGCATGGCATCAGCGATGTAGACACAGGAAAGCTTGTCAGTTCAGAGGGCGGGAGGCTCTACTGTGCCAAGATATGGTCGATAGTCAAAGGAAAGGCAGGTACTCCCGGAGAGGTTGTCGGCTCAATCAATTACAGTCCCGATTACTACCTCGGATTGATAGAATCCAACACGGAAATAGGCATATACGGCATATGCGATGAAAATATCTACAAATATATAGACAGCTATGCTCTTCCCGTGGCGTACAAGCAGTCCGTCCGCAAGGGCAAGGCATATATAAGAAGCTTTATCGACGGCACAATCAGGGATTACGAAATATATATAACAGGTGTTGATATGTCCAACGGAAATATCAATAAAGGAATATCCTTTACCGTGACCGATGAGGAACTGCTTGAAAGCACGGGCGGAATAATTCAGGGAATGAGCGGAAGTCCGATTATTCAGAACAGCAAGGTAATCGGAGCCGTGACACATGTTCTTGTCAATGACCCTGCCAAGGGTTATGGAATATTTATAGAAGATATGCTTCAACAATAAAATACTTATGAAAGAGGGATAATTATGAAACTGATGATTGCTTCGGACATACATGGTTCGGCATATTACTGCAAAAAAATGCTTGATGCTTACAATCGGGAGCAGGCTGACCGTCTGCTCCTTTTAGGGGATATTCTCTATCACGGACCGAGAAATGACCTTCCGCGCGACTACGCACCGAAGGATGTCATTGCCATGCTGAATGATGTAAAGAACGAACTTTTATGTGTGCGCGGCAACTGCGATACAGAGGTTGACCAGATGGTGCTTGATTTCCCGGTGCTTGCGGATTACAACCTTCTGTACATAGACGGTGTTACGATATTTGCCACACACGGACACCACTTTAACCTTAAGAATCTGCCTCCGCACAAGGAGGGAGACATTCTCCTGCACGGTCATACCCATGTCCCTGCATGTATATGTGAGAGCGGAATGTGGTATCTCAATCCCGGCTCTGTCTCGATTCCTAAGGAGGACAGCACTAACAGTTACATGATTTTCGATAACGGAATTTTCACATGGAAGAATCTTGACGGTGAAGAATATAGAAAATTTAATCTTTCGACAAAAAACGACTAAATTATTGGTAAATCTTTTATTTGCGCGAAAAATTTATGTTGAACTATGGCGATATGACTATTATAATTAATAGGTGCACAGCTTTTGTGTACCTATAATTTTTTTTAAATAAGTGAGGGAACATGGGAAAAGTCAGAATTGCAATTGCGGATGATAACGAGAGAATGCTGCAGCTCCTTGAGGACATTATAAGAACCGATAATGACATGGAGGTTGTGGGAAAGGCAGAAAACGGAGAGGCTTGTCTGAATATTATACGCGAAATGCAGCCGGATGTTGTACTGCTTGACATAATTATGCCTAAGCTTGATGGTCTCACCGTCATGGAAAAGACACATTCCGATTCAAGAATTAAGAAAAAGCCGGCTTTTATTGTGATTACAGCCATCGGACAGGAGGGAATAACTGAGGATGCCTTTAACCTTGGAGCCAACTATTACATAATGAAGCCTTTTGACAATAATACACTGCTTAACCGAATACGATATGTTAAGAGCAATATGGGAAGGCACCCGGCAGCGGGGAATATGAACCGACAGGCGGCAGAGCTCAACGAGGAGAATCAGAAGGTGAGCATGGAGACGGATGTCACCAATGTCATTCATGAAATAGGCGTACCTGCTCATATCAAAGGGTATCAGTATCTCAGGGATTCTATTATGATGGCGATTGAGGACGCAGATATTCTTAACAGTATAACCAAGGTGCTCTATCCTGAGATTGCCAAGAAGTATCAGACAACGGCGAGCAGAGTAGAACGTGCCATAAGACACGCGATAGAGGTTGCGTGGAGCAGGGGAAGAATGGAGACACTTGAGGAGCTGTTTGGTTATACCGTGAATAACGGCAAGGGCAAGCCTACGAACTCGGAATTTATAGCTCTTATTGCGGATAAGCTGCGTCTTCAGTACAAGGCGAGATAAAAACGCTCTTTAATATTCAGACAGGTTATGGTATAATCAGAAAAAGCACTTCAAAACAAATGTGTGTGTAGGCACGCGGAAAATGGCGAGGTATAGTCTATGAAAAAAAATGTACTTTTTGTAGCATCTGAGGCAGTCCCGTTCATCAAAACAGGCGGTCTTGCAGATGTAGCAGGTTCACTTCCGAAGTATTTTGATAAGGAACAGTATGATGTCCGTGTTATGCTGCCGAAGTATCTGTGTATTCCGGAGCATTGGCGCAGCCAGATGAAGTATGTAACTCATTTTTATATGGATTTGGCATGGAGAAGCCAGTATGTGGGCGTGTTGGAGCTGGAATATGCCGGTGTGCATTATTACTTTATCGACAATGAGTTCTACTTTGCGGGACCTAAGCCGTACGGATACATACATGAGGATATTGAGAAGTTCGCATTTTTCAGCAAGGCAGCACTTTCTGCCATGCCGCTTCTTAACTTCAAGCCTGATATAGTTCATTGCCATGACTGGCAGACAGGTCTTATCCCTGTATATATGAAGGAACGTTTTCATGACGGAGAATTTTTCCGCGATATGAAGTCGGTAATGACGATACATAATCTGAAGTTCCAGGGCGTGTGGGATCTTCAGAAGGTTAAGGATATTACAGGACTTCCTCCTTATTTCTTTACCTCGGACAAGCTTGAGGCATATGGCGATGCCAATTATCTTAAGGGCGGAATCGTGTATGCTGATGCCGTTACAACCGTAAGTGACAGCTATGCAGAGGAGATTAAGACTCCTTTTTACGGTGAGCAGCTTGACGGACTTATGAGAGCACGTTCCAACTGCCTGACAGGTATTGTCAACGGTATTGATTATGATGAATTCAATCCTGCAACGGATAAGCGTATTGTCGCCAACTATACTCAGAAGACCTTCCGCAAGGAGAAGTCCAAGAACAAGAAGGCACTTCAGCAGGAGCTCGGTCTTAATGTGGATGAAAAGAAATTCATGATAGGTATTGTGTCAAGACTTACGGATCAGAAGGGCTTTGACCTCATTGCCTATATGATGGATCAGATATGTGCCGAGGATGTACAGCTTGTGGTTCTCGGAACAGGCGAATCGCAGTATGAGAACATGTTCAGACACTTTGCATGGAAGTATCCGGACAGAGTATCGGCGAATATATACTATTCCGAGGATATGTCACATAAGATTTATGCTTCATGTGATGCTTTCCTCATGCCTTCGCTCTTTGAGCCGTGCGGCTTAAGCCAGCTCATGTCACTTCGCTATGGAACCGTGCCTATCGTAAGAGAGACCGGCGGACTTAAGGATACTGTTGAAGCATACAATGAGTATGAGAGCACGGGAACAGGCTTCTCATTTGCCAATTACAATGCACATGAGATGATGAATACAATCAACTATGCTAAGCATGTATTCTACAATAAAAAGAGAGAGTGGAACAAGATTGTTGACAGAGCCATGCTGAAGGATTTCTCATGGACAAGCTCAGCAAAGAAATATCAGAAGCTCTATGATGGACTTTTAGGCAGCAGGTGATTTTTGCGCTTTAGCATATCACTTTATTAAAAAAATGTTGCATCTTGCGGATATCAATGATAATATACTTTTTAAAAGTTCATAATACACGGAGGTTAGAGCAGTATGGAAATGTACAAGATGTTAAGCAAGGACGAACTAAAGACAATCAAGACAGCTCTTGAAGAGGAATATGCCAAGACACAGAGTTTAGGGCTTAAGCTTGATATGTCCAGAGGAAAGCCGGCACCGGCACAGTTAGACCTTGCTATGGGAATTTTAGATACAGTCAACAGCACATCCGATTATAAGTCAGATGACGGAGTTGATTGTCGTAACTACGGTGGTCTTGACGGAATCCCTGAGGCGAGACATTTTATGGCGGACGTTATGGAAGTGGATGCTTCCAATGTTATTGTCTACGGTAATGCGAGTCTTAACATTATGTACGATACAATTTCTAGATTCATGCTTGAAGGTACGGGCGGATGCACACCTTGGTGCAAGCTTGACAAGGTTAAGTTCTTATGTCCTGTACCGGGATATGACAGACATTTTGCAATAACAGAGCATTTCGGCATCGAGATGATTAACATTCCTATGAATGCCGATGGCCCTGACATGGATATGGTTGAGAAGCTTGTAAAGGACGATGACAGCATCAAGGGTATATGGTGCGTTCCTAAGTTCTCCAATCCGGGCGGAGTCGTATACTCTGACGAAGTGGTGAGAAGAATGGCTGCACTTAAGCCTGCCGCAAAGGATTTCAGAATAATGTGGGATAATGCGTATGCAATCCATTATCTCTATGAGGATAACCAGCCGCAGATACTTGACATTCTCTCAGAGTGTGAGAAGGCTGGAAACCCTGACATGGTATATGTGTTCGCATCAACCTCCAAGATAAGCTTTGCCGGAGCAGGAATCGCTGCACTTGCGGCTTCTAAGGCTAACATAGCTGAAATTAAGAAGTCACTCACAATTCAGACCATCGGTTATGATAAGCTTAACCAGTTAAGACATGTGAGATTCTATAAGAACAGACAGGGTGTTATGAAACACATGATGAAGCAGGCTGAGATTTTAAGACCTAAGTTCGAGGCTGTTGAGAGCATACTTGACAGTGAGCTCTCAGGACTTGGAATTGGAACATGGTCTAAGCCTCTCGGCGGATATTTTATATCCTTCGATGCTATTCCTGGCTGTGCCAAGGCAATAGTAGCCAAGTGTAAGGAAGCAGGAATGGTTCTTACAGGTGCGGGTGCAACCTTCCCTTATGGTAAGGATCCTGAGGATTCCAACATAAGAATTGCTCCTTCATTCCCGACTGTCGATGAGATGAAGAAGGCAGCACTTTTATTTGCACTCTGTGTAAAGCTTGTGAGTGTTGATAAGCTTCTTGAAGATTAATTCACATATGACGGAGGTAGGGGAACACTCATGAGTACATTTGGATTTATTGGAATGGGCAATATGGGTTATGCCATGCTTAAGGGACTTCTTAAGTCATATAATCCGACAGATATCATATTTTCCTGTGCAACAGACAAGAAGCGTGTTGCCGTGAGCTCGGAGACCGGTGTTCGTACAGCATCGGGCAATGCCGAGTGTGCCAACAGTGCCAAGTACATAATTCTTGCGGTTAAGCCACAGGTATATGATACCGTCATAAAGAATCTTGAGAACGTTGTGACGCAGGAGCATGTTATTATTTCATTGTCTCCGAGTCATTCAATAGAGGCTATTAAGGATAAGTTCGCAAAGCCGGTCAGAGTCGTTCGCGCCATGCCTAATACACCTGCACTTATAGGTGAGGCGATGACGGGCGTTGCCTACGATTCGATGGAATTCTCATTTGAAGAGAAGGAAGTATTGGACAGATTCTTCAATTCCTTCGGCACATACAGAATCGTCGATGAAAAGCTTATGAATGCCGTGACATGTGCAAGCGGAAGCTCACCTGCATATGTATATATGTTCATAGAAGCCATGGCGGATGCATGTGTAAAGCACGGAATGCCAAGACAGGCTGCATATGACTTTGTGGCGCAGACGGTTGTCGGAGCAGGAGAGATGGTTCTTAAGACCAAGGAGCATCCTGGCGTTCTCAAGGATAAGGTATGCTCACCTGGAGGAACAACCATTGCCGGTGTTGCGGCACTTGAGGAGTACGGCTTCCGCAACTCGATTATCAAGGCTGTCGATGCATGCTTTGATAAGTGCACCAAAATCAAATAATCAATGCATTTATTGCCATTGATATATTATTCAATATGCAAAGGAATAAAGTTATGGAGATAGTTAAGCGTCTAAAGCGTGAGCTTGTATATAAGGGAACCGTTATCAACATGTATAAGGACACGGTTCAGGTTCAGAACGGACATATTGCGGAGTGGGACTTTATAGGCCACAAGGGTGCAGCAGCGGTTGTTCCCGTGCTTGATGATGGCCGCATTCTTATGGTTAAGCAGTACAGGAATGCACTTGACCGAATGACCATCGAAGTTCCTGCCGGCGGAAGGGACACTACTGACGAGCCTTATATCACCTGTGCTTCAAGAGAGCTTGAGGAGGAGACAGGCTATGCCTCCGACGACCTTGAGTTCCTTATATCGGTTCAGACGACGGTTGCATTCTGCAATGAGAAGATAGACATATTCGTTGCAAAGAATCTTAGGAAGACACATCAGCATCTTGATGAGGATGAATGTGTGGATGTCGAGGCATATGATGTCGATACGCTTCTCGATATGATATACGCAGGAAAGCTTCAGGATGGCAAGACTATGGCTGCCATTATGGCATATAAGCTCAAGTACTGTGTATAGCATACAGATTTAACCTGCATAATGTAATAATTAACCTCATATCTTATTCTGTCAGGACAGGGCAGAAGGGATGTGAGGTTTTTTAATGCCGAATTTAAAAATCAATGTAAAGAACACCGATAAGATTATAATATCTTTTTTCGGCGGGATAATCGCGGGTTCGGTGATTGTCAATGTTATACCGTTTTCATGGGTCTCGGCCATGAATATATGGGGTGCCGACTATATCGGACAGTTCATGGCTAAAGACATCAAATATTCTACGATGGTGAGGTATCTTCTGAGGCTGCGCGGACAGATTATGGCAGGGCTTTTTATACTTATGCTGACACCATTCATAAAAAAGCTTTTGTATATTCTCCCGGCATATACCGGGATTGCGTGGGGCATGGTAAGCTCAATAATTCTCATGGAACATGGAATCAATGGCGTGAGGATATGCTTTTTCCTTATATTTCCCCATTTTATTTTCTATGGACTTGGAATAGCTATGACAGCGTACAAGCTGCTGGCAATGAGAAATTCGATGAAAAGAAAGCCTGATTACACCGTGATAGTCGTTATAATATTCTCTGTGTTAATGATAACTGCGGGCATTATGGCTGAGGCATATGTCAATTCCGAAGTACTGCCGACAATATTAAAAAAATTTTAACAAAGATATTTTAATGAAAGCATTTCAACGAAAAATTATTGGCAAAATAAATATTTAACAGATTGATTTTGTTAGATAAGTCATATATAATATTCTCTACACGGGCTATGAGCCCATGAGCTTATGAGCTCAAGAGCTCAAGAACTCAAGAGCTCAAGAGCTTAAAAGCTCATAATCTCATGAATGTATCGGGTACTGGATGAAAGGTTACAATGGAACGGGAAATCGAAGAATACATAGCATATATCAGGAATCAAGGCCGCAAATCAGAGAACACATTGCTGTCATACAGGCGCGACTTGAAAAAGCTGGTTCTTTTTCTGAATGATAAGGGACTTGATGAATGGGGTCAGGTGACAGAGACCGATTTGACTGCGTATATTATGCAGAGTCAGAGAGAAGGCTGTGCGCAGACGACCATATCAAGATACATAGTATCAATAAAAGGCTTTTTTGAATATCTGTATAAGAACGAAATCATAAGCGATGAAGCGGCGGCTAAGCTTAAAGCACCAAGAATCGAAAAAAAGATTCCGGGAGTAATATCGGTTGAGCATGTTGTGAGGCTTATCACTGCACCGGACGGGGATACACCGAAGCTTCTCAGGGACAGAGCCATGCTTGAACTTCTGTATGCCACAGGTATCAAGGTGTCGGAGCTTGTGTCAATCAGGATGGAGGATGTCAACCTTCAGATGGGCTACATTAATTGTGAGACAATGGCTCATGACAGAATAATTCCGTTCGGCAATGAGGCTAAGCAGGCTCTCATGCGATATCTTAAGGACGGAAGAGACAAGCTGGTAAAGGATAATTACAGCGAATATCTGTTCACCAATGTGAATGGCGGGCAGATGAGCCGTCAGGGCTTTTGGAAGCTGATTAAAGCATATGCAAAAAAAGCGGGGATAGAGGAGGATATAACTCCTTACACGCTGAGACATTCCTTTGCGGCGCACATGATAAGCAATGGTGCTGACATATATGCCGTATCGGAAATGCTCGGACACACGGACGTATCCGCAACACAGGTCTATGCCGTATTTTCCAATTCAAGATTGAGAGATGTGTATACAAAAGCTCACCCAAGAGGGTGAGCTTTTCTTATTTCAATATCTTCTAGCAGTTCTCCGCAATATAGTAGAGGAGCTTTTCTGTCTCATCCCAGCCGAGGCATGGGTCTGTGATTGATTTTCCGTAGATATGTTCGTCTATCTTCTGATTGCCCGGTTCGATATAGCTTTCTATCATAACGCCCTTGACAAGGTTGTGGACATCTATGGAATGCTTCCTGCTCTCGAGAACTTCCTTTACAATTCTAATCTGTTCAGCATACTGCTTGTTGGAATTGCTGTGGTTGGAATCTACGATGGCTGCCATGTTCTTAAGGTTCTTCTGGCTGTACATCTCATACAGACGAACAAGGTCTTCATAGTGGTAGTTAGGAATGTTCTGACCATGCTTGTTGGTTGCACCTCTGAGTATCGTGTGGGTGAGCGGGTTGCCATCCGTCTTAACCTCCCAGCCTCTGTATATGAAGGAATGGGCGTGCTGTGCTGCCACAACTGAATTGAGCATAACAGTGTAATCTCCGCTGGTAGGGTTCTTCATTCCGGCAGGGACATCCATTCCGCTGACTGTGAGCCTGTGCTGCTGGTCTTCAACGGAACGTGCTCCGACAGCCACATATGATAATATATCCGATAAAAATTCATAGTTTTCAGGATAGAGCATCTCGTCGGCAGGAGTAAGATGAGTCTCGTTCATGACGCGGATATGCATCTTTCTGATTGCCATGATACCTGCAAGCATGTCAGGCTTCTTCTCAGGGTCAGGCTGATGAAGCATTCCCTTATAGCCTTCTCCGGTCGTTCTCGGCTTGTTGGTATAGACTCTCGGAATGATTAAGACCTTGTCCTTTATCTTTTCCTGAACCTTGGCAAGACGGCAGGTGTAATCACATACCGGGTCTTCGTGGTCTGCCGAGCACGGACCTACAATCGCAAGAAATTTTGACGATTTACCTGTTATTATATCTGCTATCTCAGCATCACGCATAAGCTTAACAGCCGCAAGCTCATCACTTACAGGAAGAAGTTCCTTTACTACCTGTGGCGAAGGCAGTTCTTTAATGTATTCAAAACCCATTTTTTCCTCTTTTCCGCCGATGAACGGATTTTTATCGGCACACAGTATTTTGTCAACTATGATAACACTTAATAAAGTAATATGCAAATATTAAAAGATTGAATAAAAATAAAAAATAAGCTATAATATGCATAGTAATGAGCAGTGCAGCACAATAAAAGACGTGATTTTCGGAATATCGCACTGTGAAGTTCAACAATGAAAGGATATGATTAAATGAAGAGAGTAATATGGATAATATTGGACAGCGTCGGAATGGGAGAGCAGCCTGATGCTGCAAGATTCGGTGATGTCGGAACACATACACTTGCTCATGTGTGGGAGTATAATAACGGACTTAAGATTCCCAACATGATTAAGATGGGACTTGGAAATATCGAGGGCATGAAGTCACTTGACACAACGGATATCCCTACGGCAGCTTATGGTAAGTGTGCTGAGCTTTCAGATGGAAAGGATACAACGGTAGGACACTGGGAGATGGTCGGAATTGAGACTAAGGTTGCATTCCCGACGTACCCTGACGGCTTCCCTAAGGAGGTTATAGACGAATTCATAAGACGCACAGGCGTACCGGGAGTTCTCGGCAACTGCACGGCATCAGGAACTGAGATAATTAAGCAGCTGGGCGCTGAGCATGCTGCAACAGGCAAGCCTATCGTATACACCTCAGCGGACAGCGTGTTCCAGATTGCAGCCAACGTTGATGTTATACCGCTTGAGAGGCTGTATGAGCTCTGCCGCATTGCAAGAGAGATGCTTCACGGTGAGCACAATGTATCAAGAGTCATCGCAAGACCTTTTAAGGGAACAGAAGGAAATTATGAGAGAACACCTGACAGAAGAGATTATGCCATTCTTCCTCCTGAGAACAATCTGCTTGTCCATATCAAGGAAGCAGGACAGGATGTAATCGGTGTCGGCAAGATTGAAGATATATTCGCCGGTGTCGGCATTACTGAAGCTGTTCACACCAAGGATAATATGGACGGCGTTGACAGAACAATCGGCTATATGAAGGAAGATAACCGTGGACTTATATTTACCAATCTTGTTGAGTTCGATTCCAAGTGGGGACACAGGAATGACCCTGCCGGATACGGCAAAGGACTCGAGGATTTCGATGCAAGACTTCCTGAGATTATGGCACAGATGAAGGAGGATGATATTCTTATCATCAATTCCGACCATGGCTGCGATCCTACCACACCGGGAACTGACCACACAAGAGAGTATATTCCTGTACTTGTGTACGGCAGAAAGGTTAAGCCGGCAAGCCTTCATATAAGAAAATCCTTTGCCGATATAGGTCAGACAATAGCTGAGTACCTTGGTGCCGAGCCTATTGTCATAGGAACAAGCTTTTTATCTGAGATTACAAAATAAGTTAAGAGGAAAATGTTATGAGAATGTACGACATTATTGTTAAAAAGAGGAACGGAGAAGCCCTTACCGATGAGGAGATTGCCTTCTTTGTCAAGGGCTATACTGACGGAAGCATTCCTGATTATCAGGCTTCGGCACTCCTCATGGCAATATATTTTCAGGGAATGACAGAGCATGAGACATCCTCTCTCACAATGGAGATGGCTCACAGCGGAGACATGCTTGATCTATCTGCAATCAAGGGAAAGAAGGCTGACAAGCACAGCACGGGCGGTGTCGGAGATAAGACCTCGCTTGTACTCACTCCGCTTGCAGCAGCAATCGGCATTCCGGTTGCCAAGATGTCGGGAAGAGGTCTCGGACATACGGGCGGAACCATCGATAAGCTTGAGAGCTTCCCGGGCTTTACAACAGGTATTTCCGAGGAAACATTTATACACAATGTGAACACCATCGGTATTGCGATTGCAGGACAGACTAAGAACATGGCACCTGCCGACAAGAAGCTGTATGCACTTCGTGATGTCACCGGAACGGTTGACAGCATTCCTCTTATCGCCAGCAGTATAATGAGCAAGAAGCTTGCAGCGGGAGCGGATGTTATCGTGCTTGATGTCAAGACGGGCAGCGGAGCATTCATGAAGACCGAGGAGGATTCGATAAAGCTTGCCGAGGAAATGGTTAAGATTGGCAATAACGTAGGCAGAAAGACATTGGCTGTTATATCGGATATGGATGAACCGCTTGGCTATGCGGTCGGCAATGCCATCGAGGTTAAGGAGGCGATTGACACTCTTAACGGACACGGACCTGCCGATTTGCTTGAGCTGTGCCTCACAATAGGCTCCCTAATGGCAATAGGAACAGGAAAGGCGGACAGCGTCGAAGAGGCAAGAAAGCTTCTGCTTGAAAAGCTTAACGACGGCTCCGCACTTAAGAAGTTCGCCGAGTTCGTGGAGGCTCAGGGTGGCGACAGCGCACCGGTATTCAATACCGAGCTGCTCCCTCAGGCATCTATTGTCAGAGAAGTAACCGCACCTGTGGACGGCTATGTCTCACATATCGAGTCCGACAGAGTAGGTATAAGTGCCATGAAGCTTGGAGGCGGCAGGGAGACCAAGGAAAGCGAAATAGATTTATCCGTCGGAATCCTTATTAACAAGAAGGTGGGCGACAGCGTAAAGAAGGGTGAGAAGATAGCAGCTCTCTACGCTAACGACGAGGCGAAGCTTGCAGCGGCAATAGACGAGCTTACACAGGCGTACAGCTATTCACAGACACCTGTTGACAGACCTAAACTTATAAAAACAATAATAGGAGGCTGATATGTCACATATTAATTTTAACAATGACTGGAAATTTAATGTTGATTATAAGGAGGATATGGAGCAGCCGGGCTTTAATGATGCTGAGTTCGAGAGTGTGCGTATTCCACACACGGTTGTGGAGACACCTTATAATTATTTTGACGAAGGAATCTATCAGAAGATAGCAATATACCGCAAGCGTTTCACAATCGATGAGGATATGAAGGGAAAGAAGGCTTTCCTCACATTCGAGGCTGTCGGACACAAGGCGGATGTGTATGTCAACGGTGTGCTCTGCGAGACACATTACGGCGGATATACGGCATTTACGGTTGATATTACACCATATATCGTGACGGACAGGGACAATGTACTTGCAGTAGTATGCGACAGCAGGGAGAATCTTAATATTCCTCCGTTCGGCAAGGTTATAGACTACATGACATACGGCGGAATATACCGCGAGGTATATCTTGATATCAGGTCTGAGGACTATATTGAGGATGTATATGTTGTGACGGAGACTGACCCGGCTGTACTTAAGTCAGAGATTACCTTCAACTTTAAAAATGAGCTTGAACAGGACAGATACAGTGCTGAGGCTTATCTGTGCGATGCGGACGGCAATGAGCTTTTCTCACTGAGAGCCCCCGTAAGCAAGACAATTATGCACCTTAACAGAAAGGTGGAGAATATCAAGCTGTGGTCTGTTGATTCTCCGGTTCTTTACACCCTCAAGGTCAAGCTCATCAAGGACGGAGAGGTTATAGATGAGAAATCTGCAAGATTCGGCTTCAGAACTGCCGTATTCAAGAAGGACGGCTTCTATCTCAATGGCAAAAAGCTCCGCCTTGTAGGACTCAACAGACATCAGAGCTACCCTTATGTGGGATACGCCATGCCGAAGTCCGTTCAGGAGAATGATGCACTCATATTGAAGAATGAGCTCTGTGTAAATGCCGTAAGAACATCACATTATACACAGTCACAGCATTTCATCAATAAGTGTGATGAGCTGGGAATACTGGTATTTACAGAGCTTCCGGGATGGCAGTATGTGGGTGATGAGACATGGAAGAGCATCGCCTGTGAGAGCGTGGCTGAGATGGTACGCCAGTACCGCAATCATCCTTCAATCATCATTTGGGGTGTAAGAATCAACGAGTCCGGTGATGATGATGAATTCTATGACAGAACGAACAAGATTGCGCATTCACTTGACCGTTCAAGAGCAACGGGCGGCGTGCGCTGCTTTAAGAAGAGCCATCTGCTTGAGGATGTCTACACATACAATGATTTCTCGCATATAGGAAATAATCCGGGTGTTGTTCCTAAGTCAGAGGTTACATCTGATAATGAGAAGCCTTACCTTATATCCGAATACGGCGGTCATATGTATCCTACGAAGGCATTTGATGATGAGGAGCACAGACTGTCCCATGCTGTAAGACATGCAAGGGTTATCAATGATATGCTCGGCGAGGATGATATTGCAGGCTGCTTCGGCTGGTGCATGAACGATTACAACACGCACAGGGACTTCGGAAGCGGTGACAGAATATGCTATCACGGCGTTATGGATATGTTCCGCAACCCTAAGGCGGCGGCTTATGTATATGCAAGTCAGGGCGATAAGAAGGATGTTCTCTATGTGACATCATCAGTTGAAATAGGTGACCATCCTGAATGCACCGTCGGTGATTTCTATGTATTTACCAATGCTGACAGCGTTCGTCTTTACAAGAATGACCAGATGATAAAGGAATATACCCCTGAGGATTCGCCTTTTGTAAATATGCCGCATCCTCCTATCCTTATAAATGACCGTGTCGGCAACCTTTTGGAGACCAATGAAGGTCTCTCACACGAAGCCGGTGAAGCACTTAAGGAGCTCATGTTCTCGATGGCAAAGCATGGCGGTGTTGACAATCTTCCGACCACACTCAGGCTTAAGAGAAGCTTCATAATGAAAACAACAGGTCTTGATATCGAAGACATTAACCGTATGTACAACACCTATGTAGGCAACTGGGGTGATTTGGCGACAACCTACCGCTTCGAAGCAGTGAAGGATGGAGAGGTTATAGCTTCCGTTAGAAAGCAGCCTATGACTAAGGCTGACTTCGTTGTAAGAGTTGACAAGACAAGCCTTACGGAGGACGCTACCTATGATGTGGCAGTCGTAAGAATAGAGGCTGTTGACGAGAACGGAAACAGATTATATTACTGCAATGCCCCTGTTGAGCTTGCCGCAGAGGGTGAAATTGAGCTTATAGGTCCTAAGGTGGTTTCCTTAATCGGCGGTGCAGCGGGAACATATGTTAAGACAATCGGCAATGCAGGTTCCGGAAAGCTTACAATCAAGGCTCTCGGCAAGACAACAACCGTGGAATTCAATGTAAAATAGGAGATGTATTGCCATGACGGATGCGCAGCAGACTTTGAAAAAATGGATTGATGAAAGTAATTATATTGTATTTTTCGGAGGAGCAGGTGTGTCAACGGAGAGCAATATACCTGACTTTAGAAGCACTGACGGGCTCTACAACCAGAAATATAAGTATCCTCCGGAGACAATATTAAGCCACAGCTTTTTTATAAGATATCCGGAGGAGTTCTACGAATTTTACCGTGACAAGATGATATACACGGATGCCAAGCCCAACAAGGCTCATTATGCCCTTGCAAGGCTTGAAGAGCTCGGAAAGCTCAAGGCAGTCATCACTCAGAATATTGACGGGCTGCATCAGGCTGCTGGAAGCAAGGCTGTATATGAGCTTCACGGAACCATCATGAAGAATTACTGCACAAGATGCGGCAGGGAATATCCGCTTGAGGCAGTTACCAAAAGCACGGGGATACCAAGATGCATCGTCAAGGATGCAAGCGGCGGTGCCTGCAATGGCATTATCAAGCCTAAGGTGGTTCTCTATGAGGAGGGGCTTGATGATGATATTGTCAGTGCTTCAATAGCTCATATTAAAAAAGCCGATTTACTCATAATCGGCGGTACATCTCTGACGGTATATCCTGCGGCAGGACTTATAAGATACTTCGCAGGAAAGCACATTGTACTTATCAATAAGTCACAGACAGCCAACGACGGCATGGCAGACCTCATAATAAGGGAGCCGATAGGAGAAACACTCGGAGCCGTACTTGGAATGTAACAAGGCAGCTTGGCGGTACTTTGTGAATAAAATATCATTAATTGATTGTACTCTTTAATTGTGCTACAATAATTATCAGTGAATTTTTTGTAAAGGAGAAATTATCATGGAAGTCAGACCAGGAGCTAATCCTAATGATGTAAAGAATTATGATACAGACAGATTAAGACATGATTTCTTAATTCAGGATGTATTCGTACCGGGCGAGATTAAGACAATCTACAGCCAGATTGACAGAATTATTGTCGGCTCAGCAACACCTACCGATAAGGCACTTAAGCTTGCGGCAGGGGACGAGCTCAGAGCAGCTTATTTCCTTGAGAGAAGAGAGATGGGCGTTATCAACATCGGCGGCAAGGGTTCAATCACCTTAGACGGTGTTAAGTATGATTTTGATTATAAGGACGGAATCTATATAGGCATGGGTACCAAGGACATAGTATTTGAGAGCGCTGACGCTTCCAACCCTGCTAAGTTCTATTTCAACAGTGCTCCTGCACACAAGACGTATCCTACGAAGTTTATCAATCCTGAGAGAGATATTCTTCCTGAGAACAAGAAGGAGCTCGGATGTCTTGAGAATGCCAACCACAGAACAATCCGCAAGTACATTCTTCCGGGACAGGTTGAGAGCTGTCAGCTCGAGATGGGTATGACCGCACTTGAGCCGGGCAGTGTATGGAACACAATGCCATGTCACACACATGACAGAAGAATGGAGGTATATCTCTATTTTGAGGTTCCTGAGAATGATGTCGTATTCCATTACATGGGTGAGCCGACAGAGACAAGACATATCGTTATGAGAAATGAGGAGGCAGTTATCTCCCCAAGCTGGTCAATTCACTCAGCTTCCGCAACACATGCTTACACATTTATCTGGGGCATGGTAGGTGAGAATCAGGATTTCGACGATATGGATGATGTAGATATGAAAGACCTTAGATAATAAGGATTTTCATGGCACATTGTGCCGAATATATATTACATAAAAAGGAGAATGAAAAATGTCAGTTAATTTTTCACTTGAAGGCAAAGTGGCTTTAGTTACAGGTGCTTCTTATGGTATCGGTTTTGCAATCGCTTCCGCATACGCTAAGGCAGGCGCAACAATCTGCTTCAACGATATTAAGCAGGAGTTAGTAGATAAGGGACTCGCAGCATACAAGGAGCTCGGTATCGAAGCTCACGGTTATGTATGTGACGTAACTAACGAGGAGCAGGTTAATGCACTTGTTGCTCAGATTGAGAAGGAAGTCGGAGTAATCGACATCCTTGTAAACAACGCAGGAATCATCAAGAGAATTCCTATGTGCGATATGACAGCAGCAGAGTTCAGACAGGTTATCGATGTTGACCTCAACGCTCCATTCATCGTATCCAAGGCAGTTATTCCTTCTATGATTAAGAAGGGTCATGGTAAGATTATCAACATCTGCTCCATGATGTCAGAGCTTGGTCGTGAGACTGTATCTGCTTATGCAGCAGCTAAGGGTGGTCTTAAGATGCTCACCAAGAACATTTGTTCTGAGTATGGTAAGTACAACATTCAGTGTAACGGTATCGGACCTGGTTACATCGAGACACCTCAGACAGCTCCTCTTCGCGAGAGACAGGCTGATGGTTCGAGACATCCATTCGATTCCTTCATCATTGCAAAGACTCCTGCTGAGAGATGGCTTAAGCCTGAGGAGCTTGCAGGTCCTGCTGTATTCCTTGCATCTGATGCATCTGACGCAGTCAATGGACATATTCTCTATGTTGATGGCGGTATCCTTGCATACATCGGAAAGCAGCCACAGTAAGAGGCATTGCGCTCAACTTAATACAGAGTATCATGAAGCCGGAGCGGGGACGCTCCGGCTTTTTCTATGTCTGAGGTGCCGATATATGCGCTGCGAGTATATAGTGTATTATATTCATGCACAGCGATTCCGTTGTACGATGCTAAGAGGTTCTAATAACTCTGAATACATTTTCTATGCTTCCGCCGACGATGCCAAACGCACATCCTTGTGCTATGGCATCTTAGCTGACATCCCTGTCAGCTCCGGCTGTGTATTGAACAGAGTTCTAAGAACCTCTAAGCATCTCCCAAAAGTCACGCCGTACATGAATATAATACACTATACACGCCCAAGTCATTGAATATGTTTGCACAATCTCTATATTTTTTCATATTCCTGCCGATATAAAATATATAAAGATAAAAAAGGGGATAATTGCAGAGCATTATTTAATGAAATAAAACAGTTGAGTAAGTTTGATATATTGCAAGTTTGGTACTTTTTGCTCGCCGGTGTTTATCGGCTGTTTTTTAGCCGATTATGCACCGCTGCGTAGCAAAATGTAGCGAGAGCGTGCCAGACGGTAATATATCAAACTTGCTCAACGTCAAGATTATTATTATAATTCCGCAATTCCTTACAAGTGAAAGGGTGGAGGTACATCATGAACACAGGCGCAGTTAATTATGGTTCATCTCTTGCGGCTGAACAGACCGCTAAGACCGACAAGACGGCAAAGACTGAAAAGACAGGTAAGATTACAGGCAGAACCGTTGGCAAGCCGGAGCTTTCCGAGAAGGCAGCTAAGTACTATGAGCAGCTTAAGGCAAAGTTCGGTAATATGGAATTCGTACTTGTAAGCAAGGATATGAAGGAGCAGGCTGAATCTAATGCTTCCGCTTATGCAAGCTCATCTAAGACGGTTGTTCTTATCGATGAGGAGAAGATTGAGAGAATGGCTGAGGATGAGAAGTATCGTTCTCAGTACGAAGGTCTTATCTCAAGCGCAGCAGCGAACCTTAATCAGATTAAGGCTGGACTCTCTGAGAACAGCGGCGTGACATCATACGGAATCAAGATTAATGATAACGGAACAGCATCCTATTTTGCCGTTATTGACAAGTCCCTTGCAGCTCAGAAGGAGCGCATTGAGAAAAACTCCGAGAAAAAGGCACAGGAGAAGAAGGATGCCGCTAAGAAGGCGAAGGAAGAGAAAGCCGACAAGCTGAAAGACAAGCGGACAGAGGACAGTAAAAAGAGCGATACCGTAACTGTCACAGCGTCCTCGGTTGAAGAGCTCTTAAAGAAGATTAACAATTACTATTATGAGGCACTCAGCGACAATGTCATGACCGAGGACGAGAAGAAGGTCGGACAGCACTTTGATATGAACATATGATATGTTCCTGCATCAGAGTTAATCAGGAGAGTTATTATGCGTACATGCTTAAGTCAACCTGTGTGCCGCCCTTAACTTCAATATAATTGTCATTGTTTACACATATCCATACAGACATTGCGCTTGGGTTATATACAAAGCTCGAATCATACGCATACACAAGACGCTTTGCTGCCTCCATATAATTGACATACTCAATGTTGGTTGCATACCATATGTCGTCACGGTTTCCGAGCATCTCACAGAACTTCTCCATGATTTCCCAGTTATTGTCACGACCGAATTCATAGCTGTGGCCCCATACATACATCATATACAGATACTGCTTCTTGGTGAGTGCCGCGAACTGTTCGCCAAGCTCGAGCAGTCTGTGGTTGTGATGGCAGGTAGCCTTCCATTCGTACAGATTGTCAGGAAGAGCGAAGTCGTATGAGTCACCGACAATTCTTGAATACTTTATTCCAAGTCCCGGAAGAAGTGCTTCGATTTCCTTGGAATATGAGCCGTTAGGATATGACAGACCCTGAACAGGGTGATGAGTTATTCTCTCAAGATTGGCTCTGTCATCACCGATTTCCTTTATAACCTCGCTCAAAGGACATCTTGCGATAGTAGGGTGTGTCAGTGTATGGCACGCTATCTCATGTCCATTGTACAAATCAGCAAATTCCTCGGGCTTAATTCTTATCTCCTGATGGAACATTCCGGAATTAATATGGAAGGTTCCCTTGATTCCATTCTTGTTAAATATTTCTATAAGCCGGCGGTCTTCAAGCTTGCCGTCATCATAGCTCATTGTGAGCACCTTGAACTTGCCGCCCGGGAAACATATATAGCTTTTCATGCAGAATCTCCTTTGAAAATTAATTTTATATGATTAAAAGCTTTTATTTTTACCTAAAACAAAGTAATTATACTAATTTTTTTAAAAAATGTAAACGCTTTCATGCAAAAAACATAAAAAATTATGAATGTGGAATTTTTTTTGTATATAATGTATGCTTTCTTCCGTTTTTAATTGAGTATGGTCAAAAATCATGTTAAAATATATGCAATAAAAATCAGGAGGACAATATGAGCAGATTTGAGATTAAAGATACATTTTATCTTGACGGAAAGCCGTTTAAAATAATATCAGGCTCCTTCCATTATTTCAGGACGGTACCGGAATATTGGCAGGACAGACTTGAGAAGCTTCTTGCAATGGGCTGCAATACAGTCGAGACATATATACCATGGAATGTACATGAACCGAAGAAGGGCTGCTTCGAGTTCGATGGGATGAGGGATGTCGAGGGCTTTGTGAAGCTGGCACAAAAGCTTGGACTCTATGTGATTCTCCGACCATCACCTTATATATGTGCCGAGTGGGAGTTCGGAGGGCTTCCTGCATGGCTGCTTGCCGAGGACGGAATGCGGCTCAGAGTCAATTATGCCCCGTATATGCAGCATATCAGAGAATACTATGATGTGCTTCTGCCGAAGCTTGTTCCGCTTCTCATAGACAATGGCGGGCCTGTCATCATGATGCAGATAGAAAATGAATACGGATATTTTGCTACGGACGCTTCATATCTGAAGGCAATGAAGAATATCATGGCTGAACACGGGATAACGGTTCCTTTTATAACCTCCGACGGTCCGTACCGTGAGAGTATGAATGCCGGCTGCATAGACGGAGTGCTCCCGACAGGCAACTTCGGTTCCAAGACGGAGGAAAGATTCGATATACTTAAGGATTATACGAAGGGCGGACCGCTTATGTGTGCCGAATTCTGGGTTGGCTGGTTCGACCATTGGGGCAACGGCGGACATATGAAGTCTAATCTTGAAGAGAACATAAAGGACTTTGACAAGATGCTCGAACTTGGCAATGCGAATATCTATATGTTCGAGGGCGGTACCAACTTCGGCTTCATGAACGGCTCGAACTATTATGATGAGCTGACACCTGATGTCACATCATATGACTATGATGCCGTACTGACGGAGGATGGACGTATAACCGAAAAATACCTTCGTTTTAAGGAAGTAATCTCGAAGTACAGAACCATTCCTGATGTGAAGCTTACCATGGATATTAAAAGAAAAGCTTACGGAAAGCTTGAGGTCAAGGATAAGGTAAGCCTGTTTTCGGTGATAGATGATATAAGCAGGCCTGTTTTTTCCGTATATACGCAGTCCATGGAAAAGCTCGGGCAGAATTACGGATATATACTGTATCATTCAAGCCTCGACACAGAGGAAAATATTGAGCGGATCAAGCTGTGGAAAGCGAATGACAGGGCAGGCATATTCATAGACGAGAAGCCTTACGCAACACTCTATGACAGAGAATTGCTTGAGGAGTGCAAAAATACTGTTTCTGATGTAAACGGCAAGAGCATAGACATTCTTGTCGAGAACATGGGGCGTGTCAACTTCGGTCCGTATCTTGAGCTTCAGAGAAAAGGCATTGACCACTGCGTACAGATTAACGGACATATGCATAATAACTGGCAGCAATATACACTTCCGCTGGATAATATCGATAAGGTAGACTTTAACAAGGAATATAAGGCCGGAACACCTGCATTCTTCAGATTCGACTTTAAGGCGGATGAGTGTGCCGACACCTTTCTTAACCTCGACGGCTGGGGAAAAGGATGCGTGTTCGTAAACGGATTCAATATCGGACGTTTTTGGAAAATTGGTCCGCAGAAAAGACTCTATATTCCTGCACCGCTACTTAAAAAAGGTAATAATGAGATAATCGTGTTCGAGACAGACGGTGAACGTACAGCGCATATTTCACTGATGGATGAGCCTGAATTAGGGTAATATATATTATTAAATTAAGTACAATCTATATTAAGCTTGCATTTTTAAAATCCTTACATTATAATGCCATGTGGGTTTGCCGGGCAGTACGGCAAAGGACGGAATTTACTATAAGTTAAGTGAGGAAAATAAAATGCTAAAGAAATTTTTCAAGATTTTTGTTCCGGCAGTCTATTCGGGACTCTGCATCGGAATCGGCGGAATGGTGTATCTTAATTGCGAGAATAAGGTTGTCGGAGCATTCATGTTCTGCATAGGACTTCTTACAATATTGTTATTCGGATTTAACCTATATACCGGAAAGGTCGGATATATCTGTCAGAATAAGCCGGCTTACATCGGTCAGGTTGCCATCGTATGGCTCGGCAACTTCGCGGGAACAGCCATAATGGCTGGGCTTTGCAAGCTTACAAGGAATGCAGATAAGCTTACTGAGGCATGTAAGAGCATGGTTGAGGTAAAGTTAAATGACAGCCTCTTAAGCCTCTTTGTACTTGCAGTCTTCTGTGGAATGCTTATGTTCATTGCAGTTGATACTTATAAGCATCACTATGAGAAGAAGGATACAATGGTTACCGTTGTTGCCATTCTCGGCGTTGTAGTATTTATCCTTGCAGGCTTCGAGCACTGCATCGCTGATATGTTCTACTTCACACTTGCAGGTGCTTTCCCTAAGGCATTTCCTGCACTTATAATGATGACGCTCGGCAATGCTCTCGGTGGCAATCTGATACCGCTCGGACAGAACATCATGAAAAAGCTTAACAATTAATTATCCTGCACTTCAAAATATAGTTAATATTGCAGGGCTGACAGCATATATTTCATACTAAGCCAGTGTGTCGCGGCATTATGTACACCGCGGAAAGGGAACTTAGTGAAATATAATATTAAAATATTAAGCATAATAACGGCATTTCTCATTTTGGTTACGACATCTGTTGATACAGTGTGCGCCGGAATGGGAAATGCCGTTTTGCCGCTTAAGGACAATGACTTGTATGCATTGTCTGCATGCCTTATGGATGCTGACAGCGGAAGAGTCCTTTACGGAAAAAATGAAGATGAAGTTCGTGCCATGGCAAGCACCACCAAGATTATGACTCTCATAATTGCACTTGAGTACGGCAATGCAGACGACATTGTTACGATATCCCCCTATGCAGCCTCAATGCCCGATGTACAGCTTAATGTAAGGGCGGGGGAGAAGTACAGACTCGGCGACCTCTGCTATGCGATGATGCTTGAATCCTATAATGATACAGCTGTCGCGATAGCGGAGCATATCGGAATGTCATACACGGATATTGATGGTACGGATACGGAAAAAAGAAGCACCGACGACAGCAAAAAATGTGTGTCCGCATTTGCAGGGCTTATGAATGATAAGGCTGCGGCACTCGGCTGTGAACATACATATTTTATAACACCGAACGGGCTTGACGCGGAGGATAATGAAGGAAAACATTCAACGACAGCCCGTGAGCTGGCACTTATAGCCTCTTATGCGGTAAAGAATGAAGCTTTTAATGCAATAACGGGAACAAAGCAGTATTCCTTCAGCGAGATTAACGGAAAACGAAGCTGCATCTCTTATAATAAAGATGCATTCCTGAATCAGATGAACGGTGCCTTCGGCATAAAGACGGGATTTACGGGGAATGCAGGATACTGCTTCGTCGGTGCATTAAAAAGTGACGGCAGGATATTTATCTCTGTGGTTCTCGGAAGCGGCTGGCCGTCCAATCGTACCTATAAATGGAAGGATACAAGGAAGCTTATGGAGTACGGAATCAACAATTTCTTTGAGCAGAGGATATTTGAGACAGTAGAAAAATATAAACCTGTTGAGGTGACGGACGGCATCGGCCGGTCCGTAGCTACAAGAATTGACGGTGAGCTTTCCATGCTGATAAGCTCGTCCGACGAGGTGAAGGTTGTGTATGAGCTTGAGGACAGTGTAAGAGCCCCCGTGCATACGGGAGATGAGCTTGGAAAGGCAATCATATATATTAACGGTGAACGCATTGCCTCGTTCGCGATAACCGCTGCGGAGGAAGTAAAGCAGGTCGATTTTAATTGGTTTTTAAAAAAGCTGATGGATATATTCCTTTTATAAATCATCTGTCGGTAAAGCGGCTGCCTGAAAATGTAAGCATTTACATGAGACTGAGAAAAGAAATAGTAAATAAATTATTATATATGCGCTTTATTTAAAATTATGCTTGATAATTTGTGCCTTTCGTACTACAATATATGCGGTGTAAATTGAATAAATTTTCCAAAATACGTTTATGGAGGGCTGAAAAATGAGCAACACAGCACAGGTATCAGCAAGCAAAAGAATTGAAGCACTGCTTGATGATAACAGTTTTGTTGAAATCGGTGGCCTTGTAACAGCAAGAAATACTGATTTTAACTTAAGCGACAACGCAACACCTGCAGACGGCGTTATTACAGGTTACGGCGTTATCAATGGAAGTCTTGTGTATGTATACAGCCAGGATGCTGCCGTACTCGGTGGTTCAATAGGTGAGATGCATGCCAAGAAGATTGCTAATCTTTATGATTTAGCACTTAAGATGGGAGCACCGGTTATCGGTCTTGTAGATTGTGCCGGATTAAGATTACAGGAGGCAACAGACGCACTTAACGGCTTTGGCCAGATATATGCTAAGCAGGTTGAGGCTTCAGGTGTTATTCCACAGATTACAGCTATCTTCGGTACATGCGGCGGCGGTATGGCAGTAGTTCCTACTCTTACAGACTTCACATTTATGGAAGAGAAGTCAGCTAAGCTTTTTGTCAACAGCCCGAATGCACTCGATGGCAACTATACATCCAAGCTTGATACAGCTTCCGCTAAGTTCCAGAGCGAAGAGGCAGGCATTGTTGATGTTACAGGTGACGAGGCAACTGTACTTGAGCAGATCAGACAGTTAGTATCCGTTCTTCCTGCCAACAACGAGGATGTTGCTGAGGATGAGTGTACAGATGACCTTAACAGAGTAAGCGACACAATCGCAAATGCAGTAGGTGATACAGCAATTGCTCTTACTGACCTTGCAGATAACAATGTGTTCTTCGAGGTTAAGAGAAACTATGCTAAAGACATGGTAACAGGCTTCATTAAGCTTAACGGACTTACGGTAGGTGCCGTAGCTAACAGAACAGTTGTATATGATGATGAGATGAAGGAGACTGCTAAGTTCGATGCAGTATTATCTCCTGAGGGCTGTGAGAAGGCAGCAGAGTTCGTCAACTTCTGTGATTCCTTCAACATTCCTGTTCTTACACTTACCAACGTTAAGGGCTACAAGGCAACAGTATGTGCAGAGAAGCACATTGCTAAGGCAGCAGCTAAGCTTACATATGCATTTGCCAACGCAACAGTTCCTAAGGTTAATGTAGTTATCGGTGAGGCTTTCGGAAGCGCTTATGTAGCAATGAATTCCAAGTCCATCGGTGCTGACATGACATTTGCATGGGACAGCGCAAGCATCGGAATGATGGATGCCAACATGGCAGCCAAGATTATGTATGCTGATAAGCCTGAGGTTATTTCCGAGAAGGCTTCTGAGTATGCAGCACTTCAGACAAGCGCAGTAGCAGCAGCTAAGAGAGGCTATGTTGATTCAATCATCGCTCCTGCCGATACAAGAAAGTATGTCATTGGTGCATTTGAGATGTTATACAGCAAGAAGGAAGACCGTCCAAGCAAGAAGCATGGCACGGTTTAATACGAGGTGACATGTATGATAATTTGCAGCGCAATTTCAGATGCGGGTATCAATACAGTAATTTGTCTTGCCGTTGTATTCGCGGTACTTATTTTCATCTCCTTCTTAATCAGCCTTTTCAAGTACATTCCTAAGCTTGAGGCTGCTTTATCAAAGAAGGATAAGAAGACAGAGCTTGCAGAGAATGCGGTTGTCAATACCGTATCCCAGATTGAGGTTAAGGAAGAGGAAGAAGAGCTCTCCGATGACCTTGAGCTTGTGGCTGTTATCACAGCAGCTATCGCAGCTTCAGCCGGAACTTCGACAGACGGATTTGTAGTCCGCTCAATCAGAAGATCAAATAACAGTAAATGGGCAAAGGCCTGATTTAGGAGGATTAACATGAAGAATTATACAATCACGGTAAACGGTAATGTTTATGATGTTACAGTAGAAGAGGGAGCAGCAGGCAGCGCTCCTGCAACAGCTCCAAAGGCTGCACCTAAGGCAGCTCCAAAGGCTGCAGCAGCACCTAAGGCAGCAGCTCCTGCCGGTACAGGCGCTGTTAAGATTACAGCTCCAATGCCTGGCAAGATTGTTGCAGTTAAGGCTAATGCCGGTGCAGCAGTTAAGAAGGGACAGGTTATCCTTGTTCTTGAGGCAATGAAGATGGAGAACGACGTAGTCGCTCCTCAGGACGGAACTCTTGCAAGCGTTGATGTTGCAACAGGTGCTTCCGTAGAGGCTGGTTCCGTATTAGCTACAATGAACTAATAAACAAAACCACGGAGAGGAATAAAAATGGAAATCATTACAGAAACATTAGTCAACCTGCTTAACCAGACAGGATTCATGACATTGTCCTACAAGAACTTCATAATGGTTGCTGTGGCATTGTTCTTCCTTTATCTGGCAATTAAGAAGGGTTATGAGCCGCTTCTCCTTGTCCCGATTTCGTTTGGTATGCTTCTTGTCAACCTTTTCCCGGACATCATGATGACTGTGGAGGAGGCAAAGGCTTCCGGAAGTCAGGCAGCAGGTCTTTTACATTATTTTTATTTACTTGACGAGTGGAGCATCCTTCCATCCCTTATTTTCATGGGTGTAGGTGCCATGACCGATTTCGGTCCGCTCATCGCCAATCCTAAGAGCTTCCTCTTAGGTGCAGCAGCACAATGTGGTATTTTCAGTGCATACTTCCTTGCTATCCTCTTAGGATTCAATGGTATGGCAGCCGCAGCTATCTCCATCATCGGTGGTGCTGACGGTCCTACATCCATCTTCCTTGCAGGTAAGCTCGGACAGACAGAGCTTATGGGACCTATCGCCGTAGCAGCATACTCCTATATGTCTCTCGTACCTATTATTCAGCCGCCTATCATGAAGCTTCTTACTACTGAGAAGGAACGTAAGATTAAGATGGAGCAGCTTCGTCCTGTATCAAAGCTTGAGAAGATTCTCTTCCCAATCGTTGTTACAATCGTAGTTGTACTTATTCTTCCTTCAACAGCACCTCTTATCGGTATGCTTATGCTCGGTAACCTCTTCAAGGAGAGCGGTGTCGTTAAGCAGCTCGCTGAGACAGCTTCCAATGCTCTTATGTACATCGTAGTTATCATCCTCGGTACATCCGTAGGTGCTACTACAAGTGCAGAGGCATTTTTAAAGGCTGACACACTCAAGATTGTTGTACTCGGTCTTGTAGCATTTGCCGTGGGTACAGCAGCCGGAGTATTATTCGGTAAGCTTATGTGTCTCGCTACAAAGGGTAAGGTTAATCCGCTCATCGGTTCAGCCGGTGTATCCGCCGTTCCTATGGCTGCCAGAGTATCACAGAAGGTTGGTGCAGAAGCTGACCCAACTAACTTCTTACTCATGCATGCTATGGGTCCTAACGTTGCCGGTGTTATCGGTACAGCCGTAGTAGCCGGAACATTCATGGCGATATTCGGTGTATAAGCTCATTTCAAAGCAGAACTGAAATGACTGCTTGCAGTCACTTTCAGCTATGCTTTAGAAATGGCAACAGCGATGAGAAATAAGGCTGCCAAGCCTTATTTCGAATTGATGTTGTAAATTGCGCAGCAATTTACAGCTTATACATGAGTATATGAGAACTGTAAATTGCGCAGCAATTTACAGCTTATACACAAGTATATAAGTACTGTAAAATTGCGACTTATACAATTTAGTTACAAACAATTTTCAGGAGGAAAATAAAATGGCAGAAAAGAAACCGGTTCAGATAGTTGAAACTGTTTTGCGTGATGCTCATCAGTCACTTATTGCCACCAGAATGTCTACAGAGCAGATGCTTCCTATCATCGACAAGATGGATAAGGTCGGCTACTATGCTGTAGAATGCTGGGGCGGTGCTACTTTTGACGCATGTTTAAGATTCTTAAAGGAAGACCCATGGATGAGACTTCGTAAGCTCAAGGATGGCTTCAAGAACACAAAGCTTCAGATGTTATTCCGTGGACAGAACATCCTCGGTTATCGTCCATATGCAGATGACGTTGTAGAGTACTTCGTAAAGAAGTCCGCTGCCAATGGTATCGATGTAATTCGTATTTTTGACTGTCTTAACGATATTCGTAACCTCGAGACAGCAGTTAAGGCTGCTAACTCTGAGGGCGTTGAGGCTCAGGTAGCTCTTTCCTACACATTAGGTGATGCATATACACTTGATTACTGGAAGGATATGGCTAAGAAGATTGAGGATATGGGTGCTAACTCCATCTGTATCAAGGATATGGCAGGTCTTTTGGTTCCTTACAAGGCAACAGAGCTTGTACAGGCACTCAAGGAGGGTACATCCCTTCCTATCGACCTTCATACACATTACACATCAGGTGTAGCTTCAATGACTTACTTAAAGGCTGTTGAGGCAGGCTGTGACAGAATTGATACAGCTATGTCACCTATGGCTATGGGTACAAGCCAGCCTGCAACAGAGGTTCTCGCTAAGACATTCGAGGGAACTCCTTATGATCCTGGCTTTGACCAGAACCTTCTCGCTGAGATTGCAGCTTACTTTACACCTCTTCGTGAGGAGTGGATTAAGAGCGGTCTTATGAGCACAAAGGTTATGGGTGTTAATATTAAGACTCTTCTTTATCAGGTACCTGGCGGTATGCTTTCCAACCTCGTTTCCCAGTTAAAGGAAATGAAGGCTGAGGATAAGTTTACAGAGGTTCTTGAGGAAGTTCCAAGAGTTCGTAAGGACTTCGGTGAACCACCTCTTGTTACACCTTCAAGCCAGATTGTCGGTACACAGGCAGTTCTCAATGTAGTTCTCGGTGAGAGATACAAGAACATGACTAAGGAGTCTAAGGACTTACTTCTTGGTAAGTACGGAAAGACTGTTAAGCCTTTCAACCCTGAGGTTCAGAAGAAGGCTATTGAGCTTACAGGCGAGCAGCCAATCACATGCCGTTTCGCTGATACTCTTAAGCCAGAGCTTGCTAAGCTCGAGGACGAGATGAAGCAGTACAAGCAGCAGGATGAGGACGTATTATCATACGCACTCTTCCCACAGGTTGCTACTGATTTCTTCAAGTACAGAGAGGCACAGCAGACTAAGGTTGACGCTACGGTTGCCAAGGACGGAGCTTATCCTGTATAATTTTTAAATATCTGCAATCGCTATTGCATTCAAAGGTCGATTTAATGTAAAGTTAAATCGGCCTTTTTCTATAAAGCAATTTTTTATTCAACATAGACAGTGATACTATAACAACCAGTAAAATACCACCCGATATATTATCGAGCGATTTAATGGACTATGGAGATAAGACCCATGTAATCGTGGAGCTGTAATGCGAACACGATTACAATCTTTGAGGCTTATCGTAATGTCAGTCCATGTTAGCGAGATAATATATCGGGTGGTATTTTACGTCCGTTTAACGAAAATGATTAATACTCATTCCTCCACAAGTGTCCCCATCTTATGAGAATCATTGTCAATCGTCATAGAGTAGTTGGTGTGGTAAATTACGAAGCCCGGCTTCGATGCCGCAGGCTTCTTGATATGCTTCTTTTGAATATAGTCGACATCAACCTTCTCCTGCTTGCTGCCCTTGGAGTAGTGTGCCGCAAGTCTTGCAGCCTCCTCAAAGGTATTGTCGGGAAGCTCCTTGTTCTCCGCCTTTACAATAACATGGGAGCCCGGGATATTCTTTGCATGGAACCACCAGTCGTTGCCTGTGGCAAGCTTGAAGGTCAGCTCCTCATTCTGGTAATTGTTCTTTCCGACATACATGTGGAAGCCATCGCTTGAAATATAGTGGAAAGGCTTGCTTGTAATTTTTTCCTTCTTATTCCTGGAGCCCTTGCGGTGAATATATCCGTATTCAATCATTTCCTCCTTGAGCTGTACAAGGTCGTCGTAGGATACGGCAATATCAAGTGCATTGCTTATGGATTCAAGATGGTCTATCTCTTCCTTGGTCTCAACAGTAAGCTTGCTGAGTGCCTCATAGGTTCGCTTAAGCTTATTGTAACGCTCAAAATACTTCACGCTGTTCTCCCTCGCGGTCAAATCCTCCTGAAGCGGAATGGTTATCATCTCATTTGTGTAGTAGTTGAGAGCCTCGAAGCTCTTCGCACCCTCAGGAATATCGTAGCCATATGCGTTGATGAGTTCGCCGTATATGCGGTATTTTTCGCGCTTTTCGGTATCAGCGAGCTGCTTAAGCTGAAGGTCATATTTTTTATTGTTGCGCTCAAGAGCCGTGTTGACTATCTGGCGCAGATCTGCTGAACGCTGGCGTATACGCGTTATATTATTCTTTTTTTCGTAGAAACTGATTAATACCTCACTTATAGAGGCACTGTGCTCAATCCTCAGACCGCTGCCGCTGTCATCAGAGTACATGGTAAGCGGAATCGCAGAGAACTCAACAGGCTCATCAGCATTATATATAATGCATGGAGCGAAAGAGCCTGTTGAAATATCTTCCATAATATTATGAAATGTACCATATAGATGCACAGCTTCCGCCTCAGTCATGCTTCCGGCTGAGACTGTATCGTCTGCTGATGCGCGGTGGCATATCTCCTCGGCGCTTACCGGACTTATGCCCGTAAAAGCGGAGTAGAGTGCCTTCTGAACAGGCATCGGCTTCTCCGACATTATCGAAACGAATTCATCCATGCTGACCGTCAGCGGATTGTGCTTGCCCGTAGTGTTCGGTATGAAGTAGCTGCGTCCCGGGAGCACCTCGCGGACAGAGCTTACATAAGCAGGAATATGCTTGATGCTGTCGATAATTACATCATTCTCGTCGCAGAATATAATGTTGCTGTGCTTTCCCATAAGCTCAACAATCAGGAACTTTCTGCACAGGTCACCCATATCATCAAGATGTTCAATCTCAAAGCGGATTATACGTTCAAGTCCCGGCTGCGTCACCGCGACAATGCGTCCGTTGCTTATGTGCTTTCTCAGCAGCATACAGAAATTAGGTGCGGTAAGAGGACTCGGCTTATTATCCTGCAGAATATATACAAGCGGAAGACTTGCACTTGCAGAGAGGAGAAGTCTGTACTGTTCCTTATTGTTCTTAACTGTGATAAAAAGCTCATCCTCCTCAGGCTGTGCTATCTTATATAAACGTCCGCCGAGCAGCTTGTCATTCATTTCCTTTACAAGCGCGGCGACAACAAAACCATCAAATGCCATACTGATTCCCTCAACTTTCAAAAATGTAAATTCTAAAAATATCTTCATAATTGTAGCATATTTAGAGAAAATATGGTATAATTTTTTCAACTATGAGATATGGAGGATATCTAATGATTAAGAGTATGACGGGATTTGGCAGATATGAAGCTGCCGATGATGAGCGCAAGATTACTGTTGAGATGAAGTCGGTCAATCACCGCTATCTCGAGACCGGAATCAAGATGCCCAAGAAGCTGAATTTTTATGAGGCAGGAATAAGGAATATCCTTAAAAAATATATATCCCGAGGCAAGGTGGATGTGTTCATCACATTCGAGGATTTCTCCGAAGGCAAGGTATGCCTTCACTATAATGAGGATCTTGCAGGGGAGTACATGAGTATTTTCAAGTATATGTCAGAGCAGTTCGGAATAGATAATGATATAAAGGTTTCCGCACTTGCAAGAATGCCTGAGGTAATTACCATGGAGGATCAGGACGGCGATGATGAGACCATATGGCAGCTTCTTGAACAGGCTGTCGACAAGGCGTGTCAGGCATTTGTCGAGACAAGAATATCAGAGGGAGAGCGTCTTAAGGCTGACCTTATAGATAAGCTCGATAACATGCTTAAGCTTGTTGATTTTATAGAGCTTCGCAGCCCTCAGGTGGTTGATGAGTACAGGAACAGACTTGAAGATAAGGTGACCGAGCTGCTTGCCGATTCAACCGTGGATGAAGGAAGAATCGCTACGGAGGTTACGATTTTTGCCGATAAGATATGTGTGGACGAGGAGACAGTGCGCTTAAGAAGCCATATTGAGAGCACGAAGGCAGCTCTGCTCGAGGGCGGAAGCGTCGGACGTAAGCTCGACTTTATCGCACAGGAGATGAACAGAGAGGCTAACACAATTCTCTCCAAGGCGAATGATTTACAGGTTACTGACTGCGCAATCACTCTTAAGACTGAGATTGAGAAGGTCAGGGAACAGATACAGAACATCGAATAACTATTGACAAATTCAAAAAAAGAGAACATAATAACAGGTACGGCAATATTTTATCAGTAGAAAATATATGTTCTTTGCGGAAGGAGAATAATAATGTTACATCCATCTTATACAGATTTAATGGAAGTTGTAAACAGCGATGTTGAACCGGGCGAGCAGCCTATCGTGCAGAGCCGTTATTCAATCGTGCTTGCAACAGCTAAGAGAGCAAGACAGATTATTGCAGGTGACGAGCCTCTTGTTAAGACTAAGGCAGCTAACAAGCCTTTATCAATCGCTATTGAAGAGCTCTATGAGTCTAAGATTAAGATTGTCAGCGAGGACGATGGCAGCGACGAATAATATCTGAGGGCGAACTTCGGATTAGATGTAATGGACTGTTATACTTTATAATTTCAGGTGTGACAGTCCATATTTTATGTAAAAAAGGGGATATGGAATAATGGAATGGATTGAATACCTTAAGGTAATTATACTTGGAATTGTGGAAGGCATTACCGAATGGCTCCCGATAAGCAGCACGGGACATCTGATTATTGTTGATGAGTTCATGAAGCTCAATATGAGTGATGAATTCAAGGAAATGTTCGATGTACTCATTCAGCTCGGAGCCATCATGGCAGTTGTCGTGATATACTTTGAAAAGCTTCTGCCGATTGACTCGGTAAAAAAGGACAACAATAAGCGTAAGCTTGCATGGAATAAGGATAAGCTCATTCTATGGTGTAAGATACTTGTCGCATGTATGCCGGCTGCGATTATAGGACTTCCTTTTAATGATAAGATTGATGAGCTTTTTTACAATGCACCTACGGTTGCAGCTATGCTCATAGTATATGGTATCGCATTTATAATTGTTGAGAAGCTTCACAAGGGCAAGAGCTTTAAGTATAATGATATTGGTGAGATTACCTTTAAGACTGCCGCTTTAATCGGTATATTCCAGGTACTTGCGCTTATTCCGGGAACATCACGTTCAGGTGCAACCATTGTAGGCGCCATGATTATCGGTGTCGGAAGAACGGCTGCCGCTGAGTTCACATTCTATCTTGCAATTCCTGTAATGTTCGGAGCCAGCCTCCTTAAGCTTGTCAAGTTCGGCTTCGCGTTTACAGCTGCCGAGGCAGCAGCACTCATACTCGGAATGGTGGTTGCATTCGTCGTATCAATTATAGCAATTAAGTTCTTAATGAATTACATAAAGAAGCATGATTTTACCGTGTTCGGATGGTACAGAATAGTACTTGGAGCACTTGTGCTTATATTGATGTTTGCAAAATAAGCCTATATTAATTCATTATATTGACAAATTCTGAAATAAAGTATATTCTGTAATTGTAATAAGATGTCATTTTAAGGAAAGGAGTGCATATTATGTCGTTATCGATTAATACGTTATTAGGTGGTTTAGGAAGCACTTCGACTAACAGTTCGTTTACGAGTGGTCTGTATTCCTCATTATCAGAATATTCGACAATTAAGACGGGTGCTTATAAGAAGCTTCTGAATTCATATTATAACAACACGGATTCTTCCGGTAAGACCTCACAGGCAGGAAGCAGGTATCAGATTAACGGTAATTCAACTGTTGAGAAGAAGCAGCTCACAGAGGTTAAGGATGCTGCCGACGACCTGTACAGCTCAGCAGCCAAGCTTACCGATACAAGCTCATCCAAGAGTCTTTTTAAGAATACTGACAAGGTTACAAGCGAGATTTCCTCTGCAGTCAAGAAGTTCGTCAACAACTACAATACTTTGCTTGACGAGGCAGGTGATACATCGAACTCGAAGGTTACAGGCAAGGTTTCATTCATGACGAATCAGACGAATGCCTATAAGAGTTCTTTGGAGAAGATAGGAATTACTATCAACGATGACAAGACACTCACTGTTGATGATAAGAAGCTCAGCAGCGCAGATGTGGCTGACGTTAAGAAGCTTTTCAATGGTTCAAGCTCGATGGCTTATCAGACCTTTGTAAGAGCCTCGGCAATCAGCAGTGCCGCTGAGAATGCAGGTACAACCGCAGGTCTGTACGGTTCAAGCGGAGTGTACAACAATTATTATAACAGTGCATATAATTGGTATCTGTAATAATTTATAAGAATCAATAAGGGCACCAGAATGCTATACATTTTGGTGTTCTTTTTTGCCATAGAGAGGATTTTTGACTCATGAAAATCAGAGTACCGGAATATTATAAGGATTTTTCATGTATAGGCGGAGAATGCATTGATACATGCTGTGCGGGATGGGAAGTTGATGTAGACAAGAAATCAAGTGCATATTATAAAAGTGTCGAGGGAAGCTTCGGCGACAGGTTAAGAAGCATGCTTGTCGACTACCCGATAGAGGACAGATTCATACTTCAGGAGCACGGAAGATGTCCGTTTCTCAATGAACGGAACCTGTGTGACATATATACCGAGCTTGGAGAGGATAAGCTGTGTGAGACCTGTACCAACTTCCCGAGACATATAACCGAATTCGGAAGCACAAGAGAGATTGGCATATCCCTGTCATGTCCGGTGGCTGTGGAGCTCATTATGAAGCGCACACAGCCCATTACCTTCACGGTATCTGAGAATGATGAGAAAATCAGCGGATATAACGACATTGACCCGACACTGTATTTTGAACTATGTCAGGCAAGGGATACGGCATATGCGTTATGCCAGGACAGAAGCATGGGAATTAAGCACAGAGCTGCATTGCTGCTTGATTTTTCTTTTGCACTTCAAAAGAAGCTTAAAAAGAGAAAATGCGCCGACGTAACGGAATGCTATAAGGATAAAGAGTTCCTCAAAAAGAGAGCAGCCGGGCTTGAGAAAAAGTATTCAGGTTACAAGAAGGTTCAGCCAATGCTTAAGGAGTGGCTTAAGCTGTATGATTGTCTTGAACACATTAAGCCTGAATGGGCGGATATGCTTGCGGCGCTTAACAGCCTTGTAGACGACGGAATACAGAATGTCAATGAAGTGGCCGCACTTGTCAATGAACGCGAATATGAATATGAACACTTACTTGTGTATTATGTATACAGATATTTTCTGAGGGCAGTATTTGATGAGAAGCTTGCCGAGAAGGTTCAGCTTGCATGTGCCGCACTTATTATGCAGGAACTGCTCGGCTGTGTGTATTGCCGTGCGGAGGGCAGCCTTACATTTGAACGACAGATAACCGCTATGCGAATATATTCTAAGGAGACAGAGCATTCCGAGGAGAATCTTGAAGAATTATACAGGGGCTTTAATAAGAACAAGGCATTCTCGTATAAGGCATTCATGGGAATCATACTCGGAAGCGGACTGTTCCTATAACAATAGTGTATTTAGTAAGAGGTGTGTTGCATGAAGAGATTTTTTAACATTATATTCGGAAGAGCGGTTGTGGTTGCAATAAGTATTATCTTTCAGTTCTTGTGGCTGTTCTCAATACTGCACCGCCTAAGCAATTACTATGTACAGCTCTCAATAGTAGCCAAGGTAATAGGAATACTGATGGTTCTCGGAATAGTACTCAACCGCGACAATCCTGCCTACAAGATTGTATGGGCAGTGGTTATACTTACATTTCCTGTATTCGGAGTATTTTTATATGCATTCGTCGGACAGTCAAAGGTTCCAAAGAAGATGAACCGCAAGTTCTCCGAGATTAATGACCGCTTTGATAAATACAAGGCGCAGGATGAAGAGATTCTTGATGAGCTTAAGTCCAATGAGGATGTCCGATCACAGTGCTATTACCTGTCAAAGTACAGCGGGTACGGGGCATACAGGAACACGGATGTCACATATTTCCCACAGACCGACGGGGCCTTTGCCTCGATGCTTGAGGAATTGTCAAGCGCTGAAAAATACATATTCATGGAATATTTTGCATTTGAAGATGCAAAAGCTTTTGCACAGATAGAAGCCATCCTTGAGAAAAAGGTCAAGGAAGGTGTTGAAGTCAGAATGATATATGATGACTTCGGAAGCCTCGGTTACTTCACCAACAAGTTTGTAAAGAGGCTTCTTGCCAAGGGAATCAAGGTTCGGGCATTCAATCCGCTTGTACCGATATTCTATATATTCATGAATAACCGCGACCACAGAAAGATTATGGTCATTGACGGCCGTGTGAGCTTCAACGGCGGCTTCAATATGTGCGATGAGTATTTTAACATCGTGAATCCATATGGTCACTGGAAGGATACGGCTGTAAGATTAGAGGGTGATGCCGTGCGCAACCATGTCATAATGTTCCTTCAGATGTGGAATTCCATTGAGGACACGGATTCCGATTATGAAAAATATTTTGATATACCGGAATTTCACGCGAAGGATGACAAGGCTGTCGTTGTTCCTTTTTCCGATTCACCGCTTGACCATGAATGTGTGGGTGAGAATGTATATCTCAATATCATAAGGCGTGCCAAGAGGTATGTATATATATCCACGCCATATCTTATTATTGACAACGAGATGATGGAGGCGTTGTGTCTCGCATCAAAGTCAGGTGTTGATGTCAGAATCATAACACCGGGAACACCTGATAAAAAGATAATATATATGCTTACCAAGTCGTATTATCCACAGCTTCTTGATGCGGGTGTAAGAATATATCATTATACTCCGGGCTTCATACATGCCAAGGGGTATGTCTGTGATGATGAGGTCGGAGTTGTCGGCACTATCAATATGGATTACAGAAGTCTTTATCTGCATTTTGAATGTGGAACATTCATCTACAATTCGGATGCGATAGCCGCGCTCAAGTCCGACTTCTGTGAGACCTTTGAGATATGCGAGGAGGTTCTTAAAAAGAACCAGCCCAGAAGGAAATCATTAATTTTCGGAACATTTAAGGCTATACTTCGTCTTTTTGCTCCGCTTATGTAAAAATGCAATAACCATAGTTTGTGGTTGTATAGAAATGAGGAAATATATGAAGGTTTTTTATGTGTCACTCGGCTGTGACAAGAATCTGGTTGATTCAGAGAAGATGCTCGGCATGCTGCACGAAGCCCATTATGAGCTTACGGATGATGAATACGAGGCCGATATAGTAATTGTAAATACCTGTGCCTTTATCGGTGATGCACAGGAGGAAAGCATCAATACGATTATTGAGATGGGTAAGCTCAAGGAGACAGGAAAGTGCAAAAAGCTTATTGTAACAGGCTGCCTTGCACAGCGCTTCAAGGAAGAAATCAAAAAGGAGCTTCCTGAGGTAGACCTTGTATTCGGGATGTCCGACTACAAGCCTGAAATGATTAAGGCTAAGAGAATCGTTACGACGGGCGGACATTACGCACATCTTAAGATTGCAGAGGGCTGCGATAAGTATTGTACCTACTGCATAATACCTATGCTGAGAGGCCATTACAGAAGCTATCCTATGGAGGATCTTGTTGAGGAGGCTGAGACACTTGTGGCAGGAGGCGTAAAGGAGCTCATACTTGTGGCACAGGAGACAACACTTTACGGAGTTGACCTGTACGGAAAGAAGATGCTTCATGAACTGCTCAGAAGGCTGTGCCGAATCGACGGGCTCCGCTGGATTAGAATTATGTACTGCTATCCGGAGGAGATATATGATGAGCTCATTCAGGTGATGAAGGAGGAGCCGAAGATATGTCATTATCTTGATATTCCGATTCAGCATGCGTCGGACAATATATTAAAGAGAATGAACCGCAAGACCAACCGTGCAGAGCTCACAGAGCGAATCGCAAAGCTCAGACAGGAGATACCTGATATCGCACTCAGGACCTCGCTCATTGCCGGCTTCCCGGGTGAGACAGACGAAGACCACGAAGAGCTTATGGAATTCATCGATGAGATTGAATTCACAAGGCTTGGCGTATTCACATACTCACCTGAGAACGGAACGAAGGCCGCCGAGATGGACGGACAGATTTCTGATGAGATTAAGGAAGAGCGCCGCGACCGTCTTATGGAGCTTCAGCAGGAGATTTCCTCCGACCTCTCTCAGGAGCAGATTGGCAAGGTGCTTACCGTTATGATTGAAGGCAAGGTTGCCGACGAAAATGCCTATGTCGGAAGAACCTACATGGATGCACCGAATGTCGACGGCTATATATTTGTCAACACCGACGAGGAGCTTATGTCCGGAGATTTCTGCCGGGTGAAGGTTACCGGAGCATTAGAATATGACTTGATAGGAGAGCTTGTATAATGAATTTACCTAATAAACTTACAATAGCAAGAGTTATCATGATACCTTTCTTTTTAGTATTCCTTATGACGGATTTTTTTGAGGGAAGCAGATATGTGGCGCTCGCAATATTCATTATTGCAAGCCTCACCGATATGCTGGACGGCAAAATTGCAAGAAAATATAATCTTGTTACCAATTTTGGCAAGTTCATGGACCCGCTTGCGGACAAGCTTTTGGTGTGCTCCGCAATGATAGCCTTTACGGGTATGGGAATCATGCCTGCCTGGATTGTTATAATTATAATTGCAAGAGAATTTATCATAAGCGGCTTCAGACTTATTGCGGCTGAGAAGAATGTTGTCATCGCAGCCGGAATGTCAGGCAAGATTAAGACGACAGTTCAGATGATTATGTGCTGTCTGCTTATTGCACGTCTTCCGTTTGATTTTATGCGATATGTTGAGCAGGTATTTATCTATGCTGCTCTTGTACTTACAGTATATTCCCTTATTGTGTACCTTGTTCAGAATAAGGATGTGTTAAAGGACAATTAATGATGAATGAAGAGAACCTGGTAAGAACCCTGTTCGAGCGCGAGCTCAGAATAACAACAGCAGAATCATGCACAGGCGGCTTAATAGCCGCAAAGCTTGTCAATGTGGCAGGCGTTTCGGATGTATTTGAAGCAGGTTATATAACATATTCCGAAGAAGCCAAGATGCGCATACTCGGAGTCAGAAGGGAAACCCTCGAAAAATATACCGTATACAGCGAAGAGGTCGCAAAGGAGATGGCAGAGGGTGCAGCTAAAGCAGCAGGAGCGGACGTAGCCCTGTCCATTACGGGCATTGCGGGTCCTGACGGCGGAACGCCTGATTTTCCTGTCGGGCTGTGCTACATCGGATGCTGCTACAATGGTGAAACCGTAGTGGAGAGATATGTCTTTGATGGTGACAGACAGCAGATAAGGGAACAGGCTGCGGATGCGGCAATACAATTAGCGATAAAAGTACTGGAATAGAATAAAAAAAAGTGGTGCCTATTCGGGCATCACTTTTTTTATCTGGTTTACTAAGATGTTGTAGGCGGCTGTGTTGTTGGCTGCCTTGATTTCATACATGTGGTGGTCAGAAGCCTCGACAAAGAGTACGAAGTGAAGCTTATGGCTTACAATCTCCTCATACTTAAGCTGGATTGTAAGCTTGATTGTTCCATCCTTTTTGCTCTCTATGAAGTAGAGGTATCTCTCCGTCAGTGCAAAATAACCGCGGACAAAGCCTGTGCCTACCGTGAGGTTAGCCATGCTTCCATATAACACCTTCTGATTTCCGATAATAGTGTGAAGCTGTTCATCCATCTTCTTTTTCTGAAGATTCTCCGAGAAAAATATAAGGAATACAACAACAATCACAAGCAGCAGTGCGAGAATACCCGGCATAGTGTTTCTCCTTTTCTTTTGATAGATATTTTAAGTAAAAGAAATTGTATCACAATAATAATTTACTTGCAAGCATAGGAAAGAAAGCTTATAATGTTTCTTAAGTATTGTTTTGGAGTAATGAATATGGAAAGCAACGAGAAGGGTGCATACCGCACCAAGCAGAGAGAGATTATATTGGACTATCTTAAGAAATGTCAGGACGGACATGTCACCATTGATGAAGTGACCGACCATCTTAAGAGCGAGGGCAATAAGGTAGGGCGTACAACCATCTACCGCTATATGGAGAAGCTTGCCGACGAGGGCTTCCTGCGCAAGTATTATATTGAGGAGGGTGTCGGCGCATGCTATCAGTATCAGGGGAATAGTGAATCGGCATGCCGCAATCACTTTCACTTAAAGTGTGTAAAATGCGGAAGACTCTTTCATGTGAGCTGTGATTTTCTTCAGCAGATTGAGGAGCATGTATACGAACACCATCATTTTCTCGTTGACAATTCCAAGACCGTACTGTACGGAATCTGTGAAGCCTGTCAGAAGGACGAACAGAATGACGAAAATAAGACAGGAAGAGGAGAATGACCATGGAAAAGAAACCATTCGTAACACTTGAACAATTAAAGGAAATAGATAAGACTTATCCTACGCCATATCACATCTATGATGAGAAGGGCATAAGAGAGAATGTCAAGAAGCTTAAGGAAGCTTTTTCATGGAATAAGGGATTCAGAGAGTATTTCGCTGTGAAGGCTACACCGAATCCTTTCCTTGTAAATATACTTAAGGAATATGACTGCGGCGTGGACTGCTCATCACTTACGGAGCTTATGTTCGCAAAGGCACTCGACTTTGACGGACAGCATATCATGTTCTCATCGAACGCTACTCCGGCAGAGGAATTTGAATACGCACACAAGATTAACGCCACAATTAATCTTGATGATTTTACACATATACAGTTCCTGGATGATATCTGCGGCATACCTGAGACTATCTCATGCAGATTCAATCCGGGCGGATATTTCCAGATTGCCAACTCGATAATGGACAATCCTGGAGATGCCAAGTACGGCTTTACCAAGGAACAGCTTATTGAAGGCTTCAAGCTGTTGAAGCAGAAGGGTGCCAAGCACTTCGGAATCCACGCCTTCCTTGCAAGCAACACTGTCACTAACGAATATTATCCTACACTTGCCAAGATTCTCTTTGAACTTGCCGTTGAAGTCTCCGAAAAGACAGGCTGCGACATAAAGTTCATCAACCTTTCAGGTGGTATAGGCGTTCCTTACAGACCTGATCAGGAGCCTAATGACATATATGCCATCGGTGAGGGCGTGAGAAAGGTATACGAGGAGGTGCTTGTTCCTGCAGGTATGGGCGACGTTGCAATATACACCGAGCTCGGACGCTTCATGATGGCACCTTACGGACATCTTGTGACCAAGGCAATACATGAGAAGCACACATATAAGGAATACATCGGCTGCGATGCCTGTGCTGCCAACCTCATGCGTCCTGCAATGTACGGAGCATATCACCATATTACGGTTATGGGTAAGGAGAACGAGCCATGTGACCACAAGTATGATGTGACGGGTTCCCTTTGCGAGAATAACGATAAGTTTGCGATTGACCGCATGCTTCCTAAGATTGACATGGGTGACTTCCTTGTAATTCACGACACCGGAGCACACGGCTTCTCAATGGGCTACAATTACAACGGAAAGCTTCGCTCGGCAGAGCTTTTGCTGTGTGAAGACGGCTCGGTTAAGCTTATAAGAAGAGCTGAGACTCCGCGTGATTATTTTGCAACATTTGATTGTTTCCACATATTTGACAAGGTATTAGAAGAAAATTAATCGGAAGAGGATTTATTTATGGCTGAATTAAGTAATATTGCGGCAGAACTTTCCAAGGGAAAGAATGTCGAGACTAATTTATCGGGATATGCGGCGGGAATGAACTCACTTTACGGAAGAATGGGCTATGTAAAGCTGGCCCTTAATCTGTACACCTTTGCTGAGGTATACGGCGAGGACACGAAGTACACCGAGCTTGTAGCGGATTACGCTTCAAGACTTGCCGGTGCTGTCACTAACGGAATCTCCGGGGATAATGTCACTGAGGAGAGTACTGCACAGGCACTTACTCAGATTGATGAGCTTCGCGAGGAGCTTATCACAAGGATGGAGGTTCTCACCGCATTTACGGATAGATTCCAGATATATGAGTATGTACTTAACCGGATAGAGTACAATTTCAAGGAATGTGACATTAATGCGGATTATTATGATGACAAGTTCGAGAGAGATATCATCAACTACATCATATCCGACAAGGATAATTCAGTCGTGAACATGAAGATTGGTCAGGTTGTGAGCCAGATTCCGATGCGTCTGTCAAAGAATAAGTTCTTCGAGCTTCTCCATGACGCATTCACACTGTACAAAGGCTCTGAGGCTTCTTCGGTTGAGGACTTCATATATATGATCCGCTCCGTTGCCATGCTTCATACACCTGAGCAGTTCGACACCGCATTTGCGGTACTCTCTGAACGACTTAAGGAATTGGACAGCTTTTCATATGTGGATATGTCAGAGGACGATTACAATGAAGCAGCAGCAATTCTTGCCGATGCAACGGATTACGTTGTCGGAGTAACCGATATTTTTGTACTTCTCATGGACGCGGTTAATGACGCATATATGGTTCTTCTGACCTCCGGCGAGGCGCTTGTTGACAGCAATGCGAAGCAGCATTGTCTTAAGATTATCGGTATGGCGCTTGATGCGATATATGACAGAGTTCTCCCTACCGAGGACTCATTCGACAGCTTTGTTGCGATAGAGGGTGTTCAGGAGAGACTTTCCACACAGTTATCCTCCGACAGCTACGCACTTGACGATGTGAAGAGCTCATATATGGAGAAGGCTGATGAGCTTGAACTTAAGGAGACATATGAGAAGCTCTTTAAGCTTGAAAGACTCAGCTCGGGAAGCAGCTTCATGAAGCTTGTCGAGGATAAGATTTCGAATATTATGGCTGATGAGGCATATATTAACAGCAAGTGTGACGAACTCACACAGGAGCTGACGGACTTCTTTGCGGAGCATGAGAGACCTTTTAACCGTGCGGTTATGTCAGGTATACTCGGAAGCCTCCCTGTATTCTTCAATAACCTTGAAGAAATTAAGAAGTATATTCATGTTGCACTCGGTCAGTGCAGTGATGAAGCAGAACGCAAGTCATGCATGAAGCTTATGCTTGATATGATGAGCGAGTAGTATAAGATTCCAATAAGTAACGGAGGGGCAGCATGGCAGTGCATTATATATGGTATGACAATCTGTATTTTGACGAAGAAAATGCCAAAAAGAGGACACGTCTGCTCCGCCGTCTTGAAAAGGGTAAGTTAGAACCTAACGTATATCTTCTTGCTCTTCCCGAATCAAGAGACCGGAATATCCTCGATATATTCAGTTCACTTGAGCTTATGCAGCCGCATTATAATGACCGGACGAAGTATATTGTCGGTATAGCCCGCTCGAAGCAGGCCGCGATAGAGCTTGCAGCCGATATAGTCGGGAATATGTACAATGCAAGCGGAGCCTTCAACCTGCGTGAATATCTGGGCTTCTGCGAACCAGCCGGCACATCAGACCAGGTATTCTCCGATAAGGAGGTATAACAGTTGTTCATTCTTAATATTTTATTGACTGTTCTTAAGATAATTGGAATTATTATTTTGGTGCTTTTAGGAATTGTGCTTCTGCTTCTGTGCCTTCTCTTATTTGTTCCGATAAAATACAAGGTCAATGCCGGTTTTCACGGAAAATTGAAGGTCAATGCGCATGTGACATATCTGTTCAGGCTTCTGCATGTACATTTTTCACTTGAAGGAACACAGTCCGACCTGCGAATCAGCCTGTTCGGACGCAGTATTTCCAGGGAAAAAAATAAGCCGAGGCCTGTTAAAGAAGCTTCCGCTCCTGTTAAGAAGGCTGTAACGACAGAGCAGCAGACTAAGCATGAGGATAAAGAAGCTGCGGCTCCGGTTAAAAAGTCTGTATCGGCAGAGCCACCGGCAAAAGAAAAGCCAATTCCAGAAAAACCAAAACAGGAAAATCCGGCAGATACCGCCGCCAAAAACACCGATGCCGCAAAGGCAGAGGATGATAAGCACACTGAAAAAGCGAAAGATAAACCTAAAAAAGAAAAAAATAAGAATACAAACCCAAAATCAGGTGGTATAATAGATACTATCAAGAACATAACCGCTCTCTTAAAAAAGAACAAACATGTTCTTAAGTTCCTGTTTCACCAGCTTAAGCTGTTGTTCAGGCATGTTCTTCCGGGAAGCCATGTGATAGACATAAGGCTCGGGCTTGATGACCCGGCTGCACTCGGTGAGATACTCGGAGCCGCGGCAGTCGTCAGAGCCGCGACGGGACTGGTAATCAATATTACACCTGTATGGGATGAAGCTGTTTTTGAAGCTGAGGCAGATTTGAAGGGAAGAATTATACTTGGCAGGGTACTGTATATAGCTGCACGGGTATATTTCAATAAAGATGTTAAAAAATTAATTAACGCTGTAAAGAATAATACAGTATGACTGGAGGACAATTATGGCAGATAACAGTAAGTTTAATTCAACGGTTGAATCACTTTTTTCTGGAATGGACAGCTTTGTCAGTGCAAAGACGGTTGTGGGCGATGCGGTTACGGTGAACGATACTATTATTGTTCCGCTTGTTGATGTGGCATTCGGCGTTGGTGCAGGTGCCTTTTCAGGAGATACCAAGAATAATGCCGGCGGCGGTCTCGGTGCGAAGCTTTCTCCGAGTGCAGTACTTGTAATTCAGGACGGACAGACAAGACTTGTTAATGTAAAGAATCAGGATACAATCACCAAGATTCTCGATATGGTTCCTGATATGGTTGACAAGATTTCCGGAATAGCTTCAGGAAAGAAGAATAAGAATGATGACGCTGTCGATGAAGCTATTAAGGATATGACAGAATAAGCGGTTTTTGCATATATACAGCTGATAATTATACAAGAACCGATGAAATTAGGGAGATTTAGCATGTCAATTAAAAAATGTTTCAAGACATTAATAATTATCTGCTGTGCGGCTGTCTTTTTGGCAGCCGTATATGTATTTACGATAAACGGCTATGTAATACATAGAACTAAGGACATGATTATTGATACCGATGAAGCCGCAGTTCTTGAGGATGTTGACTGTATACTGGTCTTAGGCGCGGCTGTCAAGCCTGACAAGACTCCGAGCAATATGCTGTATGACAGAATCATGACGGGAGTAAGCCTCTATGAAGCAGGTGCGGCACCGAAGCTTATCATGAGCGGTGATCATGGACACCCCGATTACAATGAAGTCGGAACCATGAAAAAATATGCCATGCTTGGCGGTATCCCTTCAGAGGACATCTTCATGGATCATGCCGGCTTTTCGACGTATGACAGTGTATACAGGTCTAAGGAGATATTCGGGGTAAATAAGATGATAATAGTGTCACAGGGCTATCATCTGTACCGCGCCCTCTATATCGCGGATGCGCTCGGCATAGAGGCATACGGTGTTTCGGCAGACCTAAGAAGCTACTCAGGACAGTTAAAGCGCGAGTTAAGAGAGATACTTGCAAGAAATAAGGACTTTATTATGGCAATTTCCAAGCCTGAATCGTCCATGCTTGGCGATAGGATACCGCTTGACGGAAGCGGCGACGTGACAAATGATTAAAATATATGAATCAAGTCTTATTTTCTGCATATAATAGAATAGAGCAGCAGGGTGGATTCGGGAGGATTCATGTGGTAAGAATAATAGGTTTTATGATGTTCTGGATTGCTGTGGGAATGATAATAGGGATGCTGATTCAAAATATATTTTGGGGAATAGTGATAATAATATTGTTGATGATATGCGGATATAATCTGTTCTGCTGCTGCAAATAGGGCAGAGCAGATTTATTCTTTTCTGACATATTTACGACGTAAAAAAAGCCTCGGAAAAATTCCGGGGCTTAATTAACATCAAACTTTTGACTACGCTCTTGTAACAGCGCCTGATCTTAAGCAAGAAGTACATACATACATCTTTCTTGGACCTGCTGTTGTCAAAACCTTAACTGACTTAACGTTTGACTTCCACATCTTGTTTGATTTTCTGTTAGAGTGACTTACCTTGAGTCCAAAATGAGCACCCTTATCACAAACAGCACACTTTGCCATGATTGCACCTCCTCAAAGCTTAATAATGCCTACTCGGCTGACAACAGAAGTTATGATAACAGATATTAGAACATTTTGCAAGCAAAAAAAATATTTTTTTAAAGTTTTTAACTTTTAAGTTCCATTTTTTACAATAATAATGTATAATGGTAACATCATGACTTTGTATACCGTGATTTACACGGAGATTGGAGGAACCATGAAAGGTCGAATTGAAAATAAATTAGGAACAGTTATGATAGACCCTGAAGTTATTGCAATGTTTGCGGGTACCACGGCTATTGAAAGCTTCGGAATTGTCGGAATGGCAGCCGTCAGCATGAAGGACGGACTCGTTAAACTCCTTAAGAGAGAGAGTCTTACACATGGGATTAATGTAAAGATTGATGAAGATAACTTGATTACTTTGGATTTTCATGTTATTGTATCGTACGGAGTGTCCATCTCCGCTGTGGCAGACAACCTTGTGAACAGTGTTAAGTATAAGGTTGAAGAGTTTGCCGGAATGAAGATTAAGCAGATTAACATATTTGTAGATGGCGTAAGAGTAATTGACTAACCGTTATTAAGGAGGATTTTAACAGTGGCTATTAATACCATAGATGCAGCTATGCTAAAGAAGTGCTTTTTAGCAGGAGCTGCCAATCTGGAAGCAAAAAAAGAAGTAATCAACGAACTGAATGTATTCCCGGTACCTGATGGAGACACCGGAACGAATATGACCATGACGATTCTGTCGGCAGCTAAGGAAGTAAGTGCCATATCAGTGCCTAACTTCGAGAATCTGTCAAAGGCTATATCCGGAGGTTCCTTAAGAGGTGCGAGAGGTAACTCGGGTGTTATTCTTTCACAGCTTTTCAGAGGCTTCACTAAGGAAATCAAGACTGCGACGGTTATAGATGCACCTGTTCTTGCCAAGGCATTCCAGAAGGCTACCGAGACAGCTTACAAGGCTGTTATGAAGCCGAAGGAGGGAACAATTCTCACGGTTGCAAAGGGACTCGCTGACAAGATGAACGAGCTTGCCTGTGAGAACGGAGACCTCGAAGAGATACTCGGCGAGGTTATAGAGCATGGCCGTTATGTACTCTCACAGACACCTGAGATGCTTCCGGTACTTAAGGAGGCAGGTGTTGTTGATTCAGGCGGACAGGGACTTATTGAGGTTGTATCAGGTGCCTACGACTGCCTTCTCGGCAAGGAGATTGACCTTACGGCTGCACTCGGCAGCGGCACAAGTGCGAAGGTTGAGGCTGATGCTGTTCAGGCAGATATCAAGTTCGGCTACTGCACCGAATTCATAATTAATGTTGAGAAGAAGTTCGACAACGGCGATGAGCTTAATTTTAAGGCTTATCTTGAGTCAATCGGTGATTCTATCGTTGTCGTTGCTGATGATGAGATTGTTAAGGTTCATGTACATACCAATGACCCGGGCCTTGCAATTCAGAAGGCTCTTACCTATGGCTCACTCAGCAGGATGAAGATTGACAATATGCGCGAGGAGCATAAGGAGAAGCTTATCAAGGAAGCTGAGAAGGCTGAGGCAGAGAAGAAGGCTGCCGAAGAAGCTGCTAAGAAGCCGGCTGAGCCTAAGAAAAAATACGGATTTATCTCCGTATCTGCCGGCGCAGGTCTCAGCGAGATCTTCGAAGGTCTCGGAGTGGATGTTGTAATTGAGGGCGGTCAGACCATGAACCCAAGCACAGAGGATATGCTCAATGCCATTGACAAGGTTAATGCAGAGAATGTATTCATATTCCCTAACAATTCCAATATCATTCTTGCTGCCAACCAGGCACAGTCAATCGTGACTGACAAGAATGTATATGTTGTTCCGTCCAAGACCATACCTCAGGGTATTACCGCACTTATCAACTTTGATGAGTCAGCTGATGCGGATGCCAACTTCGAGAACATGTCATCTGAGATGAAGAATGTCAAGACCGGTCAGGTAACATATGCTGTTCGTGACACTTCAATGGATGGCAAGGAGATTAAGCAGAACGATATAATGGGTATCGGAGATAAGACTATTCTCTCGGTAGGTAAGGACATAGAGAGCACTACAATAGATATGCTTTCCCAGCTCATCGATGATGACTCTGAGCTCATAAGCGTATACTATGGCGAAGATGTGACAAGTGAGCAGGTTGATAAGCTCACAGCCAAGCTTGAGGAGGCTTATCCTGACCTCGACCTTGAGGTTCACAGCGGTGGTCAGCCTATCTACTATTACATTGTTTCGGTAGAATAGAATAATCAATAAGCTGTAATATATAAGGCTGTCGTGCCGGGAATAATATATTAATTATTTCTTGGTATGACAGCCTTTGTAATGTGTGGGGCATCTGCCCTATATGAAAGCGGGGAGTTATTGTATGAAATTAACCAGCCTTAAGGGTATAGGAGAAAAGACGGAAAAGCTGTTCATGAAAGCGGGAATCACGGATACGTCAATGCTTCCGTTCTATTATCCGCGAAGCTATGACATATACAAGGATCCTGTTCTCATAAAGGAGATTGAGGAGGACGGAGTATATACCATATATATTTCAATTTTCTCTGATGTGGAAATCAAGACGATAAGAAAGCTCACGATAACCACTGTGTTCGCCGTCGATGAGCAAGGCGGAAGAATTAAGCTTACATGGTTCAATATGCCCTTTATAAAGGGTTCTTTAAGACGCGGATACAGATATATGGTAAGGGGCAGGGTTGTATTCAAGGGTTCTCTTGCGACGATGGAGCAGCCTAAGCTGTACACAGCCGCAGAGTATGAACAGAAGCTTCACTACATACAGCCGATATATCCGCTTGTCAAAGGATTAACGAACAATATGGTTCTCAAGGCAGTGACACAGTACTTTGCGTCAGAGAATCATATTGAGGATATGGAGTATCTTCCTAAGGAGCTTTTGGAAAAATATGAGCTTACGCCTCTCTACGAGGCTGTGCGCTACATACATTTTCCGCGCAGCATGGAGGAGATGCATAACTCGAGAAAAAGGCTGGCATTTGACGAATTTTTTGTGTTCATGATGAAGCTTGATAACCTTAAGACGCAGAGAGAATATCTTGCAAATGAATGTCCGATTGCAGAAGGAACCTATGCTGTAAAGCTCATAAGCGAGCTTCCGTATGAGCTCACGGCACCGCAGAAAAAGGCATATGACGAGATGGTGTCGGACATGTCAGGAAGCCGCGTCATGAACAGACTTATACAGGGTGATGTCGGTTCCGGAAAGACAATTATTGCGATTCTTGCTCTCTTAAATGCAGTGGAAGCAGGGTATCAGGGAGCTCTCATGGCACCTACCGAGGTTCTTGCCAAGCAGCATTACGACACCGTATGCAATCTATTACAGGAGCATGAGCTTCCGGTTCGTCCGGTTCTCCTTGTCGGTTCCATGAGTGCGGCGCAAAAGAGAAATACTCAGGAGCTTATTAAGAACGGGGAAGCTGATATTATAATCGGAACCAATGCACTTATACAGGATAAGGTCGAGTATTCAAGACTCGGACTTGTCATTACCGACGAGCAGCACCGCTTCGGCGTGAACCAGCGCAGCTCGCTTGCCGGAAAGGGATACCGCCCGCATGTGTGTGTAATGAGTGCTACGCCTATTCCTCGGACACTCGCAATCATTCTCTACGGAGACCTTGATATATCAATAATCGATGCCATGCCTGTCGGCAGACTTCCGATAAAGAACGCCGTTGTAGGGGATGATTTCAGACCTAACGCTTACAGATTCATAATGAATGAGGCTGCAAAAGGCCATCAGGCATATGTTATCTGTCCTATGGTCGAGGATAACGAGGTGAGCGAGAGTGAGAATGTCACCGATTACACGGTTGAACTCCGCGGCAATCTTCCGGGCTTAAAAGTCGAGGGACTTCACGGTCAGATGTCCGCGGATGTCAAAAATGAGATAATGTGGCGCTTTGCTCAAGGACAGATACAGGTTCTTGTATCAACAACGGTTATCGAGGTTGGAATAAATGTCCCGAATGCAACGGTTATGCTTATAGAGAATGCCGAAAAGTTCGGTCTTGCACAGCTTCATCAGCTCAGAGGTCGCGTAGGACGCGGAAGCGCCCAGTCCTACTGTATTTTTGTGAGTACCTCAAAAAAGGCTGAATCGAAGGAGAGACTTGATATAATCGGCAAGTCCAACGACGGCTTTTATATAGCTGAGCAGGATTTAAAGCTGAGAGGACCCGGAGACTTCTTCGGAATACGCCAGAGCGGTGATGTCAACTTCAGGCTTGCCGACATATACACCGATGCCGACATGCTTAAAAAGGCTAAGGACTGCGCGGAGTATGTTATATCAAATAATTTACAAAATACACTTAAAAAGTCTTTTACACAGGATAATATAATGTTATAATGAGCGGGTGTAAGAGCGATAACACCTGCATTACACAGAGGATACAGCTATGAAATTATATATAATAAGACATGGTGAAACTGACTGGAATAAGCAGAGAAGGCTTCAAGGTCAGAGTGACACCGAACTAAATGAATACGGAATAGAGCTTGCCGAAATCACTGGAAAAGCTCTTAAGGATGTAAGCTTTGACCATATATTTTCAAGTCCGTTAAAGAGAGCATACAGAACGGCAGAGATTATAAGAGGAGAGCGCACCGTACCCATTGTCACCGATGACCGCCTCAAGGAAATCGGCTTCGGCATCAATGAAGGTGTCAACTCCGAACTCATAACTGCGGATTTTCACTATTTTTTTGATGCACCGGAGAAGTATGTTCCGGCGGAGGGCGGGGAGACCTATGAGGAGCTGTGTACCCGCTCAAGAGATTTTATCGAAAGTGTGCTTATACCGCTGTCGATAAAGGAGCCCGATGCAGTTGTCCTTGTGACGGCACACGGAGCACTCAACAAGTCTATGATGATTTATCTTAATCATCTTCAGATAAAGAATATGTGGGACGGTGTATTTCAAAAGAACTGCTGTGTGAACATATTTGACATCAACGGATATGATTTTAAGATGCTCCAAGAGGCGAAGATATATTATTGATTATAACCCGGAGGTTTATTATGAGAGTAATTGCGGGAACGAGAAGAAGTATGCCGCTTAAGACGATAGATGGACTGGCGACACGTCCTACACAGGACAGAACCAAGGAGACACTGTTTAACGTAATACAGAATGATGTACCCGGAAGCACATTTCTTGACCTGTTTTCAGGAAGCGGTGCCATTGCGATAGAGGCGCTCAGCCGAGGTGCCAGGAAGGCATATCTCGTTGAGAACAGCCGTGAAGCATCAGCCTGTATCAAGGAGAATCTGGCATTCACCAAGCTTACCGATGACGCAGTGCTTATGGAGACCGATGCCATGACGGCACTTAAGCGACTTGAGGGAAAGACGGTTTTTGACATAGTTTTCATGGATCCGCCATATAATCATGAATATGAGAAGGAAGTTCTCACATATCTGTCGGCTTCCAGGCTCATTGACGAGTATTCGATTATTGTTGTGGAGGCTTCCAATGAGACAGGCTTTGATTATCTGCCGGAGCTTGGCTTTACCTGCTATAAGGTCAAAGAATACAAGAATAACAAGCATGTTTTTATACAAAAAATAAAGGAGTAAAAGTGTCGATACAAAAGTGTCGATACACTTATAAAAACTATGAGAATTGCAGTATATCCGGGCAGCTTTGACCCGGTTACACTTGGACATATGGATATAATCAGCCGGTCAGCACGTCTTTTCGACAAATTAATTGTCTGTGTGCTTGTCAACAGCTCAAAAATTCCATTGTTTTCTGCGGAAGAACGTGTTAATATGATTAAAGGTGTAGTTTCGGAATACCCTAACGTTGAAGTGAGGGCATTTGACGGACTTTTGGTTGAATTTGCAAGGATGTGCAAGGCAACCGCAGTAGTAAGAGGCTTGAGGGCTGTGACGGACTTTGAGTATGAGCTTCAGATGTCGCAGACGAATCACATCATAGCACCTGACATTGATACGATATTTTTGACGACCAACCTTAATTACGCTTACTTAAGTTCAAGCGTTGTCAAGGAAGTGGCACGCTATGGCGGAGATATTTCCAAGTTCGTAGCACCTGAGGTTCGGAGACTCGTTATGGAAAAGTATGACATTAAATAATTTTCGGGAGGATTACCATGAACAGAATTGAAGAGATGATAGCGGATATCGAGGAGTACATTGAGAACTGTAAGCCGGCACCGTTTTCGAGCAATAAGATTATTGTTGAGAAGGAGCAGATTGAGGAGCTTCTCCGCGAATTGAGACTGAGAACTCCTGATGAGATTAAGAGATACCAGAAGCTTATCAGCAACAAGGAGGCAATTCTTGCCGATGCCAAGGATCAGGCTGATTCCATGCTTAATGCTGCCAAGGCTCACACTCAGGAGCTTGTGAATGAGCATGAGATTATGCAGCGCGCATATGCTGAGGCTGAGGACATCAAGGAACAGGCTTATGCACAGGCACAGGCTATTCTTGATCAGGCTACCGAGGAAGCCAACCAGATGCGTTACGGTGCGGTTCAGTACACGGACGATATGCTTGCCAACCTTCAGCGCATTATAGAGCATTCCATTGAGAGCAACCGTTCCAAGTATGAGGGACTTTTAAATGCCCTTGATAAGGATCTCAACGTGGTTATCTCCAACCGCAATGAGCTTGCGGGCATCGGAGCGGAGGAGGAGCAGCCGCAGCAGGATGATGCCGCAGCGGGCTTACAGGATTCCGACGACTATGAGGAATAGTACGACAAGTGCCGTAGCTGATGCTATGCCAAGCTTGTATAGTATGTAGCTTTTTATTCGGAACCTTTTTCCAGACCATAGTGACATGGTCTGCAGAACACTCGACATGCCGCCGAAGGCGGTGAAGGACAACATCATAAGGATTCTGTATTTGAGTTCTATATTCAGATGAGATATTTTATCAAGGCCGGCTGTAATCTCCATGAGAGACATCAGTGCGGCCTTTGCTGTGTCAGGAATGTACATGATATTGTCAATCATTGCCCCCGCTACCGAAAAGAGCATGACATATATGCACAGCTTAAGGCTTGCGGCAAGTGCCGATTCGACAGAGCGTGTTACCGCCTCGCCGGTGGATATGCCGCGCGCTTCATCTTGAACGGTCACGGAAGCTTTAAAAGTGCCGGCCGTTCTTTTCTTATTCCACACGACAGGTATTCTGAATATTATCATACAGCCAAGGGCAGTTCCCATAAGAACTGCGATTACAAGCTTAGAATATTTCACATCACCAAGACAATTAAGGCAGATATAGCTTATCATGAACATCGGGCTTACATTATTGCACATAGGTGCAAGGAAAGCCGAGGTGTCCTCATCAAGCCCGCCTGTCTCGTCAAGCTGACCGCATACATACGCGCCCATCGGATATCCGCACAAAAAGCCCGTAAGAATACAATATCCTGAGCTTTCAGGCAGCTTAAGAAGCCTTGTGAGCACCCAAAGGGCAGTGCCTATGGGCTTTGCACAGCCTGTATACACTATGAAGCTTGACAGAACCATGAATGGCATAAGCGTGGGAAAGAGCGTCCTGTACCAGAGCGTAAGCCCGTATGACGCTCCGGCAAGGGCAGTCATCGGCGACAGCAGAAGCAACAGTATACAGATAATGACAACAGATATGCGAATAATCGAAGTTTTCATGGTTCATCCTAAATACTTAATCCGATATATAATATTCATCTGCGGAAGCATTTAGTCCCGTTTCATTTTCCATTGCTTTTTTTTATAAAATGTGGCACAATAAAATGTGGCTTCATATAGCCACGGACGGAGGAATGACATTATGAACAATGCATTAAAAGGATTACAGCCTGAAAAGGTTTTTATGTTTTTTGAAGAGTTGACACAGATACCTCACGGCTCTCACAACACCAGGCAGATTAGCGATTACTGCGTGGAATTCGCCAAAAAAAGAGGTCTAAAGGTATATCAGGATGAATATAATAATGTGGTTATTTACAGACCGGCAAGCAAGGGCTATGAGAATGCTCCGGGTGTAATCATTCAGGGACATCTCGACATGGTATGTGAGAAGGAGAGCGGCTGTGAGCATGATTTCCTTAAGGATGCCCTCGACGTGTATGTGGAGGACGGTTATGTGACTGCAAGAGGAACAACCCTCGGCGGTGATGACGGAATAGCCATAGCATATGCTCTTGCCGTGCTTGACGACGACAGCATCAAGGCTCCTGCTATCGAGGCGGTGTTCACGGTAGATGAGGAGGTCGGCCTTGACGGTGCAAAGATGCTTGACGGCTCGGTTCTCTCGTCAAAATATCTTATCAATATAGATAATGAAGAGGAAGGCGCCTTTATAGTCGGCTGCGCCGGAGGAATGCGTTCGGGCTTAAGACTTCCTGTAAGTTATACAACAATGGAAGGAAAGAGCGTAAGGATTACCATTACCGGACTTTTAGGAGGCCATTCCGGTATGGAAATCAATAAAGGAAGAGCGAATGCGCATATCATACTCGGACGACTTTTGTTCAACCTTGACGAGGAGCTTTTCTACGGTATAAGCGGACTGGTCGGCGGAAGAATGGACAATGCCATATCAAGAGAATGCTCGGTTGACCTGTGCATCAATCCTGAGGATGAGGCAAGAGTGAAGGAACTCTGCGATATATTGACCGCACAGCTTAAGAATGAATATTCCGGGACGGATGACGGCATAAGAATCGTCGTTGAGGACTTAGACGGCGACGGCGCTGATGTCATCGAAGAGAAGAATAAGCAGTCCTTCATATTCCTTCTCATGAATGTTCCTAACGGTGTACAGAAGTTCAGCGGACATATCGAGGGACTTGTCGAGACTTCCCTTAACCTTGGAATATTGTCAATGGATAATGACTGCATAACAATTAGCTTTTCAGTGAGAAGCTCCGTGGGCTCTGCAAAACAGGCTCTTGCCGACAGACTCCGCTATCTGATAGAGTTCTTCGGCGGTGAGTATGTCGAGACAGGCTGCTATCCTGAGTGGGCATACCGCCCTGAATCAGCATTCAGGGATAAAGCTGTTAAGCTCTATGAGGATATGTTCAATGAGAAGGCTGATGTCTGTGTAATTCATGCCGGACTGGAGTGCGGACTGTTTGCCGAGAAGCTTCCTGAGCTTGACATGATATCCATAGGACCTGATATGAAGGACATTCACACACCTGCTGAAAAGCTGAGCATCAAGTCTGTTGAAAAGGTATGGAAGTATCTCACGGCACTTCTTGAATCAATGAAATAAATAAGGGGCTCGTTCAGTCACGGATTGAACGGAATTTTGGAGGTTACGGATGGAAATACAGTTATGGAGAGAGCTTTTGGCTCCATACGAGCTGGCTGTGGATGAGCTTTTGGTCAAGTTCAACCACATAATCAATGAATACCGTCAGGAGGCTGCCTACTCACCGATTGAGCAGGTAACCGGACGAGTTAAGAAGATTTCCAGCATAATCGAGAAAGCCCAGAAGAAGGGCTTTCCGATAGACCATATAATGGAGATGATTGAGGATGTGGCAGGACTTCGTATTATCTGTCAGTTCGTTGATGATATCTATGAGGTTGTTGATATAATCAAGAACCGCAGTGATATGACGGTTATAAGAGAGAAGGATTACATAACCAACCGCAAGGAGAGCGGATACCGAAGCTACCACATCATAATTAATTACAGTGTCGAGACAAGTAAGGGCAAGAAGGATATACCTGTCGAGATACAGATAAGAACGATGGCTATGAACTTTTGGGCAACCATCGAGCACTCGCTTCAATATAAGTACCGCGAGAGTATTCCTGAGCATATCAGGGTGCGCTTAAGCTCTGCTGCCGAGGCGATATTGAAGCTTGATGAGGAGATGTCATCAATCCATGAGGAGATTATGGATGCCCAGAATTCCTTCACATACAAGGCTAATATAGTAAACGATATACTTATAAATATACAGAATCTGTACAAGGTAGCCAACAAGAGGGATGTAATCAAGATTCAGGACGAATTTTTCAGGATATATCAGGAAAATGACCTTGAACATCTCTTAGAGTTCAGCAGGCAGCTCGACAAGATAGCGGAAGGTTACAGAGCACAGAGCATTGATTAAGGACAGAGAGGATACACATGGAATTACCACAGAAATATTTAGATTCAATGAAGGACTTATTAGGTGATGATTTTCAGGCTTATCTTGACAGCTTCAGCGAGAAGCGTCTGTACGGCTTAAGAGTCAACAACCTTAAGATATCGACAGAGGATTTTCTTAAAATAAGTCCCTTCAGGTTAAAGAGAATACCTTGGATTGAGAACGGCTTCTACTATGAGGAGGATGAGAAACCTGCGAAGCATCCGTATTATTTTGCAGGACTGTATTATCTTCAGGAGCCGAGTGCCATGACACCTGCCAATATTCTTCCGATAGAGCACGGCGACAAGGTACTTGACGTGTGTGCCGCACCGGGTGGCAAGAGTACGGAGCTCGGAGCCAGGCTTGGCGGTACGGGACTTTTAGTGTCCAATGATATATCCGCATCGAGAGCCAAGGCACTTCTTAAAAATATCGAAGTGAGCGGAATTGGCAATGTGGTGATTACCTGTGAAGAGCCGGGTAAGCTCATATCCTCATTTGAAGGATTTTTTGACAAGATTCTTATAGATGCACCATGCTCGGGTGAGGGCATGTTCCGCAAGGATAACAAGCTTATAAAGAGCTGGCAGATGAATGGTCCGGAATACTTTGCCGCTATACAGAAGAGCATTTTAAGTCAGGCTGCACAGATGTTGAAGCCGGGCGGATATATGCTGTATTCGACATGCACCTTCTCGAAGCTTGAGGATGAAGACAATATAAGTCTCTTTTTGGAGAATCATCCTGATTTTTCGCTTGTGGATATATTTGATTCCGGAATACCTTCGATACATCCGTATGAAGGCTTTTCACACGGAATCGGTATTCCTCAGTGTGTCCGCATATTCCCTCACAGGATGCAGGGAGAGGGACATTTCGTTGCACTGTTAAAGAAGGACGGCGAGGCTGTTCAGGATACGCCGGTGCATGGCAGGCCTAATAAGCTCCCTGATGAGCTTACGGCGTTCCTTAATGAGCTGAGCTTTGATATTCCGTCATCAGATATAATAATTCAGAGAGAGAACGTATATTATCTTCCGCCGCTTGCAGGAAGTCTTAAGGGGCTCCGTGCAATGAGAACCGGAACACTTCTCGGCGAGCTTAAGAAGAACCGTTTCGAGCCAAGTCAGGCATTCGCAATGACCTTGAAGGACGGCCAGTACAGCAGTCAGGTCAATTTAAAGCTCTCTGATGATGCGGTTATCCGTTATCTTAAGGGTGAGACAATCGAGGTTGACGAGGCATGTGTTACAGGCAGCAATTCCATGAAGCTCATCATGGTTGACGGCTATCCTCTCGGCTGGGGCAAGTATAACAACGGTCAGGTAAAGAACAAGTATCTTCCGGGCTGGAGATGGATGTAATAAGGGGGATTTATGAAACGACTTGATAAATTCCTTGTTGAAATGAGTGTTGCAAGCCGCAGCACAATAAAGGATATGGCAAAGAAGGGCAGAATAGCCGTGAACGGAAATATTGTCAAAGCCACTGACTTAAAGATTGACGAGGACGTCGATACCGTGTCTGTGGACGGTCAGGTTATCGCATTCTCCGATACGGAATATTTCATGCTCAATAAGCCCGCGGGTGTCATCACGGCGACGCTTGATAAGAAGGCTAAGACCGTTCTTGACCTCATTGACGAGAGAACGAGGAACGACCTGTTCCCTGTCGGACGGCTTGACAAGGATACGGAAGGGCTGCTTCTGATAACCAATGACGGCGACCTTGCGCACAGACTTCTCGCACCTAAGAAGCATGTGGATAAGGTCTATTATGCCGATATAGACGGAATTGTGACAGATGAGCATGTCCGCCGCTTTTCAGAGGGGCTTACGCTCCTTGACGGAACACCTGTAATGCCGGGTGAACTCACGGTTCTTGAGACCGATGTGAATGCTGCCACATCAAAAATACAGCTCACGATACATGAAGGTAAGTTTCATCAGGTAAAGAGAATGTTCGAAGCTGTGGGCTGCAGCGTGACATACTTAAAAAGACTTTCTATGGGACCTTTAATGCTTGATGATGCGTTAAAGCCCGGTGAATACAGAAGACTTACCGACGAAGAGATTAATATGCTTAAGGAGGCAACGGCATAGACCGTTCAGATATATGAAATACAGTTATAATGATTTATTGAAGAACAGGAAAGCTGTCTTGTTTGACCTTGACGGAACACTTGTGGACTCCATGTGGGTGTGGAGGGATATCGACATCGATTTTTTAAGTGCGATAGGACAGAAGCTCCCTGATGATTTGCAGAAGTCCATCGAGGGAATGAGCTTTACCGAGACAGCGGAGTACTTTAAGGAGCGCTTCAATATCAATGATGATGTTGAGGATATTAAGGCAAAATGGAACAAAATGGCATATGACAAGTATACCTCAGAGGTGAAATTAAAGAGGGGTGCCAAGGAATTCCTTGCCCGTCTTAAGGCGGACGGTATAAGAACTGGCATCGCCTCAAGCAATTCCTTGACACTTATAGAAGGAGCATTAAGGGCTGAAGGCGTGCTTGATTACTTCGATGCGATAACAACAGCCTGTGAAGCAGGAGCAGGAAAGCCGGCACCGGATATTTACCTGCTCGCAGCAAAAAAGCTTAATGCAGAGCCTTCGGAATGTCTTGTATTTGAAGATATTCCTATGGGAATTATGGCGGGCAATTCCGCCGGAATGACAACGATTGCGGTTGAGGATGCCTACTCGCACAATATGCGCGATGAAAAGGAAAGACTCGCAAAGTATTTTATAGAAGATTTTACAGATATTGAATTAGTTTAGAATGAGGTTAGTATGAAGGATTTTTTACCTATCAGCAGAAAAGACATGGAGAAAAGAGGATGGACACAGTGCGACTTCGTATATGTGTGCGGCGATGCATATGTAGACCATTCATCCTTCGGACAGGCAATCATAAGCAGAATACTCGAGCTTAACGGCTACAAGGTCGGCATTATATCCCAGCCTGACTGGAAGAATAAGGAAAGCATTACCATTCTCGGCGAACCACGTCTTGGATTTTTGGTATCCTCAGGAAATATGGACTCAATGGTCAACCATTATACCGTGTCCAAGAAGCGCAGAAGCATGGATGCCTACACACCGGGAGGCGTAGTAGGCAAGAGACCCGACTATGCGACTGTTGTATACTGTAACCTCATAAGACAGACCTATAAAAAGACACCTATAATCATCGGAGGAATCGAGGCAAGCCTAAGACGACTTGCTCACTATGATTACTGGTCTGACAAGGTTAAGCGCTCAATACTGCTTGACAGCGGTGCTGACATCATATCCTACGGCATGGGTGAACATTCCATCGTGGAGATTGCCGATGCGCTCAACTCAGGAATAGATGTAAAGGATATAACCTTTATAAGGGGGACGGTCTATAAGGCAAAGAACCTCGACCACCTGTACGATGAGTATATTATGCTCCCGTCCTATGAGGAAATATGTGCTGACAAAAAGACCTATGCCGAAAGCTTTTACAAGCAGTACTGCAACACAGACCCGTTCGTGGCAAAGCATTTGGTTGAGAAATATAAGGACAAGGAATACGTTATCCAGAATCCACCATCATATCCGCTCACGCAGCAGGAATTTGATGATGTATACGCCATGCCTTATATGAATGCATGGCATCCGTCATATGATGCCCTAGGCGGAGTTCCGGCATTTGCCGAGATTAAGTTCAGTCTCACAAGCAACAGAGGCTGCTTTGGAGGCTGTTCATTCTGTGCACTCACCTTCCATCAGGGACGAATAGTTCAGGCAAGAAGCCATGAGTCATTAATTGAGGAAGCTAAGCAGATGACGGAGCAGCCCGACTTCAAGGGGTATATCTATGATGTCGGCGGGCCTACCGCCAACTTCCGCCGTCCGTCATGTGACAAGCAGCTCACCAAGGGTGTGTGTCCGAACAAGCAGTGTCTTTTCCCGAAGCCGTGTGCCAACCTGAAGGTTGACCACAGCGATTATATTGAACTTTTAAGAAAGCTTCGCAGCCTTCCTAAGGTTAAGAAGGTATTCGTCCGTTCAGGTATCCGCTTCGACTATGTGCTTGCCGACAAGGATGATACCTTTATGGAGGAGCTGTGCAGATACCACATAAGCGGACAGCTCCGTGTGGCTCCCGAGCATATCACGGACAATGTCCTCAGACTTATGGGTAAGCCGGAGAACTCGGTATATGAGGAGTTCCTTAAAAAGTACACGGCAATCAACCGTAAGCTCGGCAAGGAGCAGTATGCGATTCCATACCTCATGTCATCACATCCGGGCTCTACGCTTAAGGACGCGATTGCACTCGCCGAATATATAAGGGATCTGGGGTATATGCCTGAACAGGTACAGGATTTCTATCCGACACCGTCAACCATATCAACCACCATGTACTACACCGGGCTTGACCCAAGGGATATGAAGCCTGTGTATGTCACGACCAATCCGCATGAGAAGGCTATGCAGCGTGCTCTTATACAGTTTAAAAATCCTTCGAATTATGAGCTTGTCAAGGAGGCTCTCATAAAGGAACACCGGCAGGATTTAATAGGCTTTGACAAGCACTGCCTGATTCCGCCGCGTCAGATAAAGCATGATAAAAATACCAAGCGAAAAGGAAGTCAAAGGCATTAAAGCATAAAGTGAAGTCATAATATCAGGAGGCAGAGTTATGAAGATAGCAGTAGTAACCGGAGCATCATCCGGACTTGGAAGAGAGTTCGCAAGACAGATATCGGCGCGATATTCAAAATTCGACGAGATATGGCTTATCGCAAGAAGGACGGAAAGGCTTGAAGAGGTCGCGGACGAGATTAAACTTACCTCAAGAGTTATTTCCCTCGATTTGTCGAGCAATGATGAGCTGTCAGCTCTTAAGACTCTTCTTGAGGAAAATACACCTGATATTAAGCTTCTCGTCAACTGCGCAGGTTACGGAAAGAGCGGAAGTTTCGACGAGCTCGGCTACGAGGAACAGATTGGCATGATTGATATTAACTGCCGTGCGCTCACGGCTGTCACCAAGCTGTGTCTGCCTTATATATCCTCGAACTCAAGAATACTTGAGCTTGCATCCGCTGCGGCATTCATGCCGCAGCCCGACTTTGCCGTATATGCAGCTACCAAGGCATATGTATTAAGCTTTTCCAAGGCTCTTAATAAGGAGTTAAAGCCTAAGAAAATCACAGTCACGGCAGTATGTCCTGGACCTGTTGATACTGAATTCTTCGAGATAGCGGGAAAGAATGTCAAGCCGTTAAAGCGTATGGTTATGGCTAAGCCTGAGGATGTTGTTGAACAGGCTATCAAGGATGCCGCTCTCGGCAACGAATTAAGCATCTACGGCAGAACCATGAAGCTTGCGCATGTGGCGGGAAGGTTCCTGCCTCACAGACTTCTTATGAAGTTCTTTTAAATTACTATTTTTTGCTGTCCTTAGGCAGTAATATGGAGGAATGTTATGGGAAACATCATTAAAAATGTTCCGAAGGGAGCTCCCGGATATTTTAAGAACAGAAAAATCAAGACAGGAATAGCTATGGTAAGCGGTTATCTGCTTGTGCTGCTGCTGTTTTTCAGCGGAATATTCATATTCGCAGACAGAGGCAATCTTCTGACTGTCATTGCGATTGTCATGATGCTTCCGACCGGAAAAATGACCGTCAATTTTCTTATGTATCCGAGAAAGGGCAAGGCCGATGCCGCGGAATATAATGAAATGTGTACCGCTTATGACAAGCTTACAATACTTGCCGATATCTTAATCACCCCTGAAAAGAAGAGCATTGAATTTACATATACTGCAATAGACAAGGCTCATATCGTAATATACTGCACCGATAAGAAGCTTGACACCGCCTACCACGGAAAGTACATCAAGGATTTCCTTAAGCACTCGGATATAACTGCTGATGTGAGCTTTTACACCGATTTGAACAAGTTCAAGAAGAGACTTGCAGCCATCAACAGTGCAGCTCCCGAATCGTATACTGACGATGAAAACAAGCGTATAGAGGAAATAGCATACAATTTAAAAATATTATCTATATAAGATTGGAACATTGACATGCAGGAATTTACCATAGGAAAGAATGAGGCAGGGCAGAGGCTTGACAAGTACCTCGGAAGAATTTTGAAAGAAGCCCCGGTATCCTTCTTTTACAAGATGATGAGGAAAAAGAATATTGTGCTAAACGGTACAAAATGTACCGGAAAGGAGCAGCTCTCGGTTGGCGACAGTGTAAAGCTCTTTCTCTCTGATGAGACCATAGAGAAGTTCAGCGGTGCTCATAATAATTCTCATACTGCTGCCTCATATCCTTATAAACAGCTTAATATTGTATATGAGGATGATGATGTAATATTCGTCAATAAGCCATCCGGAATGCTGACACAGAAGGCGGCACCGACGGATGTATCCCTCAACGAATATATCATAGGCTATCTTCTGCATGAGGGCAAGCTAGACGAGGCTCAGCTTAGAACCTTCAAGCCTTCCGTATGCAACCGCCTTGACCGCAATACCAGCGGACTTGTGCTTGCAGGAAAATCAATGCAGGGCAGCCGCTGGCTCTCACAGATGATTAAGGACAGAACCTTGGACAAATACTATATAACTGTTGTCAAGGGAAGGTTGGAGCATGACAACAGCGTATGCGGGCTTCTTATCAAGGATGAGGTCTCCAATAAGGTGAGTGTAAGACCTCTCACACCTGATACAACAGCTGAGAGCGACGAACGCTTCATCAGAACCGATTATCATGTCCTTGGCCACGGCGAGGATTATACAGTACTTGAAGTACATCTCATAACAGGACGGCCGCATCAGATAAGATCGCACCTTGCGATGCTTAATCATCCAGTGCTCGGGGATTACAAGTACGGTGACAGACGCATCAATGAAAAATACAAGCTTAAAGACCAATTACTTCACGCATACCGTGTGGTTCTTCCGGATGGCAGGGAATACAAGGCTTCCATTCCGGCTAAGCTCTCTGTATTCACCCGCAGCATCCTTTAATATTAATAACTATTCTTAATAATGACCTATAAAAAGAGGTACACCTATGCCTACATGGAATTCGAGAGGACTTCGAGGTTCGACCCTTGAGGAGCTCATAAATCAAAGCAATGACCGTTACCGTGAAAAGAATCTGGCACTTATACAGAAAATTCCGACACCTATAACTCCTATCAATATGGATAAGGAGCATAACCATATCACACTTGCCTATTTTGACAAGAAAAGTACCGTTGACTATATAGGTGTTGTTCAAGGTGTGCCTGTGTGCTTTGATGCCAAAGAGTGTACGGCAGACACATTTCCGCTTCACAATATCCATGAGCATCAGATGGAATTCATGGGAGAATTCGAACAGCAGGGCGGTATCTCTTTTCTCATAATCTTTTTTTCCAAGAAGGACGAAAAATTCTATGTCCCGTACAGACATGTTCTTAAGTTTTGGAACCGAATGAAGGAGGGCGGGCGAAAAAGCTTCCGATATGATGAGCTCGATGCCACCTACCGCATCCGTACCCACAACGGTGTGATGGTTCACTATCTTGAACAGCTGCAAAAAGACCTGTCTGAGAGGGATTAATGGATTAATATATAACTTAATAAAAACATTGACATTTTTCTGACACTTTGTTATAGTACTATCACATAGTAGCATACTACCAATTTACCATGTTAAAGTAAAATTATCGGAGGCGCCATGGAACGTAAATTGTTGCATACACCTGAGGGTGTGAGGGATTTATACGGAACAGAATGTGAGAATAAGCTGCTTTTACAGAACAGAATGCATCAGGTTCTCAAGCTTTACGGATATCGTGATATACAGATGCCATCATTTGAATATTTTGACATATTTAACAAGGAGCGCGGAAGCGTAGCGTCGAAGAATATGTTTAAGTTCTTTGACCGTGAAGGCAACACACTTGTATTAAGACCTGATATGACACCGCAGGTTGCAAGATGTGCGGCAAAGTATTTCGAGAATGAAGAGCTTCCTATCAAGCTGTGTTACCTCGGAAATACCTTCATTAACAAGAGCTCCTATCAGGGCAGGCTTAAGGAGACAACACAGCTCGGCTGCGAGCTCATAGGCGACTGCTCGGTAACAGCCGATGCTGAGATGCTTGCCATGATGATTGAATCACTGCTCACCGCAGGACTTAAGGAATTTCAGGTTGAAGTGGGTCAGGTGGCATACTTTAAGGGGCTTGTAAAGGAAGCCGGAATTGATTCGGATACCGAGGAGGAGCTAAGACTTCTTATTCAGAAGAAGAATTTCTTCGGAGTCGAGGAACTGGCAAGAGGCTGTGGTCTGTCAGATGAAATAAGAGAAGCGCTTTTCATGCTCCCTCAGTTATTCGGCTCAGCCGACAAGCTTGATGAAGCTAAGCGCTATGTTAATAATGAGACCTCACTTCTTGCAATCGAACATCTTAAGCAGGTGTATGGGCTTCTTAAGATATACGGTTATGAGGATTATGTCTCATTTGATCTCGGAATGCTCTCCGAGCTTACATATTATACAGGAATCATATTCAGAGCCGTCACCTATGAGGTAGGTGAGCCTGTTGCCAACGGAGGACGCTACGACGAACTTATATGCCAATACGGCAAGTCCGCCGCATCCATAGGCTTTTCAATCAATGTGGATTTCGTGCTGCTTGCACTTAACAGACAGAAGATTACACTTCCTGCCAACCGACTTCCGCTCATGCTTTTGTACCGCGGGGACGAAGCTGCCGATGCGATAAAGCTTGCGGCATATTACAGAAAGTCAGGTATCAGTGTCGGAATGTTCCCATTCTGCGAGGGAAAGACCAAGCAGGATTATGAGGAGCTTGCGCTGCACGGAGGCTATGAGGCAGTCATAAGGTCTGACAAAGCCACACTTGACAAAGCCGGAATAGTGTGAATGGGAGGATTGGCATATGAGATATATTACATTTGCCCTCGCGAAGGGCAGACTTGCAAAGAAGACCCTTGAAATGTTCGAACAGATAGGAATAACCTGCGAGGAGATGAAGGACGAGAGCTCAAGAAAACTTATTTTTACCAACGAGGAGCTCGGCTTCAGATTCTTCCTTGCCAAGGCGAATGATGTTCCGACCTACGTTGAATATGGTGCCGCAGATATAGGAATCGTCGGCAAGGACACCATCCTTGAGGAGGGCAGGAATCTCTATGAGGTGTATGACCTTGGAATCGGCAAATGCCGTATGTGTGTATGTGGTCCGGAGAGCGCCAAAAAGTATCTTAACGGTCATGAGCTCATCCGCGTGGCTACCAAGTATCCGAACATAGCCAAGGATTACTTCTACAACCGCAAGCATCAGACGGTTGAGATTATTAAGCTTAACGGCTCGATAGAGCTCGCACCTATTGTTGGTCTGTCCGAGGTCATCGTTGATATTGTGGAAACAGGCACAACACTTAAGGAGAACGGGCTGTGTGTACTCGATGAGGTGTGTGACCTCTCGGCAAGAATGGTTGTCAATCAGGTGAGCATGAAGATGGAGAACGATAGAATCCTGAAGATTATAAATGACTTAAGAAATTATGTGGAGGCTAAGTAAGGTATGAGAACAGTTGTATTGAATGAAGCTACAAAAAATGACATACTTGAGAATCTTTTAAAGAGAAGCCCTAACAGCTACGGAAAGTACGAGGCAAGCGTAGCAGCAATCCTCGCTGATGTTAAGGAAAAAAAGGATGATGCATTGTTCGAGTACACCAAAAGGTTCGACGGTGCCGACATTGATGCGTCAAATATCGTTGTCACAAAGGAAGAGATAGAGGAAGCATATTCGCTTGTCGACGAAGAACTCGTAAATGTAATAAGAAAAGCACTTGTAAACATCCGCGATTATCATTCCAAGCAGAAGCAGTACAGCTGGTTCGACTCAACTCCTAACGGTACGATTCTCGGTCAGAAGGTTACTCCTTTAGCCCGCGTCGGCGTATACGTTCCGGGCGGAAAGGCCGCTTATCCTTCATCCGTACTCATGAACATAATCCCTGCCAAGGTTGCCGGTGTGAGCGAGATAATCATGACCACCCCTCCGGGAAAGGACGGCAAGGTCAATCCGGGAACACTTGTAGCTGCCAATGAGGCAGGTGTGGATGTCATATATAAGGTCGGCGGGGCACAGGCAATAGGTGCCATGGCTTACGGAACACAGAGCATAAAGAAGGTCGACAAGATTGTCGGCCCCGGCAACATATATGTAGCTCTCGCAAAGAAAGCCGTATACGGACATGTGAGCATTGATTCGATAGCGGGTCCGAGCGAGATTCTCGTCATTGCGGATGAGACAGCCAGCCCGCGCTATGTGGCAGCAGACCTGCTCTCACAGGCTGAGCATGATGAGATGGCATCAGCAATCCTTATCACTACAAGCAGTGAGCTTGCAGACAAGGTTTCCGCTGAGATAGACGGCTTCGTGGCTGAGCTCTCAAGAAGTGAAATAATTAACAAATCTCTTGAAAATTACGGCTACATTCTCATCGCCAAGGACATTGACGAGGCTGTTGAGACAGCGAACGAGATTGCATCAGAGCATCTTGAAATAGTCACAAAGAACCCGTTCACCGTCATGACCAAGATAAGAAATGCCGGTGCGATATTCCTCGGCGAATACAGCTCCGAGCCTCTCGGTGATTATTTTGCAGGACCTAACCATGTACTTCCTACGAACGGAACGGCTAAGTTCTTCTCACCGCTTGGCGTGGATGATTTCATAAAGAAATCAAGCATCATATCATACTCAAGGGAGGCACTTGAACCAATCCATGAGGATATAATCAAGTTCGCTAATGCTGAGAGACTTACAGCTCATGCCAACTCAATCAAGGTTCGATTCGAAAAATAATAAAGGCGGTGAATTAATTGAGAACTGCATCAATTACAAGAAAGACTTCTGAGACAGATATAACAATGTCACTCAATCTTGACGGCAGCGGAATGTCAAGCGTGAACACGGGAATAGGCTTCTTTGACCATATGCTAAAGAGCTTTGCTAAGCACGGCTTCTTTGACCTGACAGTCAACGTAAAGGGAGATTTAATAGTGGACTGCCACCATACGATAGAGGATACGGGAATAGTTCTCGGCGAGGCAATCAAGCAGGCATTAGGCGATAAGAAATCCATCAGGCGCTACGGAAGTATGCTGCTTCCGATGGACGAGACACTGGTGCTGTGCGCAATCGACTTATCAGGCAGACCGTACCTCAACTTCAAGGGTGATTTCACAACCGACAGGGTAGGATATTTTGATACTGAAATGGTAAAGGAATTTTTCTATGCCGTATCATACAGTGCCGGAATGAACCTGCATCTTAAGCAGATAGACGGTGACAATAACCACCATATAATCGAAGCAATGTTCAAGGCTTTTGCAAAGGCTCTTGACGAAGCGGTGTCAATCGACCCGCGCATTGTTGATGTACTCTCGACTAAAGGAGCATTGTAATTAATGCGGAAAGGTTGGATTCTATGAAAAAAGTAGTTCCGGTTCTCTTTTTAAAGGATAAAGAAATATACAGTGATAAAAAATGCTGTGCAAAGGTGAAGGATGACTTATCACCTGTTGAGATATGCTTAAGACTTGAAGCAGCAGGCGCAGATGAATTCCTCATAATGGATTTATCATATGATGATGCCTCACATGATGCGGCAATATCCGTCATAAGAAATATAGGCAGGGAGACAGACCTTCCGCTCAATGTCGGAGGCAATATAAAAAGAGTTGAGGATGTCAAGAAATATCTCTATGCAGGTGCAAGAAGAGCGGTTCTTGATTCGGCTGTCGAGGCAGATATGGCAATGATGACAGAGGTTGCCAACCGCTTCGGAAGCGAGAAGCTCGGAATTCTTGTATCTGATGAGAATTATGACACGGAGGCTGCCGATTTATGTGCGGGAAATGGTATAACAGCTCTGTTTGGCTCGAATTTTGACGGATTTTATGCAAATTCCGACTTTTATTTGACAAAAGCCGACATAAATGCCGACTACAATGAAGCAAAAGCTTCATTAAAGGAGAATGGCTATGAGACAGTGAGCTTCACATCAGCAATCGCCTTCTCTGAATTCAAGCTCAACAGCGACGGGCTTATACCTGTCATAGTTCAGGACTATAAGACTGACGAGGTTCTGATGCTTGCCTATATGAATGAGGAGGCATTCAATAACACCTTACGAACCGGTCTTATGACATATTACAGCAGAAGCCGTAAGGAGCAGTGGGTTAAGGGCGAGACCTCCGGACATTACCAGTATGTAAAATCACTTGACATTGACTGCGATAATGATACACTCTTAGCGAAGGTAAAACAGCTTGGAGCTGCATGCCATACCGGAAATTACAGCTGCTTTTACAGGAAGCTTGCAGCTAAGGATTATGCCGAGACCAATCCGCTCAAGGTATTTAAGGATGTTATGTCCGTAATTGAGGACAGGAAGCTTCATCCTAAGGAGGGCTCATACACCAATTACCTCTTCGACAAGGGAATCGACAAGATTCTTAAGAAGTGCGGTGAGGAGGCGACGGAAATCATCATCGCCGCAAAGAACCCCGACCCTGAGGAGATTATATATGAGATTTCAGACTTCCTGTATCATGTTATGGTTCTCATGTCACTTAAGGGTGTCACATGGGAAGAGATCACGGCAGAACTTTCCAAGCGATAGAGGCTTTTAATATAACGGTGTGGAGTCAATTAATGAAAAAATATGTCATAACAACACTAAAAGACAAAATCACGGCGATTACCTTCGAGGAGGACAAGCCTTCCCTTATCAACGTGTACGAAAACGCAGGCATCGATGCCGGTGCAGACACCGATAAGGATGCTGTCCTCCTCGGAAACGTATATATCGGTCGTGTCCAAAACGTAGTAAAAAATATCAATTCGGCATTCATTGAGATAGCAAAGGATGTTGTATGTTATTATTCATTGACCGATAACACGCAGCATCATTTTTTAAACCGCAAAAATACGGATAAGGTATGTCAGGGGGACCTGATGCTCGTTCAGGTGTCAAGGGAGGCTGTAAAGACCAAGGCTCCGTCCTTGACCTCCGACATAAGCATTACGGGAAATTATGTTGTAATGTCCTTAGACGGCAAGGGCGAGGTTGCCGTATCTGCAAAGATTAAGGACAATGCCTTCAGAAAAGCCATACATGCGAAGCTTAAGCCTCTGGTCGAAAGTGCCGAAGGCAGAATGAGCCTGATTGTGAGAACGGCAGCCTATGATGCATCTGAGTCTGAGATTCTTGCCGAGGCGGAATACATGACGGGTATTGAAGAGAGTATTCATATCAAGGCGGACTGCCGTCCCGCCTTCACCTGCCTATATAAAAAAGAGGAACAGTATATATGCGATATACGCGAGAGCAAGCTTACCGACGCGGACAGAATAATATCCGACAATGAAGAGATACTAAGTAATATAGCGGAGCATATTCCATCTGCAAAAAATATAATATCCCTGTATGATGATAAGCTTCTTCCTCTGTACAAATGTTACAGCTTCGAGAAAATAATAAGTGATGCCTTAAGTCCCCGTGTATGGCTTAAGTCGGGTGCATATCTTATAATCGAACCGACTGAAGCACTCACAGTCATCGATGTCAACACCGGAAAGTTCGACGGCAATAAAAAGAACCGCGAGGATACGTTCCTTAAGATTAATCTTGAAGCCGCAGGGCAGATATGCCGCCAGCTCAGGCTTCGAAATATGTCCGGAATAATCATAGTGGATTTTATTAATATGGAAAATCCCGAGAACAATGAAGCTCTCATTAATTTCCTTAGAGCAGAGCTCTCAAAAGATTCCGTGCCTTCATTCTTCATAGAGATGACTAAGCTCGGACTTGTGGAAATAACAAGAAAAAAGATTAAAAAACCACTTCATGAAAGCTTTTAACCGGAGCTTTCATGAAGTTTTTTCTTGAACTTTTTTAAAAAATTACATATAACGGATTGTTTTTTACATTGATTTTATATATAATGGAAACTACATGACAAAAAATAAATAAAAAATGTATTACACATGGAAATTGAGGTGCCACCAAATGGATATCAGAATTGAGAATCTGACTAAGGCTTATGGAGACTTTAAGGCTGTTGACAATATGAATCTTCATATAGCCGATGGCGAGCTGGTTGGTCTGTTAGGACCATCAGGATGTGGAAAATCCACAACACTTTTTATGCTTGCGGGTCTTTCAGACCCTACATCCGGAAGCATTTATTTTGGAGATAAGGACGTGACTAAGGTTGCTCCGGAGGACAGAGAGATTGGTCTTGTGTTCCAGAACTATGCGTTATATCCGCATATGACGGTAGAGGAGAATATCATGTTCCCTCTCATCAACCGTAAGGTTAAGAAGGCAGAGGCAAGAGAGCGCGCTAACGAAATGGCTAAGCTTGTACAGCTCGACGGACTTATGAAGCGTAAGCCTAAGGCTTTATCAGGCGGACAGCAGCAGCGTGTTGCCATCGCAAGAGCCCTTGTCAAGAAGCCGGAAGTCCTTTTACTTGATGAGCCTCTTTCTAATCTTGATGCCAAGCTTCGTATCGAAACAAGAGAGGAAATCAGAAGAATTCAGCAGGAAGTTAAGATTACAACTATCTTCGTTACACATGATCAGGAGGAGGCAATGAGCATCTCCGACAGAATCGCCGTTATGAAGAGCGGTATTGTTCAGCAGTATGAGGTTCCGCAGGCTATGTATCTTAACCCTGACAACCTTTTTGTTGCACAGTTCCTCGGAATGCCTCAGGTCAACACATTCTCTGTTGAAGTTAAGGGTGGCAGCATCTACTGCAACGGAGCACTTCTTCGTTCAGGCTGTGAACTTGCAGACGGAACATACACGGCAGGTATCCGTCCTGAGTCATTTGAGATTGCCGATGAAGGAATCACTGTCAAGGCTTCCCATGTCCGTATGACGGGACGTGATCTCCTTATTCATTTCTCAATCGGTGACACTGAGCTCAGAATACTTGTACATTCAGACCTTTCAATTAAAGAAGGCGATGATTTCACTATCCGCGCACGCAGGAATCAGATTATGATCTTCGACAGCGATGAGAAGAGCTTAGGCAAATTTTAATTCAGGAGAGGCTGACTATGGAAAAAAAGAGCATGAAGGGCTATCTTTATCTGATGCCCGCATTGATAATTATTCTTTTATTTACGGCTTATCCTCTTGTAAGAGCCTTTCTTATGAGCTTTTATGAAGATTATAATATGATAAGCGGTGAGTACAGCAGAATCGGTCTTGGCAATTACCGCGACCTTTTTGGTGATAAGGTATTTATTAAGGCACTTAGGAATACAAGCATCTATGTTGTTTTCGTTGTTCCATGTTCTATTGCCTTATCTCTCCTTATTGCGGTACTTTTAAACAGCAACATTAAGTTCCAGGGCTTATTCCAGACTATATATTTCCTTCCTTACGTTACCAGCGTTATCGCTATCGGTCTTGTATGGAGCTGGATATTCAACAGCAATTACGGTCTTCTCAACTATATCTTAAGCTGGTTCGGTATTGAGAAGATTCAATGGCTCAATAAGCCTAAGTATGCACTCCCGTCACTTATCATATTCAGTGTATGGAAGAGCATGGCATTCGATATTCTGATATTCCTTGCAGGACTTCAGACTATCTCTAAGGATCTCTACAACGCAGCCAGAGTTGACTCAACCCCAAGATGGAGAGTATTTTGGAAGATTACCGTTCCGGGAATTGCACCTATGATTTCCTATGCATTCATCATGGGTTTCATCAGTGCATTCAAGGTATACAATGAGGTATTCTCACTCTTCGGCGGCAAGGCGGGTCCTGCCAACAGTGCGGTTACGGTCGTATATTATATTTATGATAAGTTCTATAACAGTTATAACTACGGACTTGCATCCGCAGCAGCGGTTATATTATTCCTCATTATTCTCGTCCTCACGGTAGTACAGAGAATAATCGGAAGAAGAAAGTAGGAGGCAGTATATGAGTAAGAAGAGAAAAGTATTTAATATCATATCGACAGTGTTGAAGTATGCCATCCTTATTTTGGGCGCATTGTTCACACTTATGCCTTTCCTTTGGATGATATTCTCATCACTTAAGACACCTGCTGAGATTATTTCCATTCCGCCGACCATACTTCCGTCGTCGCCGCAGTGGTCCAATTACGCTGAGGCATGGAAGGCTGCACCGTTCCCGAGATACTTCCTGAACACCATTATTGTCACAATCTTCTCGACAATCGGTGTACTTGCGACGGCGATACTTTCGGCATTTGCTTTTTCAAGACTTAACTTTCCGGGAAAGAAGCTTGTGTTCTCTCTTTTCCTTGCAACGCTCATGATACCGGGCGAGATGTTAATCATCACCAACTTTATCACTATAACAAAGTTAAAGTGGATTGACACATATCAGGCTATGATTGTTCCATACATGTCAAATGTATTCTACATCTACCTGCTGACACAGTTCTTCTCGCAGGTGCCTGAGTCGTTATATCTTGCGGCGAAGGTTGACAAGTGCAGCGACTTCAAGTATATGATGAAGATTATGGTGCCTATGAACAAGAGTGCCATAACAACCATAGCAATACTTAACATTATCGGATGCTGGAACTCCTTCCTCTGGCCTTTACTTGTAACCAACGATGCCAACATGAGAGTAATCTCCAACGGTCTCGTTCGTTTCCAGACGGAGGCAGGCTCTAACTACGAGCTCATCATGGCAGCATCGACAATCATGGTTATGCCGATCATTATTGTATACCTCTTCTTAAGAAAGTATATCATTGAGGGTGTAACACAGAGTGGACTCAAAAGTTAAAGAACAACTTAAGAGCTGATTTTACTCAGGCAATATATAAAATTTACTCATTTTGTATTGACAAATGATTGCCCCGGGTAGTACCATAACTACCTGTGAAAGCAATAGAATGAACGGATAATTTCTGTTCAGACACAAAAAGGAGAGAAAAAGAAATGAAACTCAAGAAAGCACTTGCTGTAGCACTTACAGCAACAATGGCATTCGGAACACTTACCGGATGCAACAAGAGCGGAAATGACACAGAGTCAACAAGCAGCAATGCACCACAGACCGAGTCAACATCCTCAACAACAGAGTCCACCGGCGAGACAAACGGCAGCACAGGTATTGAGGCTTGTACAATCGAGTTCTGGCATGCAATGAGCAACAAGCAGGAGGAGGAGCTTAAAGCTCTCACTGACAAGTTCAATGCAGAGAACGAATATGGCATAACAGTCAACCTTACAAACCAGGGTGCATACAAGGATTTAAGTTCTAAGCTTACAGCTAACGCTGCTGCTGACACACTTCCTGACCTTGCACAGGCATACAACAACTGGTTATCATCTTACTCAGATAAGCTTGTTCACCTTGATGATTTCGTAGCTAATGATTTTGACAACTGGGATGATATCGTAGCCGGTTACAGAGATGAGAACAGCCAGTTCGGATTTATCAGCGGTGTTCCATTCAACAAGAGTACTTATGTTCTTTTCTATAACAAGACTATGTTCGATGAGCTTGACTTAACAGCTCCTCTTACCTGGAATGAGCTTCTTGAGCAGGCTAAGATAATCAAGGAGGAGAAGGGCATAGAGACTATCGGCTGGGATGACCTTGCCGGAATGTTCCAGGCTATGCTTGCCCAGAACGGATGCGGTTACATTGATGAGAACGGTGCCTTATTCAACAATGAGAAGGGTCTTGAGACTGTAGAGTTCATCATGAACCTTTACAACAACGGATATGCACGTCTTGTCGGTGAGGACAAGTACTTCTCCAACGTAATCAGCAACCAGTTAATCGCTTCCTACGTTGGTTCATCAACAGGTGCTTCCTACATCACAGCCGATGGCTGGGAGCTTGGTGTTGCGCCACTTGCAAGCAATACAGAGATGGCAGCTAACGCAGCAGGTACTAACATTGTTATGTTCTCAAAGGATACCAACAAGCAGAAGGCAGCTTGGGAGTACCTCAAGTTCTTAACAAGTGCTGATGCAACAACAGAGTGGGCTATGGCAACAGGTTACCTTCCTGTAAGAACATCCGCTTATGAGTCCGAGACATATCAGCAGTTCATGGCAACTGACCCTACATCAGTAGCAGCTTACTCACAGGCCGCTTACTTCATAAGCCAGCCTGCATTTGAAGGCAGCTATGATGTAATGACGGCTGTCAGCAACACATTAGAGGAGCAGATTCTCAATGAGGCTGATGCTCAGACTGCACTTGATGCTTTAGTAAAGGCAGTAAACGATATTCTTCAGAAGTAATTTAAGATTTATTCTGAAACCGGAGAGGGTGTCCGTATGGGCTCCCTCTTATTTTGTCAAAATATACATTTACAAAATATGCTGCCTATGTTAAAATAATTTGCTATTTTAAAATTATCATGGAGGTTACGGAAAATGACAAAATTATCATTTTTTAATGGTTTGAAAGAGATTGGCGGTACCTTTGTTGCCGTAGAGACAGAGAGCACTAAGTGCATGTTCGACTTTGGATTCGCTGTTGCAGGACGCATGGACGCAAAAATCCGCAAGAGAAGGGATGATTTTGCCGTAGACTACATTCGTCTCGGGATGCTCACACCTGCGGACGGAATCTATGACAAGTATACTGCCGAAAAGACCGGGCTTGTGCCTTACGGCGAACTTGGCAAGGAATGTTTTTTTGTGATTTCCCATATGCACATTGACCACATGGGAGGTCTCGGATGCCTTCATCCTGACATTCCCGTATACATGAGCACTGATTCACTTAAGCTGTACCGTCAGCTCGCCAAGAATGGCGACGTGGAGCACAGAGAGCATCCTAACTGTATCGGCGTAGATTACGGTGCCGAGTTCACCGTCGGTGACATCACGGTAAAGTGCGTTCCTGTCGACCATGATGTTGTGGGCGCGTGCGGCTTCTTAATCACAACACCTGACGGAAATATATGCTACACGGGCGATTACCGTTTCCACGGCTTCCATCCGTCATATTCCGAGGAGTTCGGAAAGACCTGCCACGGAGCAGATGTGGTCATCACAGAGGGCGTTACCGCAAGCTTCGATGACATCGATATGCTCTCCCTTGAGAAGCCTGCTGAGCCTGACAGAACAGAGGAGGGCTTACAGTCAGAGCTTGAAGCTGTTTCTAAGACGGATAGCGGTCTTATAGTCGTAAATCCGTACAACAGAAATGTTGAACGCGTACACCGCATGATTAATACATTTAAGAACAGCGGAAGGACTCTTGTCCTTGACCCTGTACAGGCAGACTATGTGGCTGCATTCTATCCTGAGGATGAGATTGCCGTATACGAGCAGACCTACAATGAGGCATGCAGCGACAGCTCCGTTGTCGTAGAGAACAAGCCAAGAATCTGCCGCGAGGGCATCCCTGCGGACTGGAAGACAGTAAGCCGCGAGGAACTCATAAAGAATCCTTCCAAGTATGCTCTCCAGCTTGACTATGCCGATATGTATGAGCTTACCGACCTTAAGGATGTGGTATCAAGATACATTCACATGGACGGTGCCCCTCTCGGAGCCTACGATCCGTCATTTGCCAAAATGAAGGAATTCCTTGAGGTGTGCGGCATAGCTTATGATTTCAAGGGACTTGGCGGACACGCTAAGCCATATTATTTAAGAACAATGCTCGACACAATAGAGCCTAAGACGCTCATACCTCTTCACAGCTTCCGTCCTGAGCAGGTCAATACCTCAAAGGCAGGAACGCGTATCCTTCCAGAGTACGGGGATGTGTATGAGCTTAAGAACGGGGTAGTGACAAAATTATAAGCTTTCAAACAGGTCTGTGAATATCGCTATATTCACGGACTTGTTTTTTGTTAAACTCATAAACAAGCGGATATTATATTTGTATCGGATGGTAAAGTATGTTAATATAAAATCGTTCACCATCCATATAATGTGTGGTGCAGATAACATATTTTTTCTTTGGAGATATATACATGGTTAATCGTCTTAATTCCGTCGAACAAATGATGCTTGAAAAAATAAATAAGGCAATAAAAATAATCGACTCTTACGATATAAAGTATATAGAGTATGGCGTTTTTGGAAGTGCCGCAAGGGGGGATTATAAAATCACAAGCGACGTTGATATTGCCATGTTGGTAGATACTATGCCTGAAAAAATGGTATTATCAAATCTACGTTGTGACCTCGATGAGATAGGCTGTGATTTTGCCGTATTATATAAACACAATTACGAGCAGCCGACTACTGCTTTTCAGAAAGAAGTTAAAAGAGATTATAGGAGGTTAAAGCTGTATGGAGAATAATTATCTGTCAATCGCACTCAACGATTATGAATATGCGCTGGTCAGCAGGCATCCGGGATTTAACAACAATATCACTGCACAGTATCAACAGGTATGTGAAAAACTGTTAAAGCATGTTGTTGAGTATGTAGGAAGTAACAGTGACTTACTGCGTTCACATAATTTAAAGCGATTGTATGATTCGATTAAGTCCGAGATACATTTGTCCCGTGAGTCTGAATTGTTTTTAAGTACACTGACTGATTTTTATTTTGATGCAAGGTATCCGGGTGATGATTTCTTGAATGTATCGGATGAAGATACTGATTACTCATATAAAGTCATGGTTGAAATACATGACAAGGTTCTTGAGTGGGAAAGTAAAAGACAGTCAAATAAATCTGTGGCTGAATTGATAAAATCATAATAATTTAAGGAGATACTGTTATATGTTGCTGTTATTACAAATCGGTGCTCACCAAGCGCACCGCTGCCACAGTGCTTTATCTTGTTGTTGCGGCAGCGACGGCAGGTATTGTGGTGCTGATTGGGAGGATTTGAATGTTAATCCATGGAATTCGTCTGACGAGGGGAGCGCTCCCTATGGTTTAAGTACAGATAAAATCCGACATTCAACACAATTCCGACCGTGGTGGAAACAGGAGCGGCAAGACCAATCATGGTCAGGCTGGCGTTCGGCTGGATACTCATAATGTATGCAAACGGCAGACGGACGAGAAGCGTCTGTATGAGTCCCTGCACCAT
>CAKRIL010000001.1 GCA_934343915.1 uncultured Lachnospiraceae bacterium | reverse complement strand
CTTCCATATCCCTGCACAGACCTTCGCTGGCTGCGAGCATGATACAGCGGACAGTATTGTCACCGATGTGCTGGGCAACTTCCATAACAAGACGCTTGCCCTCGCATGTTACCTCTAAGGCATCCTTTATACATGGAAGGTCGCCGTTCTCAAATACAACGTCAACAACAGGTCCCATGACCTGAACAATTTTTCCTGTATTAACAACATCTGTATTCATGTCTTTACATGACCTCCTTTCTGGCCTTTTTCTTCTTTTTCTGAGCCTTAGCACCGGCGATTACCTCCGTTATCTCCTGGGTAATCATCGATTGTCTGGCTCTGTTGTACTCTATGGACAGATTACGAATCATCTCCGATGCACTGTCATTTGCCACCTGCATCGCACTCATTCTTGCATTCTGCTCGCTGCAGAACGACTCCATGAGCGCTCCGTAGATATAGCCCATGATTACATCCGGAACAATATTGTTAAGAAGTGCATTAGGGGAAGGCTGAAGGTCAACCTCCTCATTGAATACTCCCTGCTTTTCCATCTGATGCTGCATCGCCATGTCCCTTGTGATAGGAAGGAGATTAATCATATCAACCTCTGTCGATATGCTTGACTTCATGTATGTGTAGATAACATACACCTCGTCAAGCTCTCCCTCCTTGAACTGCTCTACAACCTCCTCACAGATAATTCTTGCTCTGTGAAGCGAAGGATTCTGTGCGGTATAGTGAAACTGCTCCGCAACAGGAATATTTTTCTTCTTAAAATACTGTCTTCCCAATTCGCCAACCACGAAGAGCTTGTAGTTCTTGCACTGCTCAATCTCTTCCATCGCCTTTTTAAGAACGTTGTGGTTGTATGCTCCTGCAAGTCCCTTGTCAGCCGTCACAACTATGAAGCCCTTTATGCGGTCTTCCTTAGGCTTGTTCGGTCTGACATCCATATACTGGTTCTCTACGTCAGGAAGATGTCTTACAACACGGGATACCATGTTGCGCAGAGCGTTGAAATACGGCTCTGTCTCCTCGAGACTCTTCTTCGCCTTGCGGAGCTTGGTGGAGGATATCATGTACATAGCGTTAGTGATTTTCATGGTGTCCTGAATGCTTTTCATTCGGCTTTGAATTTCACGTGCATTTGCCATGATTTATCCCTCCTTAGCCATATATTCATCCCTGAAGGTCTTGGCAGCATCAAGGATAGCCTTATTAAGCTCCTCGTCCAATACGCCGCCGTTCTCTATCTGTGTGATAATCTCCTGATGCTCTGCTCTGATATAATCAATAAGCTTCATCTGGAAATCCTTAACCTGCTTAAGCTCAAGTGGAAGCATAACCTTGCCGTTGGCTGCACAGAGTGTGATAACCTGCTCTGCCGTGCTTAACGGTCTGCAAAGAGGCTGCTTTAAGAGCTCCATAAGCACATGTCCATGCTGTAACTGCTCCTTGGTAGCACTATCAAGGTCGGAAGCGAACTGTGTGAACACTTCCATCTCACGGAACTGTGCAAGGTCAATACGAATACTTCCTGCTGCCTTCTTCATCGCCTTAGTCTGAGCCGCACCACCTACACGGGATACGGAAAGACCTACATTAACGGCAGGTCTCATACCTGAGAAGAAAAGGTCACTCTCAAGGAATATCTGTCCGTCGGTGATGGAAATAACATTCGTAGGAATGTATGCGGATACATCACCCGCCTGAGTCTCAATGATAGGAAGTGCAGTTATTGAACCGCCGCCCTGCTCATCAGAGAGTCTGGCCGAACGCTCAAGGAGTCTTGAATGTAAGTAGAATACATCTCCAGGATAAGCCTCACGTCCCGGTGAACGCTCAAGCAAGAGTGAAAGTGCTCTGTAAGCAACGGCGTGCTTGCTGAGGTCATCATATACGATAAGTACGTCCTTGCCCTGATGCATGAAGTACTCTGCCATAGCTGTTCCTGAGTAAGGAGCTATGTACTGAAGAGGTGCCGGGTCAGATGCCGTAGCTGATACGATGATTGTATAATCCATTGCATCATGCTGCTTGAGTGTATTCACAAGCTTGGCGATTGTGGATGCCTTCTGGCCTATTGCTACATATACACAGACAACATCCTTGCCCTTCTGGTTTAATATTGTATCAACTGCGATTGAAGTCTTACCTGTCTGACGGTCTCCGATGATAAGCTCTCTCTGTCCGCGTCCGATAGGGAACATGGAGTCGATTGCGAGAATACCTGTCTCAAGAGGTACGGATACCGACTTACGGTCTACGATTGAAGGAGCCGGCTGCTCGATAGGACGATAGCCCTCTTCCTTAACCGCACCTGCACCGTCGATAGGTGCTCCAAGTGCATCAATAATTCTTCCAAGGAAGCCTTCACCGACAGGAATACCTGCTCTCTTGCCTGTACGGGCAACTCTTGAGCCTTCCTTAATCTCTGTATCACGTCCGAAGAGGATACAGCCTATCTCATCTTTTCTTACATCCTGAACCATGCCCTTAACACCGCAGTCGAATATAACTATCTCGCCGTAGGCTGCATGGTCAATTCCGTTGATATTGGCAATTCCATCGCCGACATAGCTTACCACGCCGACTTCCTTGTCCTGAGCCTCAAGCTCAAAATTGTCAATCTCACTCTTTAATATGGAGATAATGTTCTCCGTGCTGGCTGATGCACCGATTTCCGCCTTGGAAAGCTGCTCCTTGAACTGCTTCATTCTGCCGCTTGTACTCCAATCGAATACATCATTGCCCGCCTGAATGACAAAGCCGCCGCCAAGGCTCTTGTCCTCTTCAAGTTCGAATGTGAACTCTGTCGTATTATACTGCTTTGCCACAAAATCCTTAATACCCTGAAGCTGCTCGTCGCTCGGTGCAGTCACATACTTGAGTGTGACAACGAACTCACCCTTGCGTTCCGGAGCTGCCTCCCTATAAGCCTTAACTATGTCCTTCCACAAACCCGTGTCGGAATTGTCACAGAGAAGCTTTAAAAAATCTCTTATCTGTAACGGAAAGACCTTCTCAATCACATTGTGCTTGGATGCAAGCGATATGGAAGGATTCGCAAATTCTTCTGCAATCTGCGGTACAGCAGTGAAGATGTCGTCTGCCTGTCCCACTATGTTCGCTGCAATGTTCAGTTCGCGCAATGTCTTAGCATAATCTTTTGCTGTACTAATCACTTGTTTTCACCCGTCTTTGTCAAAAATTGGTTGTAGAGTTCCCTGTCAGCGGCCTCGCCCTGTCCCGATGCAACAACCTTTGCCGTAGCTGCAACGACGAGCTCTTCAATCTGGTCTTTAGCCTGCTTGATGGTCTTCTCCTGTTCCTTAACTGCTTCCTTTCTGGCATCATCCATAAGCTTGTCTGCCGCTGTCTTAGCGTCAGCCACGATTCTGTCATACTCAGCTCCTGCCTTGACTCTTGCCTCGCTTATAACGGCAGCCTTCTCTGTCTCTGCTCCGCTTAAAGCCTGCTCATACTGAACCTTTAAGGCATTGGCGTTATCCTCTGTCGTCTTTGCATCCTCGTACTGCTTGTTAATCTCAGCCTCACGCTGTGCGATGATGTTCTTCACCGGCTTGAATAAAAGCTTACGAATGATTACATAGATGATAATCAGGTTGATAACGGTAAATAACAGATTAATATCTATTCTTAACATGCTATCCTCTCCTTATCTGATATTTTTTCTAACCTGATTAACCAAGTAAGATGATAATAAGGATAGCTACAACGAAACCGTAAATAGCGGTTGCCTCTGCAAGCGCACCACCTAAAAGTAAAAGCTTTGTGATCTTGCTCTCTGCCTCAGGCTGTCTTGCGACTGCCTCTGTTGCCTTACCTGCTGCGATACCGATACCGATACCTGCTCCTATACATGCTAATGCTGCAATTCCTGCTCCTAATGCAATTCCCATATTTTCCTCCGTTCTGCCGCTCTGCGGCATGTTGATTTTTTAATGGCAGCCCTACTCTTCGACTGCTTCCTTAATATAAAGTGATGTTAAAAATACAAAAACGTATGCCTGAATTAAACCGTCAAAAATATCAAAATAAAAACTGAATGGAACCGGCAGTACAACCGGAATCAGAGACTTTAACAGCTCCATAATAACAAATGCACCTAATACGTTACCAAAAAGTCGCATACAAAGTGAAAGCGGCTTGATGAATAACTCAAGAATATTAATAGGTGTGACAATCGCCATAGGCTGCGTAAAGCTCTTAAGCCATCCCTTGAAGCCCTTCTTATGTATTCCCGCATACTGCACAAGCACTATGCTCATAATTGCAAGGGCTGCTGTCACGTTGAGATCTTTCGTTGGAGGCTTAACTCCGCACAGGCCAATCAGGTTGGCAAAGCCTATGTACAGAAGTACTGAACACAGATATGGTACGAAAGCTTTTCCTTCTTCGCCTGTCATTCCGATTACGAATTTCTCAAGCCATCCGACAATGGATTCAGCAACAAGCTGTCTCTTACTTACATTCTTAACCTTAAGTCCTCTTGTCAGGAATATACACAGTACAAGCAGAATAGCCATGATGACCCATGTAATGACCGTCGACTCAGCAATAGGAATGTCAAAGCTTCCTATATGAATGGTAAAGACTGTCTCGCAGTTGAGCTCTTCCATTATCTTTTCCTTCAAATCTCCCATGAACTCACTCCTTTCTCTTTATTTAATTTTATAAAGTATGCAAGTGCCATCTGCACTCGCTGATACATTCACATATTGTACTCACAAAAATAAAAAATGCAAGCCCAAAAAATATTTTGTCTGGTACTTTTTATTCATTCATATAGTACGAAACACCGGTTGAAAATAGGGAAAACAATAAATTTAATAAAAATTTTATGAAATGACCACTGGTCATTTATGTAATATATGCTATCATAAAGGACGTTGACCGCAAACATATTGTTACAATATCACATTGACTGTAAGCATATAACCTTTATAATAAAATTAAGGTAATTCGTATTATCAGCATTGTTTAATAAGTAAGCTCTCAGTAAAAGGAAAGGATATAATCATGAAGAACACACTTACCATTTTTGTCCGCGACCTAAAGAGGCTTGTAAGAAGTCCCTTTGCCCTCGTGATTGCACTCGGTCTATGTATACTGCCGTCTCTGTATGCGTGGTTTAACATTTACTCCAACCACGATCCTTACGGCAGCACATCCAACATCAAGATTGCGATAGCCTCAGCCGATGCGGGCTACACACTCTCCGACGGCACCTATAAGAATATGGGTGCGGATGTCCTCAAGGAGTTAGAGACCAACAACAGCATAGACTGGATTGCATGCGATACATTGGAGGAGGCGATAGCAGGCGTCGAGGCCGGCGACTACTACGCATGTGTCACGATAGGCTCTGATTTTACCGAGAGCATGTACACGGTATTCGACACAGACTTCAAGCACCCTTCAATTACATATTATGAGAACGAGAAGAAGAATGCCATTGCCACCAAGATTACGGACACGGCTGTCGGCTCACTTCAACAGACAATCAATACCAAGTTCATCGAGGTAGTTGTGAGCACGATATTTACCGAGACCAATACCGTATCGGATGACATCAAGGAAGGTGAACGCACTGCAACACTTCACGACAAGCTTGTAAATCTTCAGGACAATCTTACGGCATACAACAATACACTTACTCAGTTAGTCAACGGCAATACACAGCTTACCGACAACCTAAGCGACACAAGCTCGGAGATAAGCGACCTCGCGGCAGGTATAAGCAGCGCATCCACAAGCCTCAGCAATGCACAGGCTTCCTTCTCCAACAGCAGGAATGCACTCAACACCTTCAGCAGCCAGCTTAAGACCACACTGGATGATATGTCGAGTGCTCTTGACAATATATCAACACTTCTTGACAATGCCACCCTCGCACAGGATGCACAGGCGCTTTCCAACAGCGTGACACAGCTTAACGCGGATATGACACAGCTCAGCAATCAGATGAGAACCCTCAAGATTCTTGTTGCCCAGTACTACGCAGGACAGTCGGGCTCCACAAGCACACCTGACCTCGGTGTTCTCGACACGGTTATAACACAGCTTCTCAATGCCATATCAGCACTGACCTCACAGGCAGCCGGCAACGGAACCCTGACCCAGGCGGCCGTTGACAGTCTGGTATCAAGCATTAAGTCATCCATTGATTCCTGCAAGAATCAGATAGATGACCTTAACAGCAACTATGTCAACAGCGTCGAGCCGCAGCTTATAAGCCTCAACGACTCGATATCACAGACACTTTCAAGTGTAAACAGCATCATGACCAACTTAAACAGTGCTCTCAATGATGCAGTCGAGATACTCTCAGGTGTAGAGACCACCGTTGATAAGTCGAACGACAGTCTCTCACAGATTCAGACGGTAATAGGCAATGTAATTACCGAGCTTGACAGCGTGATTGACTGGATGGACAGCACCTCCGAGAGCGATAAGATAGATATGGTCACACAGTTCCTTGGCGGAGATTCCGAGACCTACGGAGAATTCTTTGCCGAGCCTGTCAACATGGTAACTGAGGAGATATATCCGGTAAAGAATTATGGTTCAGGTATGACTCCTTTCTATACGATACTTGCCCTTTGGGTTGGCGGTACGCTCCTTGTATCACTTGTGAAGGTACATGCCGATGCGGACGGACTTGAGAACGTGAAGCCGAGACACCTGTTCTTCGGGCGTTACCTCACCTTCTTTCTGCTCGGACAGATTCAGGCAGCGATTGTCGTGCTCGGAGACATTCACCTGCTCCACAGTCAGGTACTGCATCCATGGCTGTTCTACTTTGTAGCCGTGCTTGCAAGCTTTACTTTTACACTGCTTATATATTCACTCGCAATCTCCTTCGGTGACCTTGGAAAAGCTCTCGCCGTTGTTGTAATGGTACTTCAGATTGCCGGTTCAAGCGGAACCTTCCCTATTGAGATGCTTCCGCAGGTATATCAGAATATATACATCTTTTTCCCATTCCCGTATGCAATCAACGCAATGCGAGAGACCGTGGCGGGAATGTACGGGACAGCATATATGACCAATCTTATGCAGCTTATGCTGTTCGCGGTCGCAGCACTTGTTATAGGTCTTGTCATTCGTATTCCTTTCATGAAGATTAACCACTTCGTGGAGGAGAGAATGGAAGATACCGGAATGATGTAAAACATTATAATAAGGAGATAACTCATGTCAAAGATGAAGAATAGACAGCCAAATAACCCTGACCTATACGACGAACTGGTCGACTTTCAGGATAATCTTCATAAGCAGAATCTTAAGAGAATCCATATCGGACTGCTCTGTATTCTGATTATACCTATGATATTCCTATCGTTAATGTTCATTACCGATAGTAACAAGGTCATATGGCTCATACTGTGGATAGTATCCCTGTTCGCCATATCCGCTTACCTGATTGTCGTTGAATACGGAGACTACAACCTCCAGCACCGCGTCAATTCCATAACCGGCAATGATGCCGAGCCTGTTCCGCTTCTTGAATCCGGACTCAACAGCGTGAATGACAAGCTCGAAAGCGTAAAGGCAGAGGCACGCGACATAATCGCATCCGCCAAGGCATCCGTCGCCATAGATGATGAGGATGACGGCGTGGAGGACAGCGAATTCGTGCCTGAGATTGATACCGACGTTGTAAAGGAAAGCCTCAGTGAAGAGACCGCTTCAAATGATAACGGCTCTGACAAGGCTAAGAAGGATAAGAAGAAAAAGAAATCCTCCAAGAAGGATAAGAACAAAAAGAAGAACAAGAAGAAAAAAGATAAAGATAAAAAAGACAAGAAGAGCAAGAACAAAAAGAAGAAGGAAAAAAAGAAAGTAAAGGAGGATGTTTTTGATGAATAAGATACTTAAAGTCTTTACCAATGATATGAAGAAAATATCCACCAACGTTATCGCCGTGGTTATCATCCTCGGACTTTCAATACTTCCTTCACTGTATGCATGGTTTAACATATTTTCCAACTGGGATCCATATGGTCCAGGCTCAACGGGCAATATAAAGGTTGCCGTTGTATCGGAGGATGCAGGTGCAGAGATATCCGGTCTTGAAATCAACATAGGTGCTACCGTTGTCGAGGCACTCCGGTCTAACAATACAATCGGCTGGGTATTCACAGACGACGCAGCCTCCACCATCGAGGGTGTTGAGGCAGGTGACTACTACGCCGCCCTCGTCATTCCGGCAACCTTCTCAGAGGATATGGTAAGCTTCATAAGCGGTGATGTGGAGCATCCTCAGATTATCTACTATGAGAATGGCAAGAAGAATGCCATTGCCCCTAAGATAACACAGAAGGCTCAGAAGGCTGTAAGACAGCAGGTTAATGCAACCTTCATAAGCACACTCGCCGAATCTGCCATGAAGGCGGGCAATGTTATATCCTCCACCGACTCCAACGGTGAGAGCCTTGCCGATACCATGACCGAGAAGCTCACGGAGCTGTCGGCGGATATGGACAACTACATCAATATTCTCTCATCCTTTAAGGGAATAATGGATTCGGCACAGAATATCATTGCAACCACACAGCTTATGCTCCCAAGCCTGAGCACAGTGCTTGACAGCAGCAAAGCATCCTTAAGCGGTATGCAGTCCATGGTCAACAATGCAAGCTCAACCGTCAACACGGTCTCTGACATGATGCTTTCAAGTCTTGACATGATAGACAGCACACTCACAATGATATCAAATATAGTGAACAGTGATCTCTCCTCCGCACAGGCAGTAGCCAAGATAGTGCTTAACGGAATGGGCACAGTGTCTACCATGATACCATATGCCAAGGATATATTTAACAGCTCCGTATCAGGCATAGCTGCGGAAGGCAACGAAGATATCAACAATCAGATTGCCATAATCAACAGCCAGTTCGACGTTCTCAAGGATGATTCCGACCGCGTAGGTCAGGCATCCGCCATCGCTGTGTACAACACCGACGACCTCATAAAGCAGATACAGTCAGAGCTTGACCGCTGCTCCAATGACATAAATACATTGAGAAATACATACACCAACTCCGTTAAGCCTCAGTTAAGCTCGACCATCACCAGCGCACAGTCGGCACTCAACACGACCGTGAATGCACTGGCTGGCTTCAATCTTAACATGAACAGCACGGACAGAGTATTGACAACCTACTCTGACACCTTGACAGAGGGCAATACCAACTTAGACACAACTCTCGAACTCGCCACCGAACTCTCCGATTATATCAAGACCTTAACCGGAAATATGTCCGAGCTTGCAGACAACGAGAACTATAACAAGCTCATTGAAATCATGGACACCAACCCTGAGCTCCTCGGCGACTTTGCATCAGCTCCCGTGTCACTTGACACGGTAAGAGTATATCCTATCGAGAACTACGGCTCAGCAATGGCACCGTTCTACACGGTACTCGCCTTATGGGTAGGAGCACTCATCCTTGTTGCAATCGTTCATGTCAAGGTTCACCCGATACCGGGAACGACCGGCATATGTCCGCGCCATGCCTACTTCGGAAGGTATATACTCTTCTTCCTTGTAGGACAGCTTCAGACCTTGATTACCGTGCTCGGCGACCTGCATTTCATAGGAATACAGTGCGAGCACCCTATGATGTTCTGGTTCGCGGGTGCAATGTGCAGCTTCGTATTCACACTTTTTATATACTCGCTCACGGTTGCCATGGGCAACATAGGTGAAGCACTCGCAGTCGTTGTAATGGTTATTCAGGTTGCCGGTGCCGGATGTACATTCCCTATCGAGACACTTCCGGAGGTATTCCACAAGATATATGCTTACCTTCCTTTCCAGTTCGGCATGAACGCGATGAAGGAGGCAATAGCAGGACTGTATGAGAACAACTACTGGACATATATCGGCAAGCTTTCCATATACATCCTTGTGTCACTCTTTATCGGACTTGTGGGTGCCATTCCGTTCCGCAGGCTCAACCGCATAATTGAGAAAAATAAGGAAAAATCAAAGCTTTTGATATGACATAATAAGCTCATCGACAGATATAGCGCATGGCTGCTTGCAGACAGAGCACCGTATCTGTCAGATGGGCAAACAGACATGAGCAATAAGGGCGATAGCCCGATTTGCGAATGGATGTTGTGATTTCGAGAGTTCGAAGAACGGAGAAATCACTATTATGAAATCACACTTATTATAATAGGTAGTGTAATAAGTATAATTCCTCATTGTAATATTACATTTTTTCCTATATAATTATTAAAATGCTAACAGTATCGCATCAGTATGGAGGACAATTTATGGATTACAGCGTTATCGACAGGTACATTGAAGAGTTGCTCACCAAGAGCACACCTGACAGACCTATTTGGAATATAGAAAAGATTATGCAGGGACTTAAGTCCACATGGAATTATATTGACGGATGTATGATTAAGGCACTTCTTGAGATGTACTCTATAACCAGGAAGCAGGAATACTTTGATTTTGCAGATGCATTTATCGACTATCGTGTACACGACGACGGAACAATCGACGGTTATGATGTGTCCGAGCTCAACATCGACAATGTGAATGCAGGTAAGACACTCTTTGAGCTATACGACCTCACAGGCAGGGAGAAGTACCGCAAGGCAATCGACCTAATATACAGCCAGATTAAGCTTATGCCTCGTACAGCCGAGGGAAGCTTTTGGCACAAGAACATCTACCCTAATCAGGTATGGCTTGACGGTCTGTATATGTGCCAGCCTTTTTACATGGAATATGAGACACGCTTCAACAACAAGAAGAACTATGACGATATATTCCTTCAGTTCAAGAACGTAATAAAGAACATGAAGGATCCTGTAACCGGACTTTACAAGCACGCATATGACCACTCACGCGAGATGTTCTGGTGCGACCCTGTGACCGGATTGTCACAGAACTTCTGGCTTCGTGCGCTCGGCTGGTATTCGATGGCACTTCTTGACACCATCGACAAGGCTGACCCTGACTGCAAAGATACCGAGCTTCTTAAGAACACCTTCACAGAGCTTATGGAATCGATGCTCAAGTATCAGGATGAGAGCGGTATGTGGTATCAGGTTGTCAACTACGGCAAGCTTGAGCCTAACTACCTTGAGACAAGCGGAAGTTCAATAATGGCATACGCACTCTTAAAGGGTGTCCGCCTCGGTTATCTCCCTGAGAGCTATCGTGAGTACGGCATCAAGGCTTTCAACGGCGTATGCAATAAGTACCTCTCCGCTGACGAGAGCGGCGAGATGCACCTTGACGGAATATGCCTCGTAGCAGGTCTCGGCGGTAAGCAGATGCGCTCCGGAACCTTCGACTACTATATGTCGGAGCCTGTTGTCAAGGATGATGCCAAGGGCGTAGGTCCATTCCTCTTAGCTTATACCGAGATGCTCAGACTCAATAAGTAATACCGCGCGCAGGTATCCATATCATAAAATATACATATGATTTCATTTTAAAAGCACATGGAAACATCTATTCCCGATGTTCTCATGTGCTTTTATTTTGTATATTCCGGGCCTGTGTGAGTAATCCCCGCACCGTTCCTGCACATCACATTATCACTGTAATTCTCAATGATTTTCCATCTGCCGAGTCCGCCATTATTCTGCCCTTATGCGCCTCAACGACCGCCTTGGCAACTGATAAGCCTATTCCATAGCCTCCTGTCTGTGAATTGCGTGACTGCTCCGCCCTGTAAAATCTGTCGAACAGATGCTTCACGCTCACCGTATCAATGCTCTCGCAGGAATTATATACCTGAAGCTTTACCATTCTTCCCTGCTTCGCGGTGCCTCCGGCAGCGTTCAGGCTCACCTCTATTGCTTGTGCTCCGTCAGAATATTTTACCGCATTATCGACCAGTATTGATATGAGCTGTCTTATCGCCTTCTCATCACCGTAGTATGATAATCCCGGCTGTATCTTGATATCAAGCTCCTTATTTTCATTGACCGCGCGCGCTCTGAACGAATCCGCTGTCTCTGAAACCACATCCGACAACGGAAAATCTATCTTTGCCGAGGCTGTGCCGCCCTCCTCCATCTTGGCAAGATATATCAGGTCGTTGGTGAGTGCCGTAAGTCTCTTGGTCTGCTTCTTGATATCCTCAAGCCATTCATTCTCGCCGCAGTCCAGCCCCACCAGCTCGGCATCCGCATCAATAATCGTGAGCGGTGTCTTAATCTCATGTCCGGCATCCGTTATGAACCGCTTCTGCTTCTCATAGCTCTCGCTGACAGGCTTAACTATTCTTCCCGAGAAAAATATCAGGAGCAGAAGCACCGCAAGCATTCCCGCCAACGATATTCCCACACTTATAAGTAGCACCGAACGGAAGTTAGTAAGCTCTCTTCCACAGTATAAGAATACCACAAGCTCCCCTTCATCCGTGCTCTGTACCCCATACCTGTACTGCCCGGTAAATCCCGAGATACGCCCTGCTTCCAGTACTCTCTGTGCATAATCAACCGCCTGATCCGTATCCGTTCCCGCTATTTTACCTGTATCAACCATGCTCACATTGCCGTCACTGCCGATGAGCACGGAAAAATATCTCGACTCATACGGTGCCTCGGGGGACATCCCCTTGAACATATCCATATTGTGTCCCGGCATTCCGTTCCCACTGCCGCCCGGCTTGGGAAATGTTCCGTGGTTCTCCTTAAGAATCGTGATGGTTCTCTCCGCATCATCGACCATGCGCACATAATTAGTGATATTCACCGTTCCCATTATGATAAAAAGGACTATGAACAACGACAGCATTGCCACGGCTACAAGCTTTTTTCTTAATTTGCGAATCATATAAGCCTTCCTCCTTCATACGCTCACAGCGGTCTATTTCTTCTCTTCAAGCGAATATCCCGCATTTCTCGTAGCCTTTATCTGTATATCCGCACCGAGCGCATCGAGCTTCCGTCGCAGATACGATATATACACCCACACGACGTTGATTTCCGCCTCGCTGTCATATCCCCATATTCTCTCCATAAAGCGCTCGGTGGATATGAGCTGCTTAGGGTTAGCCATCATCATCTCCATCATCTGGTATTCCTTGTTGGCGAGCTTATATGAGCCCGCAGGCGATGACAGCTCATAGCTTGCCGTGTCGAGCGTTATATTCCCGACATGCATTGCGGAGTCCGCGTGCACGTTGGCATTCGCATTCCTCGTCATAGCCCTTATACGGGCGAGCAGCTCTTTAACGTCAAAAGGCTTCGTGAGATAGTCATTCGCACCGCTGTCAAGCCCTTCAACCTTATCATCAATCTCCGCCTTCGCGGTGAGTATAAGCACGGGAATCATGTTTCCCGCCGCGCGAAGCTTCTTAAGTGCCGTTATTCCATCCATCTTCGGCATCATCACATCCATTATGACCGCATCATAATTCCCCGACTCAAGGTACGCCAACGCCTCCACGCCGTCATATACCGCATCCACGGAAAAATTATTCTTTTCAAGTATAGCCTTAACCGCTCTCGACAATGATTTTTCGTCCTCTGCAAGAAGAAGTCTCATGTGTGCCTCCTGTTCAATATTTTCTGCGTCAAATAGACTACTGCTTATCAAGGCATATTATGTGTATATTCCTCACAGCAGCTCCGATTGTCCGAAGCAAGGTGTTCTAATGACTATGATGAAGTCTTTTCTACTCCCGCCACCGAAGCAAAGCATACATCCCTGTATGCATTGCTTCTAAATCAGCATCCTTGCTGATTTTGGCTGGGTCGCCGGCATAGTCCTAAGAACACCTACGCTTCTCCCAAAGTCGTGCCGTGAGGAATATACCATAATATACCTTCCAATCTTCTCCCACCCTGTTTGACGCTCTACATATTCCGTACAACCTCACCAATATAATAATCTGAAACCCTCTGCCCTGCAAGCATGATTTGAGTGGCTTATATTCGTTCCATATATTATCTGTTGTTAAGCCATGTTGATGTCAAAACAGGCTCACATGTCTTGGTGTGTGTAAGGAATTATATTTATGCATAGCGCGACTTTGGGAGAGGCTTAGATGGTCTTAGGGCTCTGTTCGCTGTCTGCCGGGAACCTGCATGGATGCAGGTTCAGATGCAGGCATACAGGGATGTATGCTTTGCATCGACGGCAAGCGTTGTATATACACTGTAGCAGAGCCCTTAGAGCATCTTAGTCTCGTACAACGGAGCCGATATGCATAAAATAATTATTTATATACTTAGTAAAATTCATTATGTTTTGACATCAATCTTCACCGCAAAAAATATTTCCCGCATTTTACAAAAACTTTAAATAAATTTTAAGTTGATTTAGGGTTCACGCCTTAAACTCATCTCATACAAAGAACAAACAACAATTCAAAGAGGTGATTTATATGGCAGTACAGACCGTATTCAAACGATATGAGCTCAAATATCTCATGACGAGAGAGCAGCATGACCTTCTCCTTAAAATAATGGCAGGTCATATGGAATTGGACAAATACGGACACACGACTATATGAAATATCTATTTTGATACCGATAATTACAGGCTTGTGCGACATTCCATCGAGGGACCTCCTTATAAGGAAAAACTCAGAGTGAGAAGTTACAGCCACGTATCGGGAAGCGACAATGTATTCGTGGAGCTCAAGAAAAAATACAGGTCGGTCGTATACAAGAGAAGACTGGTTCTTCCGCTTGACGAAACCATGGATGCACTGGTTATGCACCATGACCTTCCGGTGCAGTCGCAGATAGCGGACGAAATCAATTACTTCTGCAATTACTACAAGACCTTAAGACCTGCGGTGTTCCTAAGCTATGAACGCGAAGCCTTCTACTCAACGGACGGAAGCGACTTCCGTGTCACCTTCGATGAGAATATCCTATACAGGGATGAGGATGTGTCACTGACAAGTGCCATCTACGGAACTCCGATAATCGGAAAGAACCAGATACTCATGGAAATCAAGACACCCGGCGGAATACCGATGTGGATGACTGATTTCCTCACGTCACAGAAAATATATAAGACTTCATTTTCCAAGTACGGCGCAGCCTACAAGGACATGATGCACATTAATAAGAATTTAGGAGAGATTTATTATGCTTAACAATTTATTTAAAGGTATTTTTGACTCAGACTTAACAAGCGTTATATCCGTATCAGACTTTTTTCTCTGCATCGGAACCGCCCTTCTCATCGGACTTATTTTTGCGGGTATGTATATATACCGCACAAGATGCTCTAAGAGCTTCGTTGTAACACTTACCCTTCTTCCTGCCACCGTATGCATGGTGATAATGATGGTTAATGGAAATGTCGGTGCGGGTGTGGCAGTAGCCGGAGCCTTCTCACTTGTCCGCTTCCGTTCAGCTCCCGGCACCGCAAAGGAAATCGGTGCGATATTCCTAGCGATGGCTGCCGGACTTATCACAGGAATGGGCTACCTTGCATATGCAATACTTTTTTCGGTAATAATGGCAGTGATATTCATTGTCTACTCAGAAATTGAGAGAAAAAGCAAGTACAAGGGCGACCTTTACAAGACTCTTCACATCACAATACCTGAGGATTTGGACTATGACGAGGTATTCGATGAAATCTTTAAGGATTACCTGTCAGAATACGAGCTCACTCAGGTCAAGACTACCAACATGGGAAGCATGTTCCGTCTTACATACAATATCACCCTCTTAAAGAATGCATCCTTAAAGGAAATGATTAATAAGCTTCGCTGCAGAAACGGAAACCTTGAGATTACGGTGTCTAAGCAGAGCAATGAGGGAATGATGCTGTAAAAGCTTCATGTCAATGAGAATGGCAAATATTTAATATATACCGTTCAACATACATTATCACTCATCAGGAAGGAGAATCATCATGATTAATATAAAGAAAGTAACTAAAATTTTATCAGCTGCTCTTATAACCGCAATGCTTTTTACGGGATGCAGCAATGCGGACAGCTCTGACGGCATAAGCAGCTCCACAGCGGAGAGTTCATCTTCAATAAGCTCATCAAGTGCCTCTCAGACAGGTTCCACATCCGTATCCACATCAGCGACGGTTGTTGATACCTCTGATATGTTCACGAACCGTGACAAGGAGGTGGGCTATGACGAGAGCACAAGTGTAAAGCTCACCTTAAACGGTGACAGCATAACCAGCAGCTCCGATTCCGTGACAATTAACGGCTCAACAGCCACCATCACCGAGGACGGAACCTATATACTCTCAGGCACATTAACCGACGGCATGATAATTGTGGATGCCGATAAAAGTGCCAAAATACAGCTTGTTCTTGACGGCGTAAATATCAACAGCAGCACATCAGCCGCTATATATGTATGCAAGGCAGACAAGGTGTTCATAACTCTCGCCTCAGGCTCATCCAACACACTTTCCAACGGGGGCGAATATGCCGCCATTGATGACAACAATATTGACTCCGTCATATTTTCCAAGTCCGACCTTACTCTCAACGGAAACGGTACACTTACCGTGAACGCAGCAGCGGGACATGGCATTGTATCCAAGGATGACCTCGTGATCACAAGCGGTACATACGTTATCACTGCCGCAAGCCACGGTCTCTCCGCCAAGGACAGCATAAGAATTGCCGACGGAAGCTTCACAATTATCTCCGGAAAGGACGGAATACATGCAGACAACGATGAGGATACCGAGCTTGGCAATGTATATATTGCGGGTGGCAGCTTCGATATTGATGCCGAGGGCGACGGCGTAAGCGCAAGCGGATATCTTCTTGTTGATAACGGCACCTTCGATATCACAACCGACAATGACGACAGCGACACAAGCACCAAGGGACTTAAGGCCTCCGGTTCTCTCACGGTAAATGCCGGAACATATGTCATCAGCACTGTCGATGATGCCCTTCACACCAACTCGGATATGACCATCAACGGCGGAACCTTCACAATAACAACAGGTGACGACGGACTTCACGCCGACAATGACCTTGTTATAAACAACGGTGACATTGCCATAAATGACTGCTACGAGGGTCTTGAAGGTCTGACTGTCACAGTCAATGACGGAACAATAAGCATCAATGCATCAGATGATGGTATCAATGCAGCCGGAGGCAACGATTCAAGCGGCTTTGGCGGATTCTTTGGCGGTGACAATTTCTCAGCCGGCTCAGATGCCTGCATCTATATTAACGGCGGTATCATCAACATAGATGCCGACGGTGACGGAATAGATTCCAACGGAAACCTGTATATAACAGGCGGTGAGATATATGTATCCGGTCCTGAGTCAAGTGCTGACGGTGCTATTGACTACGACGGCGAAAGCTCAATCACAGGCGGAGTTCTGGTGGCTGCCGGAGCTTCGGGCATGGCTCAGAATATGGGCTCTGACTCCACTCAGGGAACAATCCTTGTCAGCTTCTCAACTCAGGCGGCAGGAACCACAATAAGCCTCTCCGATGAGTCCGGCAGCGTGCTTGTCTCATGGACATCGAATAAGACTTACAGCAGCGTAGTCATAAGCACACCTGATATAACCGCGGGCAGCACCTACACCATCAAGGCAGGTGATTATGAAACAACTGTTACCATGGACAGCCTTGTATACGGAAGCGGCATGGGAATGGGCGGCTTCCCTGGCGGCAACGGCGGCGGTATGGGTGGAAATCGTCCTGACGGCAACGGCGGCATGGGCGGTCAGAGACCTGACAGAAACAACGACAGCAGCGATATGACTCCTCCTGACATGAACGGCGACAACAGCGGCATGACTCCTCCCGACATGAACGGCGATAACAGCGGCATGACTCCTCCCGACATGAACGGCGATAACAACGGCATGACTCCTCCTGACATGAACGGCAATGGTGACATGACCCCTCCGGATATGAACGGCAATGGCGGCACGAACGTCAGCGATAGTGCTTATTCTCGTTGCGAAGAAGATGTATGCTAAAATGAGTGCGTAGGACACTGAATCATATTAATACAATCAGAAAATAAAGTCATGACCCCCTGCTAAAACTATCGTTAAATCGCAGGGTGGTCATGACTTTATTTTCTTCTCTTGACATACCGCGCTCTGTGCTGTTATAAATAGCAGGAGGGTATAATCCCCGCTAATAAGCTTTACCATAATAAAATACAACGTGGCATAATACCGCTTTAACTTAGAAAGATTAATATGGCAGCTTGTCTGTCCAAGCTTAACCGTGTATGACATATTATATTTATACATTTCGCAACTTTTGGGAGAAGCGTAGTTGTTCTTGGTGCTCTGCGCACATCCCAGCCAAAGCCGGCACGGATGCCGGCTTAGAAGCAACGCATACAGGACGTATGCTTTGCTTCGGTGGCGGCTCCCAGCAGCATATTTCTCAGAGCACTTAGAACAACTTGCTTCGTACAACGGAGCCGAAATGTATAAATATAATACGTCATACACTTAAGAAATGAAATAAAATATCCTGCCACATTAATCACTACACAACTTTTGAAAAGGAGCTCCCCCACATGAAATCACGCACACCGCGCACGGTATTTTTTATAATACTCGCATTCTTTATAATATCCCTCATCCCGCTCTACATCATCGGCTTTTACGCCCACCCGAGCGTCGACGATTACTACTACGGCACGGAAACAGTCAAAGTATGGAACGACACTCATTCCGTCGCCTCGGTTGTATCAAGCTCATTTGGCGAGATGATTAACACCTATAATATATGGCAGGGAAACTTTTCAGCCATATTCCTTATGAGATTACAGCCGGGAATCTTCGGAGAGCAGTACTACTTTATTGCACCGCTCATTCTCATAAGCTCTTTTGCCGCATGCTCAATATTTTTCTTTTACACTGTGTTCAAAAGGGTATTCCGCACCGACGGTTGCCGTGCAGGAATAATTGCTCTCGCAGTCACCTTCGTGTCAATGCAGCTGTGCAATACGCCGAGCGATTCCTTCTACTGGTATAATGGTGCCATATATTACACATTTTTTTACAGTCTTATGCTGTTATTGTTTGCGCTCCTCATAAGGATGCGAACCGCCTCACCTGCGGCGACAGCCGTGCTCACGATAATTTCGGGAATACTTGCCCTTCTTATCGGCGGAAGCAACTATGCGACTGCGCTGTTCATGTGCATCATTCTCGCGCTTACAGCCGGAGCGGCAATATACTGCGTTATTCTTAAGAAGAATACCGTCATCCGCAGATACCATGTACCGGCTTATATTATAATCGCCGTGGCAGCCATGGCAGGACTGTTCATAAGCATGACTGCACCCGGTAATGCCATCAGACAGGCATCTGTCGGCGGAAGCACAGGTATCGTAAAGACCTTTATATACACCTTCGCCTTCGGCGGATACAGTGTCGCCAAGGTATTGAATGCGCCGTGCCTTGTATTTTTCATATGCATGATACCCGTGTTTTACGCTATCGCATACAGAACTAATTTCAGCTTCCGATACCCGCTTCTCGTGCTTGTATTCACCTTCGGGCTCTACTGCTCGATGGGAACGCCCGTGTTCTACGCACAGGGGCTGCGCATGCCGTACAGAATGATGAACATAATATTTTTTGCCGCCTACGCCTTCATAGCCTTTAACCTGATATACTTTCTCGGATGGCTTGGAAAACGATGCGGGAGCTCCGATTTTTTGAAGGCTGTCACCGCATTTTTCGGAAAAATAAAAAAAGACGGCAAGCGTATATACACAGCACTTGCCATCTGTATCTGTTCATTTGTTATCGCCTGTGTAGGCAGCATTGAAGTCGGTGAGACAGAGTATAAGAGCGGTGATGCCGGCTTCAGCAATCTTCCGCTGTCCGCCTCAGCCACGCTCTCACTCATAAGCGGTGACGCACGCACCTATGATGCAGAGCTTACCGCGCGTGATGAATACTTAAGAAGCATCGGCGATGATGAGCAGTTCGTGACCGTTCCGGCACTCACAAAGTGCCCTGCTCCGATATTCCATTCCGACATAACCGACGACCCTGGCGACTGGCACAATGCACACCTCGCCATGTACTATCGGAAAGAATGTATATGGACTGAATAGTCACAGCTGCCGTGAATTACTGCTGTCATACTGCATACCACAGTATTACGGCAGCAATTCACATGCTTCTCCTACTCCGTAGAAGTCGAGCGCGTGGAGCGCTCTTGTAGCTCCGATATAGAGAAGCTGCTTATGATAATCTGAATTATAATGTGCTCTGTCAGCGTTCACTATGTGGACGCTGTCGAACTCTAAGCCCTTCGCAAGATAGTATGGTGCAACGACAACTCCCGTCTTGAACCGGTCGGTATTCTTGTTGAGCACCGTCACCTTGAAGCTCTCCTCATCATCCTCTGTCTCTCTGATATTTTCAAGAAGCTTATCCCCAACGTACTCCGCCTCCACCTGAGTTTTGCACAGAATGGCTATTGTCTCATATTCGCCTGTGGATAACTCATTGTCAATCTTGTCGGCAAGTGCGGCGTACATCTTATTTTCATCCGCAAACATCAGCTGGGATGGGGCATTTCCATGCCTGTCTATTCCGTCAATTCCGTCAATTCCCGCTATTGCAGCAGCATAATCGGTAATCTCGACCGTCGAACGATAGCTCTTTTGAAGCACTATCCTCTTGGAATCCTTTCCGAGAATCTCCGGCAGGAAGTTGAGCACATCCGATTTCTCCGAATCGACCGACTGCTCCTTATCGCCGAGAATGGTCATAGGACACTTGAATACCCAGCCTATGATGCAGTACTGCATATACGAGTAGTCCTGCATCTCGTCAATGATAAGATGCTTAATCTGTCTGCCCTGGCTTACGCCCCACAGAAGATACTTGAGGTAGAGCATGGCATACACATCCTCGTAGCCCACTCTTCTTCTCTCATTCTCGGCAACGGCGACAGGCTCCTCGCCTATGCTCTCAAGGAACTCGTTGTACAGTGTAAAAATATCCCTTGTGCGGTACTGTGCAGCGAACTTATCTTTAACTATCGCTGATTCAATATCATCAAGCTCATGTCCGGTAAGAGTCGTGTACTCATCCACAACATACTCGCACACCGCATCCATTCTCTTGAAAAGAGGAATATCCGGGAGCTTGTTGTAGAATAGATCGGCAATGCTGTCCGCATCCCTCTCAAGCTTCTTATACTTAATGTTCTTAAAATCCATCAGCTCATACTCGAGAGAGAACACGAAGGCATTAATCGCCTCGGCAAAGCTCTTGCAGGAACGTGCCGAGAGCTTCTCCTGACGTTTCCTTGAATACTCCGGCTCACCCTCCTCATGCACAAGAACGTCCTCAAGGAAATCATAATGCCTCTCACAAGCCGCTACGTCCGAGAGTTCCTTCGCCGCGAAGTCATCAAAGGTCATCTCGCTTATATTCTCCTCACCGAGCTCCGGCAGAATATGTGAAATATAGTCCGAGAACACATCATTCGGTGAGAGAATAAGAACCTGTGATGCCATAAGGTCATTGCGGTGGCGGTACAGAAGATACGCTATTCTGTGAAGTGCCACGGAGGTCTTGCCTGAACCCGCTCCACCCTGCACGATAAGGATTCTGTCCTTCTCATTTCTTATTATGGAATTCTGCTCCTTCTGAATCGTGCTTACTATGTTCTTAAGTCTCGCATCCGCATTCATGGACAGAGCCTGCTTTAGGATATCGTCATCAATCTTAATATCGCTCTCCACCGCATAGATCAACTTGCCCTTCTTTATCTTATACTGATACTTTTTGACAATCTCACCCTCTACGGTTCCGGCAGGTGCCTCATAGGATGCTCTTCCCGCATCATAGTCGTAGAAAAGGCTTGATATCGGGGCACGCCAGTCATATATAAGCGGCACGGTTCCCTTGCCCTCAGCAAAGTTGCCGATACCTATATAACAGCATTCCGGCTCATCCTCCCCGTCGAACACGAAGTCAACCCTTGCAAAATAAGGTGAATCCTGCATTCTTTTATACATGTGCAGTGTCTTCATGTTGCGGCTTCTGAAATTGGCATGGTTGAACATCTGCTGACGGTTCTCATACTCCTCATAGCCGTACTCATCAAAGTCACTGTAATTCTCCCAGTAGAGTTCCTGAAGCTGCGCTATATCCTTGTCGTTCAGCTTCATCTCTTCCTTAATTCCCTCTATCGCTGTCTCCAGCTTGCCCTCTATTAATTGTAAATGTTCTTCCTCCGTCATCCGTAACACCCTTTCCTAGTAAGTCTGGTTATCCGCACTTTCAGCCTTCACAAGCTTAACGATTCTGCTTGTTCCAAGTCTTGATGCACCAAGCTCGATGAACTTCTCAGCATCGGCGATTGAGCTTATTCCGCCCGCTGCCTTGACAAGTATTCCGTCAACATTCTTTGCCATGAGCTCAACATCGGCAAAGGTTGCTCCCGCCTTGGAAAATCCTGTTGATGTCTTAATATATTCTGCGCCCGACTCAGATACCACCTTGCAGAGCTTAATCTTTTCCTCATCCGTGAGAAGGCAGGTCTCGATGATAACCTTAAGGAGCTTTCCGTGGCATGCAGCCTTAATCTGCTTAATCTCATCTAACACCTTATCATACAGACCGTCCTTAACCCAGCCTATATTGATTACCATATCAATCTCATCTGCGCCCTCGTTCACCGCTGTCTCAGCCTCAAAGCACTTAACGGCAGTGGTGTTATAGCCGTTAGGGAAACCGATAACGGTACATACCTTAAGGTGTCCGTTCACACTCTTAATATACTCTGCTGCCTGCTTTACATAGCTTGGCGGAATACATACGGAAGCGGTCTCATACTTCATTCCGTCGTCACAGAGTCCCTTAATCTCCTCCCATGTTGCTGTCTGACCAAGTACTGTATGGTCTACCTTTGCAAGAATCTCTTTAATATCCATTTTACTTCTCCTTGTTGTTCTTTATTTTTTTCATATAACATGAATAGCACATTGCCTCATAGCTGTCATTTCCGCCTATGAGCACTTGTTCTCCGTCGGTTATCACGTTGCCGTTCTCATCGATACGCGCATTGACGGTAGCCTTCGAGCCGCAGCGGCATATCGTCTTAATCTCGCTGATGGAATCGGCAATCTCAAGAAGTCTGAGGCTTCCCGGAAATACATGTGTGAGGAAATCGGTTCTCAGCCCGAAGCACAGCACCGGAATCCCCTTATTGTCAACAATGTATCTGAGCTCATCTATCTGCTCCGGCGTAAGGAACTGCGCCTCATCGACTATCACCGCATCATACTCCGGAAGCTTCTCATACTCATGCACTATATTGGTATCAGGTGTCACGACAAAGCAGCGGCACGCAAGCCCTATACGGCTCTTTATTATATCCTTGCCGTCACGGTCGTCAGTCGCCGGCTTTAACAGCCATACCTTCATGCCGCGCTCCTCATAGTTGAACTTCGTTATAAGTGCATTAGCTGTCTTAGAGCTTCCCATTGCCCCATATTTAAAATATAATTTTGCCATGTCCGTTCTAGTACTCCATTATCTTATTGGTATATTCTCTTATCACCCTTGCCGAATCCTTGAATCTTGCAAGCTCGCTAGGTGACATATGAATCTCGAGCACATCATAAGCTCCATGTCTGTTGAGAACCGTCGGTACGCCGGCATACACATCTGTCTCGCCGTACTCGCCCTCAAGATAAGTGGATACCGGAATAATTTTATTCTCATCATTCATGATTGCCTTGATGATGGCAACTGCCGCCGTGGCGATTCCGTAATAGGTCGTACCCTTGCGCTCAAGAATCTCCCAGCCCTCCCTTGTCGTCTTGTGTACAAGCTCATCAAGGTCAACATCACCGACAAGACTCTTGTTGTCCGCAATGACATCATAAAAAGGCTTGCCCGCAACAGTTACAACCGACCAAGGAACCATCTGCGAATCTCCGTGCTCTCCCATCGAGTAAGCATGTACGCTTCTCGGGTCTACCTTGACAAGCTCACCTATGAAGGTCTTAAGTCTTGCTGAATCAATAGCGGTTCCCGTACCTATTACCTGATTCTTCGGAAGACCTGACAGCTTCTTTACATAATGTGAAATGATATCAACCGGGTTCGAAACGATAAGGAATATTCCGTCAAAGCCGCTCTCCATAATAGGTGCCACAATGGACTGGCATATCTTGGCAGTCATTTCAAGTGTGTCAAGTCTGCTCTGTCCCGGCTTCGGAGGTGCGCCCGCAGTGATTACCACAATATCCGCATCCGAGCAGTCCGAATAGTCGCCGTTGGTTACTTTTACATTTCTGTTAAGGTACTCTATACTGTCATGAAGGTCAAGCTTCTCTCCGTAAGCTCTCTCCTTATTAATGTCAATCATGAGCACCTCATCGACAACGCCCTGTGTCACAAGGCTGAATGCCGTTGTTGAACCGACAAGACCACAGCCTACAATTGCAACCTTTGATTTGTTCATCTTCATAATTGTTCTCTCCTTTTATTTTTCAGCATAAGCTATATAATATGTCAAACCATTCCTCTTCATAAGGACCTCGCTGCCGCCTACGAATCTTCCGGTGCAGCCTATATAATAATACAACGCTGTGTCAACGCCCCAGTCATTCTCATCCGTCGGCGCAATCACCAAAAATCTCTCGGCATTTTCAAGCACCTCATCCTTCCTGCACTCACTATTGTCCGTAATTCTCATAATGATATTCGGTATGGTGTAATCATAATAATTGGCAGACATCTGCCAGTTCTCATCACCGCACAATATCCATGGGATATCTGCATACTGCTCCAGCACATTCTTCTGGCTGTCATATTCATCAGCATCAGAATAATAGTCTATTCCGTAGCCGAATACAAAAATCAGAATATCCAGTGCCATAAAGCCTGCTCCTAACACCGCCATGCCGATTCTTCCTGCCTTGTACTCTGACATATATGTCTGCACAAGAGCACACACGCACACGGCGATAAGAAGCAGCTCAAGTGCTGCCGCCGCGTAAAAATAACGCCCCGACATCAGGTACGAAGGAGTGAGATAATACACTATCGCAGCATACAGGTACACGCCAAGCGCAAGTGTCCCCACATACAGCCTTATGTCCGGGTATCTTTCCGCCGCACGCTTGGAGAGCAGTGCCGCAAGCACGACTATTACAGTGAATACCATGCCCGCCGCATACCATTTTTGGAATATGACAAGCTGCACCGTCATGATTCCCTTATAAAGACTTACGAATATATTGGAAAAATTAAGTGCATTCTCTTTTATAATATCCGAATTGGTATTGTTAAGCATGGTGCTTATCCAATATCTCCATATTATCGTATCAACCGCAACTGCACCTATCATACTTGCAAGATACTTCACAATTCGGGAATATTTCTTTTTCACAAGATTATATATGCACCACACGGCGAAAAATATTATCGCTATAAAGCAGAAATAGTACTGGGTCAAAAATCCGCACGCCGTGATAATTCCAAGAATTATATAATACCTGAGTGCGTCCTTATTCCTGTACAGCCTAAGCGTAAAATACGCAAAGGCGATAACAAAAAACGTGAACTGCATATACATTCTCAACAGCATTGCGTCCCCGATTATCCCGGCATTCAGCGAGTACACCATCGTCGCTGCCATCGCCGTAACAGGCTTCTTGAATAATTCATATACCGTAAGCCAGAACAGAATTATCGAAGCGATATACATTACCGCATTCACGGACAGTGCCACCCATACCGACAGGCTCCCTCCGCTTATCACCGAGGCTATATATATGAATCCGTAATAGAGCGGCGGATGCGGGTCTCCCTTGACATTCCATATCATCTGCCACACGCTGTCATTGGCGGTGTGTGCAAGCACATCCCTGACCTCATCCCTCGTATACCACTGCGCATCGGCAAAGCTGTACGCCCCGTTAGGCGAATTAGTTATCATATAAGTATATATTTCATCACAGAAGGTAACTCTCTTATTGATTCCGAACACGGCAAAAATAATTATTCCTGTAATAACCGATATTATACAGTATATATAATCCTTTCTCTGCGTCATACATCCTTCTCCCGGCAAAATATTCTGTCCCGACATCTAATCGTTTTAGTCTTAATATTCTATCACAATATTTCACTGTTGAAAAGACAAAAAAGCCGACACAGCGATAACACCGTGTCGACTTTTCATATATACGCTTATTTTCTGAAATGCTCCACAATCCTGAGAACAAGAAGCTTAAGCCTGTGGAACGGGTGAAAGCATATCACCGATACCACCACTATAACTATCGGAGGAACAATGAATATAATTCTGAACAGTGTGAACACGTCATATATATTCTCCACAGCAATAGCGCTGTTCTCCCAATAAGGATAGCTCAGTTCCTTAAATGACATTCCCTTCTCCGTCCACTTAAGCACTCTCTTCGCGGAATTGACGAATCCGTAACGCTCAGAGTTATTGACAATCCTTATATCGTCCTCGCTGTATCCGGTTGAAGTGAACGCACTCGTAACCTGCTTTACCGCAAATCCCGATACCGGGTTAGGGAATATAATTTCATAACAGTCAGCACTGCCCTCAAGCTCAGTTATCGGCATGAATACCGTTCCTGATTCAGCTCCGCCTTCCTTTGCCTTATAGCCGTCCTCCGGCTTCACGACACCGACAACCGTATATTCCTTACCGTTGTACTTGAATGTCATTCCGTCAACCTCTATGGCACCGAATATCTTCCATGCAGCCTCCTCGTCAAGAACCGCATAGTCCTTCATCAGGCTGTCCTCAACCAGATAGCTTCCGCTGATAAGCTCATAGCTGTGGAATCTGAAGAAATCTCCCCCGACTCCGTAGGCATTACAGTTCTGCGAACCCGAACGTGTTGACGATACGGTAATCTGCGTCTTCATACTGTAAGCGGACACATACAGTCTCGCATTGTCAGCCGGAGACTCCATGGCTTCCTTGACAAGCTGCTGATCCAGTGTGTACTCAAGCTGCTGTATTTTATTCTGTGTAAGCTTACCATCCTTAGGAAGAAATACACTTACCATTGAATATCGTCCGTCTGCATCCCAATACTTTGCCGAGTACTGTGTTGTCTGAGTTCTCGCAACAGCACCAGCCACAGCCGATAAAATACCGAATACAATCAGACCGACTGCAATGATGACCAGAAGCACAAGCTGTTTTTTTGTCAATTTTACATTAGGCCTTGTCATCATATCCTCCTATTATTTAGGCAGACGCACCAAATCTCCTGCCGATACCGGCTTAGTAGCCGTTGTGATTACGCTCTCATAGCCCTGAAGTCCGCATGAGATAGCCGTGTTGGTATCATCCGATGCCAGCTTGGTCACATCAACACGGGTAGCAGTATATCTGTTGCCGAGAGGTGTGCTCTTGGATGTTATAACCAATATATAAGTACCGTTCTTATCCTCACGGATAGCCGTGTTCGGTACAATCATGTCATAGTTGGCTGACTTATCACCCACGCTTACGGTTACCGACTGACCTACATTGATATCTGAACCCGTAACCGTGAACACAACTATTCTGTTGCCGGATGAAGGATTCGTGGTATCGTTCTTAATTGCTGATACCGTGAGTGTCATGTCGCTGTAATACCATGAGTTGGATGCCTGACCTATATCGCCGACCTTGATTCTTGCAGCCTGTTCCTTGGTAACAGTCATCTCAAGCGTATAATCCTTGCCTGAGAGCTGAATGGTAGCCATTGTGGCATCCTTATCAACCTTCTCACCTGCGACAACATTGACTGCCGTGATTGTACCGCTGACAGGAGCCGTTACCTCGGTTCCGATTGCCTTGGTCTCAAGTGTCTCATACTTATTCTTAGCCTCATCTATCTGGTCTAAGAGATTCTGAAGGCTTCTCTGATTCTCAATCTCGGATGAGAGCTTATCGTAGTCCTCCTGTGCCTCAGTGTACTCATTGTTGGCAAGTGTGAGCTTGTAGTTGAGCTGCTTTGCTTCCTCGGTAGGAGCTGCCTGCTTATCCTCTATTGTCTTGTTGATTGTCTCAACCTGCTTCTCATAGGACTTAATATTAGCCTCTATCTCTGCCTGAGTGCCAAGAGCATCCCTGTCATTGGTAGCTGTTACAGCCTGATTGATGTAATTCCACTTCTTGCCCTCATCTGTCTCGGCAGATGCACTTGCAAGAAGACTGTCTATCTTAGTCTGAAGCTCAGTGAACTTGGCAAGCTTATCCTTCTCTGCTGAGAGTGCCGTATTAACCGCCTCAAGCTGTGCCTTCTCGCTCGATACGTCGACGATGGCGCTTCCGGCATTCACTACTTCAATCTGTGCCTTTATGTCATCGACAACTGCCTTCTTCTGTCTCAGTGTCTCGCCAAGCTGCTCTAAGCGTGACATCTTCTGAACAATAACATCATTGTCCCTGTTCTGGGCTGCCGTGATAATATCGCTGCTTATATTGCCCTTGATTATTGCGTCATCATAGCTTGCAAGCAGATCCTGATATGCCTTCTTGGCATCAGTGACCTCGGTGCTCTCACCTGCCTCAAGCACGAAGAGTACATCACCCTTGGTTACCGTGTCACCTCTTCTTACATTGACGCTCTCAACCTTACGTCCCTCTGAAATTGTTACATTGTACGGATCGACCGACTGAATGGTTCCGGTTCCGCGAATGGCTGTTGATATGCTTCCGCTTGTGATATATGTACTCGATACCTCAGCAAGCGAATAATTCATAATTGTGTTAGAGAAAAATGTGAGCAACAGCAGCACCACAAGAAATATTATCAGGATATTTTTTATCCAGTCTTTTCTGTTTCCTTCCAGCTTTTTCATCGCTTTAACCCTTTCTTTTTTATTATCCCTTAATTCCGCCCTGATATGTGATACCTTCGACAAGATATTCCTCACTGTACAGGAAAATCAGAAGTCCCGGAATCATATATATAGTTGCAACTGCAAATGCCAGACCGATTTCGCCTTCATTTATCTTAGACAGGAACACTGACAGCGGATATTTCTCCGTATCCGTAAAGAGGATAAGAGGCTGTTCAACCATGTTCCAGTAATCGATAAATACAAGAATCGCACATGAGTATATCGCACCCTTACATATCGGCATCGCAATCTTGCGGAACATCTGCCACTCACCTGCACCATCAATCTGTGCCGCCTCGAACAGTGCCTTCGGTATTCGCTTCATATACTTCGTAAGCAGATATACCGAGAATGGTGAGAAGATACCCGGAAGCCATATAGCCCAGTTCGTATTGAGTATATGGAACCAGTCAGCCACCAGATAGTTAGGAACAAGTGTAACCTGATAAGGCATAAGCATGAGAATAATATATCCGAAGAACACTATTCCCTTAAGCTTTCCCTCTGATCTCGCAAATCCATAGGATGCAAGGCATGCAATTATAATCTGAAATACCGTAATCGGCACTACCAATATAACGGAGTTCCAAAACTTGAGAAGATAGGAAGGGCTCTTTAGCAGTACCGTAAAGTACTGGCTGAAGCTCACCATATCCGGAATGAGCTTAATATTTACCTTGTCCGCTATGTATGCCTTTGCACCGGAGTCCGTGGTGGAAAATACCATTCCGTAATTGGAACTTATCTCCGACTGTGACATGAATGAGTTCGCTATTGTCACAACCGTCGGAAAGAGAAATATCACCGCAAAGCTCGCAGCGAATATAAAGCATATTGTACGCACTATAAGGCTCTTGCGCCTCTTATGATGTATACCATGCAGCCCATGTTCCTGCTGCTTTTTTTCTTTTCCCATTATTCCTCCACATCCTTTCCAAAATGATTCTCTATAAGGAATAATGCTCCTATAAGTACAATCATAACAAGTGACATAAGTATCGCCGCCGCTGACAGCTTCTGATAGTCAAGTGACTTGAACATATTGTTCATATAATGCTGCAGCATATAAAGGCTGGTTACAGGATGGTCACCCGTCAGAAGGTATACCTCTCTGAACACCTTGAACGAGCTTATGATTGACATGATTGTTACGAACAGTATTGTTGGTGACAGGTATCTGATTTTAATATGCCAGAATATCTGCCATGAGTTCGCACTTTCAAGCTCCGCGACCTCTATGATATCCCTCGGTATATTTCCGAGTGCCGCCATGAAAAGAATCATGTTGTAGCCAAGATTCTTCCACAGATACAGCGGTACTATCGCGACCATCGCGTAGTCTGACTTAAGCCAGTCAACAGGGCTTATGCCGAAGGTCGACAGAAAATCATTCACCGCTCCGTTATAGTGGAAAAGAACCTGCCATATAAGCACCACCGATGCAATCGGAACCATCATCGGGCTTAAAAAGAAGGTTCGAAACTGGCTCTTGCCCGGAATCTTCTGGTCAAGTATTATCGCAAGAAGCAGCGACAGCACAACCGCAAGCGGAACCGCTATGCCCGTGAATACCGCCGTGTTCCTGACAGCTCTCTTGAACGAGTTGTTCTTTACAAGCCTCACAAAGTTATCAAACCATACCCACTCCTTCGTCACCGGATTATCCACGAACGAATAAAAGATAACCACAAGGAACGGAAGGAGAAAGAACAGAGCAACTCCTATAATACTTGGTGCCAAAAACGGTGCCATCGTATGTCTGCCGAGCTTTCTCCTGCGCTTTACCTGCGCAGGAGTCCCTTTTTTCTCTTTTGGGAGCTTGAGCTCCTTTGATTTTTTCTTCATACTCATAACCTGCCCCAATCGGAATATCGTATGCTTAACGGTTCTCATCGATATAGAGCTGTGCTCTTGACTGGATAATTCCCGCTACCTCGCTTGCGCTCTTCTCCCCACTGAAGTAGTAAGCCGCCTCCTCAGTGATAATATTGAGAAGCTGTTGATCATATGTTGCCTCTGATGTCACGCCATACACAATATCTCTGGCTGTCTGTGCCTGTGCCTCGGTAAGTGCTCCGATTTTTACCTCAACGTCATCATAGTACCATATACCGCCATTATCAGTGTCTTCCTTCATTGCATCAGTAATCATCTGCTCGAATGCAGCCTTATTGATAGGGAATCTCCACTCCAGATTACTCTGTGCCTCAGGAATAACGAACTGACGGATGAATGCCCATGCAGCATCCTTATTCTTGGACTTAGCAGCTACACAGAAACGGTTTTCGAAGTTCACAACAGAGCCTGAACCACTGTTAGTCGGATACCCTATGAAGTTGACAGGCTCTCCGTAAAGTGCCTCATAAAGCTGGATATCATTAAAGTCGGACATATATATCCCTGTAAGAAGTGTTTTGCCCGTTCTTAAGGCTGATGCCGTACTCATATTGGAATCGGAATCATAATTAATCTCCTCAGGGAATGTATTACACAGCTCAAGCAAAGCTATGAAGTCATCCGAGTTGAAGCTGCACTCACCTGTCTCACTGTTATAGAAGCTGTCCATGCCGTACTGAACCATGGTATTAATTCCACTTTCTTTCGTCGTGTACGACATAAGGCTTGCTTCCGGTCTTGCCTTTACAAGTTCCATAACATCCTTGAAGGTCCAGCTCTTTCCCGTACCCACATCTGATACCTTACCTGCGAGTGTCTGTACATAGAACGACTCTGCGATGCTGTAAAGCTTGCCATTCTTTGATAATACGTCAAGTATATTAGGAATAAAGTCATCTCTGCTCACATCCGGATCCTTGTCAAGCATATCCGAAAGGTCTGCAAGTGCTCCCTTTGCAATAAGATTATCTACATTAATATTTCCGTCTGCCATAAAGAAGTCGCCCGCTGTTCCTGCTGCAACGTCAGCCTGGAACTGTGTTCTTGCCTCCTCATAGTTAGAGAAATCATCATTTACATATGTCTTGATATTGATTCTGTACTCTTCATTCGTTCTGTTGAACTTGATTACCTTCTCCTGCATGTCATAATCCATTGTCATGAGCGCAAGAGTTACGGACTTCTTCTGCTTAATTGAACTTGCAGGAACCTTGGTTATTGTCGCAAGCTCAATTGTTGTCTTGGTTTTCTCTCCGGAATAATCGTAGGTTGTAGATACGGCTACGATAGAACCATCATCCAATACTGCAAATCCCGAAAGTCTGTTGGTGCTTATATCACATGAAAGCCAGTCAAGAATCTCCTCCGATGTCTGTGTCGCCGTATCATACAGATACATCTTAGTCGAGCTTACCACATAGAACTTGCCGTCTGCTGCCGGATATATCTGAAGTGAACCATTGTTACTGCCCGGAATATTCTCAAGAACATCGCCAAGTGCCTTGGTATTGACATCAACAGGTGCAATCACCGAATTATATTCCTCATTATAGTACTGTACATATACCTGACCATCAGATGAGGTGAACATTCCGTTAATCCAGTTGTCAAATTCGATATTGAACTTGATTGCGCCATTACCGTCTACTACATACAGCTTGTTATCATATGTCACATATACATTGCCATCCTTATCCGTTGCAATATTCTGTACATAGAAATAACCGCTCTCATCCTCTACCGCCTTCTTAACCTCGTCAAGTGATATTGTTGACAGCTTATTAAATTCCCCATCATATATCTCAACGGAAAAATTATTGTCATCCACTTCATACATACCGCTGTCAATCTCATCCTCTGAAGGCATCGTATAACGGTATACAAGACCTATGAAGCCGTCGTTGTATGTGGCTACTGACTGCAGTGATGCCTCTTGATTCTCACTGGTCTTCTCCACATTAATATCCTTGATTGTCTGTTCTCCCGTCTTGACATCGATTGTTACAAGCTTCTGAGCGTATGTATAATTCTCATTATCATACTTCTGTCCGAGAATCTGAATCTTATCCCCGTTTGACAGTACATTGCTCACATAATCAATATCCGTGTTCAGCTCCGAAAACTTAGGTGAATACACATCCCCCGTCGGAGTCTCGTCACTGCTTGCCTTCTTACAGCCCGCCACGGCAAAACACATTACCGCTGCCATAAGAAAGACCGCCGCCATCTTCATTCTCTTCATAACTTTAACCTCTCTTTCGCACTGCATTATTTCCATCATTATGCCGCAGTAATCATAACAATGTAGGCTGACCGCTGCATCTCCCTTACATCGGTCATCGGCTGCTGCCTGTCGGTAACTGCCTATATAAAAAACACTCCCTCGCGTATTATCTGTCATAGTACGCTGACATTGCAATAATAACATAGTACATAATGTTCGTCAATACTTTGAAATATTACATTTTTGTAACAATTTGAAGCACCAGAACGCTTCCCGCTATTCCGGCTGCCATGCTTATAAGTGCTCCCGCCACCGTCCACCTTGTTTTCGTGACCTTGACCGACATATAATATATGCTTATCGTGTACATGAGTGTCTCCGTGCTCGACAGGATAAGTGCCGCCAACAATCCCTCATACGAATCCGCTCCATTGTTCTTAAATATATCAAGCATCAGTCCGGTCGCCGCGGATGATGAGAACAGCTTGACGAGTGCAACCGGAACAACCTGTGCAGGAAATCCCACCTTATCGGTAAAGCGCCCTATAAAGGCACACAGGGCATCTATCGCCCCCGATGCTCTCAGGACGCCGACCGCCATAAGAAGACCTATAAGCGTCGGCAATAGCTCCGCCGTAATCTTAAGTCCTTTAACCGCTCCGCCCGTGAAGTGCTCATACACCTTCTTTCCCGATACAGCCGCCCACAATACTATAATGAAGATTATCATTGGAATAATTCCCTGAGCTATTATCTCAACCACATATACTCCAAAAATGTTTTCTCTATTACTATATTCCCGCTCTTTATATATAAAACACCAAAATATTCCTCTTTACATCATCGAACATATGTGCTATTATATTATCAAACAAATGTTCGGGAGAGGTTATTATGTTAATCAAGGAAGATATGGATATTAAGGATAAGCTTAAGATTCTTGCAGATTCAGCCAAGTACGACGCGGCATGCACATCAAGCGGTTCCGACAGACGAAGCAGCGGCACCGGAACCGGCAATACCGTAGGCTGCGGCATATGCCACAGCTTTGCAGCAGACGGAAGGTGCATATCCCTTCTTAAGATACTTTTTACCAACGAATGTATATACGACTGCCGTTACTGCATCAACCGCCGTTCCAACGACGTTCTCAGAACCTCCTTCACCCCCGAAGAGGTCTGCACGCTCACGATGGAATTTTACAGGCGTAATTATATAGAAGGTCTGTTTTTAAGCTCCGGTATTGTAGTATCGCCCACACATACCATGCAGCTGCTTCTCAAGACCGTTAAGCTTCTAAGGCTCGTACATCATTTTAACGGATATATACATGTCAAGGGGATTCCTGGAGCTGACCCGTCCGTCATAGAGGAGACAGGCTGGTATGCTGACCGAATGAGTGTGAATCTTGAGCTTGCCACAGCCGACGCCCTGAGAACCATTGCCCCCAACAAGTCGCGCAGGACCATCCTCACACCCATGCGGCAGATTCAGCTCGGAATCAGGCGCAATGAGCTTCTGCTTGCCGATTATCACTCACTTGCCTCGGCACCATCCTCATATAACGGCAGAGCGAATCCGTCCGCAGCCTGCACAGGCGGCCTGTACGCGCCCGATTCTGATATTCTGCATGGACCCCCGAATACCTCTGTCGCACAGACCCGCATCAGGGACCATCGAAGCGGCCCGAAGGCATATGTCCCTGCTGGTCAGAGCACACAGATGATTATAGGTGCCGCACCCGAATCGGACTATCAGCTTGTGACGATTGCGGAGGCGCTTTACAGGAATTACAACCTCAAGCGTGTGTTCTACTCTGCATTTGTGAATGTCAATAATGACAGCACGCTGCCATCCACGGAGGACGGACCTCCTCTGCTCCGTGAACATCGCCTGTATCAGGCGGACTGGCTGCTGCGCTTTTACGGCTTCAGCGCAGGTGAGCTTTTATCCGAGGCACACCCCAACTTTAATACCTTCATCGACCCCAAGTGTGATTGGGCTCTTCAGCATCTCGGGGAATTTCCCGTCGAGATTAACACTGCGAGCCGGGCGCAGCTATTGCGCATACCGGGAGTGGGACCTCGTTCCGTTGAGCGTATTTTGAGAGCACGCCGAAGCTCCGTGTTGGATTTTAAGGATATTGCACGAATGGGTGTTGTCATGAAGCGCGCACGATACTTTATAACCTGCGGCGGAAAGACCGATGAACTGTTCAGACAGAACGAGGACTACATTGTATCACAGCTTATGGGAGCCGAGCGCCGCCATGCACTTCAGATATCGCAGAACGGTCTGTACAGACAGCTTTCATTGTTTGACGATAACAATGAGAATTATGCACCTCTTAAGGAAGGAGTTGATTGATTGTGATTGTATGCTGCTGCGACGGAAGCGTGAACGGAATATTCACCGCCATATACCGCGCATGGGAGATTGGAACCTCCAGGACCTCCATAAGTGTCTCCGACGGTGAGACAATGGAGCTGTTTTCCGAATACCGCTATTTTGAGGCGGACGAAGAGCTTGCTGCGAAGGTTGCCTCCTCCATACGTCATAAGCTGTCCCCTGACATCTATTCTCAGGTATATAATGCCGCTCTCTCATCCGACACCGGACGTGGTGATGTTATATATCACTTTCTCATTGACGCATTCCGTGTCGGCACGGGAATTGTGAATCACCTTGTCAATCCTTATGTCATGCGTCTGTTTGAGCTCGACCGCAATGTAAGCCGCGAAGCACACCATTATCTCGGCTTCATCAGATTCGGTCAATACCGCGATTCACACGGCAGCTTTCTTCTCTCAAGGTTCGACCCTGTGAACGATATTCTCGACCTTGTCGCATATCACTTTGCCGACCGGCTGTACAATGACAACTGGCTCATTGCCGACACCAGGCGGCACCGCTGCGCAATTCACAATGCCGGCAGCCGCCAATACATTTTTTCAAGTATCACCGAAGATTACCTTAACACACTTGTTGATGCCACCAGAGAGCATACCGGCTCAGCCTCTGCGGGAAGCAATGAGGCTATTGAAGAGTTATTTGAGACCTTCCGCTCCTCTGTTGCGATTGAACCGCGACACAACGATAAGCTTCAGCAGCAGCTTATGCCGCTGAGATACCGAACCTATATGAACACCTACTCGGATATGAAGTAATCCTGCGAAGGCTATCTTCTGCGCTTCAGGCACATAAGCTTACAGAATACCACTGCCGCTGCCGTACTTATGGCGGTGGCAATGAATGCCGGGATAATAATTGCCGCCGGTGCCACAGCGCCGTAAGCACTTCTGTATGCGATGATATTGACCGGAACAAGCTGCAGGGATGATATGTTGAGAACCAGGAACGTGCACATTTCGTTGGATGCCGCACGCTTATCGGTTCTTATCTTATCGAGCTCCTCCATTGCCATAAGTCCCGGTCCCGTTGCACTCCAGCCTGTACCGAGCATATTCATAATGAAGTTCATGGTTATATACTCAACCGCCTTTTCCCCATCCTCACGCCGCAGCCCCGGGAACAGCCACAATATCACAGGGTGCATCCACCTTGACAGAAGCCTTACAACTCCCGCATTATCGGCAATCTCCATAAGTCCGCACCACATTGCCACGATTCCCGACATTGATATCGCAAGACTCACTGCCTGAGCTGCACTGTCAAGCACCGCATCCGATACAGCCGCGAGATTCCCCGACCATGCACCGTATACAATTCCTATCAAAAGCATAAATGCCCAGATATAATTAAGCATCCGCAGTCTCCTGTATCCTTTGCTCAATTATATTCCGGGCATTTATTACTTATAACTTTTATCTGGCACTGTAAGAGTCAGGAATCTCCTGCTTCAGCTAGTGTCTCTTCTTATAATATTCCTCACCAAGATTGATAATCGTTCCGTCGGCTTCCTTAATGTCAATCTTCTCTAACTGCTTACGGAAATTGGCTCTGAAGTTCGCGATGTATTTACCGCGAAGCTCAGTCTGCTCCATAGCCTCCTCATCAGTCAAGCCTTCGTTCTTCGATTTGCGCGCAAGCTCATTAATACGCGCTATCATCTTGTCTAATTCCTGTTCTGTCATACTAATAACAATCCTCATTTCCGAGCAATTTGCTGCTGAATAAAAGCTCATCTGCTTTCGCTCAAAAAGCAGACGGCATACATGGCGCTTTTCACACCTCTGCGGATATTATAAGCTCCATAGCTCCTGACAGTTCAAGCTCATCACATCCGTTGGTCACTATGAAGTGGTCTCCCTTCTTAACCGGGACTCCGTTCACGGCTCCGCTTCCGGACACTACGCTCACAAGCAGATACTTTGCGTCAAAATCCTTGTTCACTGAGAACCTGACATCCGCATCCAGTGCCGTCACAAGCTTCCATACTCTGTAATATGCACTCTTCTCCATAAGAACCGGCTTGTTCTCCTCGACAACAGCAAAATTATGTATGCTATTCTCAGCAGGTGCCGCAGGTGCATTGATAACATCAATCGACTTCTCAACGTGAAGCTCTCTCTTCTTTCCGCCTGAAAGTCTGTCATAATCATATACGCGGTATGTTATGTCGCTGTTCTGCTGTGTCTCAAGAAGCATGACTCCTGCCTTTATGGCATGAACCGTACCCGGCACAATGGATACAAAGTCGCCCTTATGCACAGGGACTTCGCGGATGAATTCACTCCATCTTCCCTCATGAATCATCCTGGCACACTCATCCTTGTCCGCTGCATTATGTCCGACAACAAGTGTCGCACCCTCAGGACAGTCGAGAATGTACCAGCACTCCGTCTTTCCGAGCGAGCCATTCTCATGTACCTTCGCATAATCATCCGATGGATGCACCTGAATACTTAAATCCGCCTTGGCATCAATTATCTTTGTGAGAAGAGGGAACACACCCTCGGAATTCTCTCTTCCGAAAAGCTCGGGATGCTCATTCCACAGCTTAGAAAGCTTCTTTCCCGCATAATCACCATTCTTAACCGTACAATCGCCGTTAGGATGCGCACTGATTCCCCAGCACTCTCCCGTATCATCCCCCGGAATATCATATCCGAATTCAGTCGCAAGACGATTGCCGCCCCATATCATCTCCTTAAAGACCGGCTGTAAGAACATTAAACCATTATCACTCATCTTAATCCACCCCATACATTGAAATTATGTTTTTATCACCTTAATGTCTGTAATAGTTGATAAGACAACCATCCAGTATAATCTGTCTCTCATCATCAGTAAGCTCGCCGATTCTTAATGTGAACTCACGAAGTTCATCCTTGACAACATAAGCCTTCACCTCGGATGACTTATCCCTTATCGCTGCCGCAGCTCCCGGAATGAATATGAAGTCACCATTCTTGAACGGAAGCTCTCCCTCATCAATAATGAACGGAATAAGTCCCCAGTTGATAAGGTTGGAACGGTATCTCTTGGTAGCATACTCGTTCGCAATATTGGCAAGACCTCCGAGCACTCTCTGACACGAAGCAGCCTGCTCACGGGCTGAGCCGTCACCCGGCTTAACCGCGAATATTGTGCTTCCTATCTCAGTCTCAGATATATTGAGTTCAGGATATGCCTGCTTGATAACCTTGAATGCACGCGCTGCCTCGGCATTGCTCTCGGTAACATCAGCCCCGCTTCTTCTTACCTCCTCGGCAGCTCTCATCTCCTTGGCAAGACCTACATATGCAGGGTCTTTTCTTGAAAGAGTGAACTCTGCAAGACCAAGAGGATTGGAACGGTATGATGAGGTCTCACCCGACGGAATAAGCTCATCAGTGGTTGTTACAGGGTCGTGAATCTCTGATACAACCTTGACAAGTATATTGTCAGTAAGAGCAACCTGCTCCGGCCAGTCCTTGATGTTAGGACCGAACTTAATCTCAACAGACGGGTCTGCAACGCCCTTGCTGTCGAATACTCTGTTCTCATATATTGTCTTATCAAAATGATATGTAGGATTCGTGAATTCTACATCAACATCGGTTGCAGCCGTAAGATAACCCTTGTTAGCCGCTGTTGCCGCAATCGAACGCGCATCCATAAGAGCCACGGACGCAATCTGACCATTCTGAAGCTTGGAGCCTTCACGGTTAGGGAAGTTACGCGTTGAATGGCGGATACTGAAAGCATTGTTGGCAGGTGTGTCGCCCGCACCAAAGCAAGGGCCGCAGAATGCCGTCTTTACAATAGCTCCCGTAGTCATAAGGTCTGCAAGTCTTCCGTTTCTTGCAAGCTCAGCATATATAGGTGTACTTGCAGGATATACGCTCAGAGTGAACTCATCTGCACCGATGCTCTTTCCCTTAAGAATATCAGCCGCAGCACATATATTCTCGAAGCCGCCTCCGGCACATCCGGCTATAATTCCCTGTTCAACATAGAGTCTGCCGTCCCTTACCTTATCCTTAAGAGTGTAAGGCACCTTGTTGTCAAGGCTTACCGCAGCACGCTTCTCCACATCATCCAGAATATCCATAAGATTAGCATTGAGCTCCTCTATCGTATATACATTGCTTGGGTGGAAAGGCATTGCAATCATAGGCTTAACCTTTCCGAGGTCAACATATACAACTCCGTCATAGTAAGCAACAGCTCCCGGATTCAGCTCGCTGTAACACTCACCACGTCCGTGAACATCGTAGAAGTCCTTAATCCTGTCATCTGTTCTCCATATTGAGGAGAGACAGGTTGTCTCTGTCGTCATTACATCTATTCCGATTCTGAAATCAGCGCTTAAGCTTGCAACTCCGGGTCCGACGAACTCCATAACCTTGTTCTTTACATAGCCGTTGCCGAACACCGCACCTATAATGGCAAGTGCAACGTCCTGAGGACCCACTCCCTTCATAGGCTCGCCTGTAAGATATATTGCTACAACTCCCGGCATGGCAACATCATAGGTCTTGTTGAGAAGCTGCTTTGCAAGCTCTCCGCCGCCCTCACCGATTGCCATTGTACCAAGTGCACCATAACGTGTATGGGAATCTGAGCCGAGTATCATTGCACCGCACTCAGCCAGCATCTCTCTTGCGAACTGATGAATAACGGCCTGATGAGGAGGTACATACACACCGCCGTACTTTTTCGCACAGCTGAGACCGAACATGTGGTCATCCTCGTTGATGGTACCGCCTACCGCACATAAGCTGTTGTGACAGTTGGTGAGCACATACGGCATCGGGAATCTCTCAAGTCCCGACGCTCTTGCCGTCTGAATAATACCTACGAATGTAATATCATGTGAAGTAAGCTTGTCGAATCTTATCTTAAGCTTATCCATACTGTCTGACTTGTTATGCTTCTTTAAAATCGAATAAGCGATTGTCTCCTTCGATGCTTCCTCCCTGGAGACCTCTCGGCCTGTCTTTGACTTTATTAACGCTGCCGCCTCAGGGCTGTCCTCAATAACCTCGTTCCCGTTTAAAAGCCATGCTCCCGCAGTACCTAACCTAATCATACATGTCCTCCTATATCTCGTCCTCTTGTGAGCACTCTGCTATCTTCTCTTCAGTCCAGCGAAGAATGTCATCATAGACCTCTTCTTTTCCGAACTCGTTAAGAATCTCATGTCGCATCTGCGGATATATCTTCACCTGAAGATCCTCAATACCCGCTTGCTTGTACTGCTCATATGTCTTCATAACGCCCTCTCCGTACTGACCGACAGGATCCTCGGCTCCTGAGAGAATATATATCGGAAGCTCTTTAGGCACCTTAGCTGCCGTCCTGTCATCACAGTCCTCACGAACCAGCGTAAGAAGAGCCTTAAAACCGTCTACCGTAAATATGAAATCACACAGAGGGTCTTTCTTAAAGTCATCAATTACCTTGTCATCCCTGCACATCCAGTCGCTCTCTGTGCGAGGATTATCAATTCTCGAACAGTATTTTCCAAATCCGAGCTCTGTGAGGAAGTCACTTCTGTGACGCTGACCCTTAAGCTTGCCGACAAGTCCCGCAACGGTAAGTCCCGCACCTGTCTCCGCCGGTGTCTGAAAGCCTGTTCCAAGTATAAGACACGCATCCACATCATCGCCATATATCGAGATAAATCTTCTCGTTATATAGCTTCCCATGCTATGTCCGAGAATAATATACGGAACAACCGGATATAACTCCTTCATATGTCTCTGAAGCTTATGCTCATCCCTGACAAGAAGATGTGCTCCGTCCTCACCTATATATCCAAAGTCCTCCGGTGACGCAGCCGTCTTGCCATGTCCTAAGTGATCATCGCCGACTACGAGATATCCGTTGTCCGCCATAAAACGCGCAAAATCGTCATATCTCTCAACCCGCTCTGCCATGCCATGAACTATATGAAGCACAGCCTTCACCACGCCGTCCTCCGGAGCCCACTCAACCGTATGGACACGGTTCACGCCGTCACTCGACTTAAAGTAAAACTCTCTCTTTTTTGCCATATATACCTCCTTAGCGCTTGATTTCATACTCCTGTCTCATCAGGTTGTAGATAGACTTCTTATCATCAATAATATTGAAATCACCATGAATTGTGTGCTTGATAACTGATGTAGCAACCGCAAAGTCAACAATATCCTTCGGTTCCATCTTCTCCATGAGTGCATATATAAGACCGCTCGCGAAGGCATCGCCGCCGCCTACCCGGTCAAGAATATTGAATCTGAAGGTCTTGCTCTCATACGTCTCGCCGCCATACCATAAATATGCCTTAAGTGAGTTCTCACTTCCGGTATGTACATAGCGCACATGACGTGCAATCGCCATGAAATCGTACTTCTCATGAAGTGCCTTGAATATCTTATCCTGCTCCTTGAACGAAGGCTGCATGCTCATGCCGTCCTTCATATCCTTACCGTCAGGACCGATAAGGTTAAGAGGCTCGATTCCGATAAGTACATCCACATAAGGAAGGTAGCTTGTAATGCAGTCCCTTGCCTCCTGCCATCCCCAGAGAGCACTTCTATAATTGCCGTCGAAGCTGACAATCATGTCAAGCTCCTTGGCAGCCTTAAGTGCCATGAGAATCATATCACGGCAGTTCTGTGAAAGAGCAGGTGTGATACCGCTAAGGTGCAGCCAGTCAAAGCCGCTTAACAGCTCCTTAAAGTCTATCTGTGAATAATCATATGTCGCAAATGATGAATTGGCTCTGTCGTAGATTACCTTGGAGGAACGAACCGCATAGCCCTCCTCAAGATAATAGATTCCGAGTCTGTCACCGGCATAGATAGCCTTGGACATATGTACATCATTGGAACGAAGGAAACGTATCGCTGACTTACCTACCGAATTGCCCGGAACAACGGTAAAAAGTGTGCTGTCCACGCCCATATTGGCAAGACCTGCCGCAACATTCGCTTCCGCACCGCCGTAGTTGATGGTGTAGGAATTAGCCATTCTTATCTTCTCAAAGTTAGGAGGTGAAAGACGAAGCAGTACTTCTCCTATCGTGATGAACTTGATATCTTTAATATCCTTTAATATCTTCTTTGCCATTAGGGTAACCTCTTCTTTCTATAAAAATCTACTTCCAGTTGTCATTCACATCACCAAGACGATGCTCTATATCGTAATAAGGCTTGTGCCATCCTACATACTTGTAAGCAGGACGAATAATCTTTCCCTTGTTTACAAGCTCCTCAAGACGATGAGCACTCCAGCCCGAAATACGCGAAATCGCAAATATAGGGGTAAAAAGTTCCTCCGGTATTCCAAGCATAGTATACACAAAACCACTGTAAAAATCCACGTTGGCACATATAGGCTTGAATAATCTTCTTCTCTCGGCAATTATTCTTCCCGCGATTCTCTCTATGCGGTCAAGAAGCTCGAACTCCTTGGTAAGCCCCTTCTCCTCGGACAGGCTCTTGGCATATCTCTTAAGGATAACCTCTCTAGGGTCGGACAGTGTATATACGGCATGTCCCATACCATATATAAGACCCGCGCCGTCGAATGCCTGCTTATCAAGAATCTTTGTAAGGTACTCCTCTATCTCAGCCTCGTCCTCCCAGTCCTTGACATTCTCCTTAATGTTCTCAATCATGTGCGTTACCTTAAGGTTGGCACCACCATGCTTAGGACCCTTAAGGGAAGCTATGGATGCAGCGATTGCCGAATAAGTGTCGGTTCCTGATGAGGTTACAACATGCGTCGTGAAGGTAGAGTTATTACCACCGCCGTGCTCTGCATGAAGAACAAGTGCAACATCAAGCACTCTCGCCTCAAGCTCCGTATATTTGCCATCCGGTCTTAACATTCTTAAAATGTTCTCAGCCGTTGAACAGTTTTTGTCAGGATTGCGGATTAAAAGAACGTCATCCATCTTAAAATGACGATATGAATGGTAGGCATACACCGATATAATCGGCATCTTGCCGATAAGCTGTAAAGACTGGCGCAGTACGTTCGCAGGAGAAATATCCTCCGGGTTATCATCGTAGGAATAGAGCGTGACAATGCTCTTCAAAAGAGCGTTCATGATGTTGGCGCTGGGTGCCTTCATGATAACATCGCGCACAAAATGACCTGAGAGCTCCTGAAGTTCAGACAGAATACCGATGAATCTCTCAAGCTGCTCCTTGGTAGGCAGTTCACCGAACAAAAGCAGATATGTGGTCTCCTCAAAGGCATATCTTCTTCCTCCGAGACCTTCAACCAAATCCGCAACATTATAACCCTGATAATATAACTCACCATCTATCGGTGTCTTAACACCATCTATCGACTTATAAGAAACGACATCCGAAATCTCGGTAAGTCCCGTAAGAACACCCTTACCATTGGAATCTCTGAGTCCTCTCTTTACGTCATATTCCTCGTACAAATCAAGATTGATTGCACCGGAGGTCATACAATATTTTACCAGCTCTTCGAACTCTGCATTATGCTTCTCATCAAGAGCCATCATTTCATGATTATTCATGGTACTGCCCCCTTTTGAACTTAATACTTTTAAGATTACAACAATTTTTTAAAAAAAGCAATCCTTACTTGTTATTGCTTGAATCATTCACGTTAATTTGATATAATAAGGCATCTTATATTAATTAAGGATATATACTAAGAATATTTCTTTTTGTATTCTCGTATAAAAATTCATCTTTTGAAAGGATTTTGTATAATTATGAATATTATATTATTATCGGGCGGTTCAGGCCAGCGCCTCTGGCCGCTCTCAAACACCGTCCGTTCCAAGCAGTTCATACCGCTCCTCTCCAATGATGACGGTGAGAACGAATCCATGGTTCAGAGAGTGTACCGTCAGATTACCACTGTCGACCCTGCTGCCAATGTTGTCATTGCGACAGGCAAGCGCCAGGTCGGCACAATCAAGCATCAGCTCGGCAACAAGGTATCCATCTGCATCGAGCCATGCAGAAGAGACACCTTCCCTGCAATCGCACTCGCAAGCGCATTCCTCGCAAGCATGAAGAATGTTGACCCTGACGAGCCTGTTGTGGTATGTCCTGTTGACCCATATGTCAACCTCGATTATTTCGAGGCGGTAAAGAAGCTCTCCGAGCTCGCTGCGGACGGACAGTCGAACCTGTCACTTCTCGGAATCGCACCTACATTCCCAAGCTCAAGCTACGGCTATATCATGCCTGAGAGCAAGGATACCATAAGCCGTGTAAACCGCTTCATCGAGAAGCCGAACGAGACAGCAGCCGCAGAGTACATCGAGCAGGGTGCTCTCTGGAACGGCGGCGTGTTCGCCTACAAGCTTTCCTACCTTCTTGATATATCAAGAAAGATGCTTGGAAGTGCCGATTATCAGACCTTATATGACAATTATGAGAACCTTACCAAGATCAGCTTCGACTACGCTGTTGTTGAGAAGGAGCCTGATATAAGATGCTTAAGATTCGCAGGTGAATGGAAGGATGTCGGCTCATGGGATGCCTTCACCGATGTCATGGACAGCGAAGCCATCGGCAACGTGCAGATGGCGGACTGTAAGAACACCAACGTCATCAACCAGCTTGACATGCCTGTAATCTGTGTCGGACTTAAGGACATTGTGGTATCCGTCGGCTGTGACGGCGTGCTCGTATCCGACAAGGCAAAGAGCAGCACAATCAAGCCTTATGTCGACAAGCTTGACCCTGTTGCAAGATTCGAGGAGAAGGCATGGGGAAGCTTCACGATTCTCGACATACAGCCTGAATCCCTCACCATCAAGATAATTCTCCGCCCTGGCAACCAGCTCAAGTACCACAGCCACGAACACCGTGACGAAGTATGGAACGTGCTCTCCGGAACAGGCTATGTGATTGTGGATGATGTAAGACGCGAAATCAAGGCAGGGGATGTCATCACGCTTCCGCTCGGCTGCCGCCATACAATCCACGCGGCGACAGAGCTTCAGGTTATCGAGGTGCAGACAGGAGCCATACTTGACGCGGACGACAAGATAAGATACTAAGCCTTCTGTTACAAAAAGGTGCATTACGAAAGGAACTTCTGAAAAATGCTCCCCACATTATATATTGTTATTCCATGCTACAACGAGGAGGAGGTACTTCCTGTTACCTCCTCCATGTTTCTTGACAAGCTTAACAGTCTCATAAGCCGCGAAATCATATCCGGTGAGAGCCGCGTCATGTTCATAAATGACGGTTCAACCGATGAGACATGGAATATAATGAACACTCTGTGTGACAAGGACGAGCACTTCTGTGCCGTCTGTCTGTCGCGCAACTTCGGACATCAGTACGCGCTCCTGTCGGGTCTTATGAAGGCAAAGGAGCATGCGGACATAACAATAAGCATCGACTGCGACGGTCAGGATGACATTAATGCCATGGACGATATGATTGCCGCCTACAATAACGGTGCCGACATTGTATACGGAGTCCGCTCCGACCGCCACACTGACAGCTTTTTCAAGCGCAGCAGCGCACTGTTTTTTTATAAGCTTATGAACAAGATGGGCTGCAACACCGTGTACAACCACGCCGATTACCGCCTTCTCGACCGACGTTTTTTGAATGAACTGGAAAAATATGAGGAATCCAATCTGTTCCTGCGCGGAATAATTCCAATGGTCGGCTTTAACAGCACATGTGTATATTACGAACGCCACACGCGCATAGCCGGAAAGAGCCACTATCCGCTCACAAAGATGATTAACTTTGCCGTGGACGGCATAACCAGCCTGAGCGTGCGCCCGATTCGCATTATAACCGTGTTCGGCTTCATCGTATCTCTGTTCGGCTTCATCGGCGTCATCTGGGCAATCGTCATGTTCATGTTAAAGAGCACCGTCGCCGGCTGGTCAAGTATGATATGTATTATCTGCTTCCTCGGCGGAATCCAGCTTCTAAGCCTCGGTGTCATCGGCGAATACATAGGAAAGATATATCTTGAGACAAAAAAACGTCCTCGATATATAATCAAGGACGAAAAAGGGTTACCTTCCGCCAAGCAGCCATCTTCCGACGACGGGAATCCTGCGGACTAACCATATTATGGCAAGCGACAGCAAAAGAACCGCCGCTGACTGAATAAGAATCATAGTATAATCAATACCGTAAAGCCCCCATGCGAGGGGCTTTATTATATACTCAAAAATTAATGTCGAAATCAGATATATTCCAAGCGTATTTTTCCCCATATATGACAAAAAACTGATAAGTTGTCCACAGACTTTTCTCAAGAAATCCACATTGCGGTATACGCATCGAAGAAGCATTGCAAAAAGAAGCACCGCACTGCTGCCCGCCATTCCTATAATGAATCTGAAAACATCTATGACAAGCTGAACGATATAATCCTTCCCAAGCAGCGAAAATCCCGTCGTGTAGATATAGCAGTCCTTTTCATACAGTGGAAGCATAATCAGGTATACTGCCCCGGTAACAATAAGTACCGCCGCAATCTTATAAGGCTTCACAGCTCTCAGGCTGTCCTGTCCGGCTGCCTGACTATGGTGTCCCTTCGCCCACATATATCCCACAACAAAGTATCCATACATGAACTTATACAGATGAAGTCTGCTGAAATCAGGCGTACACAGCATAAGCACGGCAAGAATTATATATACGGATGCATTATCTCCGCAGAATCTGCTCACAAGCATTACAATAACAGAGCTTAGCAGCACAGCCCACAAAAACCAAAAATTCCCCATACAGGTCGTAAAGTATGCCCTGATTATCATGAACCCGCCATGCTCTTCACCGCTGGCAATTCTTATTATATATGGTATTATGCTCCACAGCATGACAGGCACCAGCAGTGTGGTGACTCTGCTGACCGCAACCTCCTTAAAGCTGTGGCGCTGCATCGAGAACCAGAAGAGATACCCGCTGATAAGCATGAACAGCGGCATGTGAAAGCTGTATATAAATTTAAAAACCGCATTGTCAAAAAAATCACTGTATATATAGCTGTGCATACCCGAGCCGAACTGCATGGCATGCCCGGCAATCACAAGAATAATTGCAACCGCCTTCAATCCGTCTATAAGAACACTTCGCATATGTTGTGGCTTCATCATATGTACCCCGCATATTATTTCTTTTTATCTAACGTAATAATACACGTTGTGAAATAAAAATCAAGTAGTATGCTCAAGCTTCCATAATATATTCCTCAGTAATTTTATACCTATAACGGTGCTCTTTATATAGCTTACCAGGTTAATTATCTCATATGTTGATACAAAAGTAACCTGACAGAGTAGGCAAATCTCATTTTTGCCTACTCTGTCAGGTCACAGCTTGAACACACCATATTATAATTTAACTATCTTCGGGAAAGGGTTAGAATTTTAACAGCAAGGGGATTCTCCTTTATTTTACCGATAGCCTTTCCCGTAATTTTTAAGGAGGTTATATACATGAACAGAACTTTTTTCAGGAAATTATGTACTTCTGCTGCAATGCTTGCAACATGTCTTACACTTTTCGTAGTTGTGCTTCCTTTCGGGACGTTTGTGTTCGGGGATAATAACTATGGGGTTAGTACATGTTCAGACTCTGAATCAAACTACATGAATTATAGATAAGAAATAATATAAAATACATAACTAATAAATACGGTGTCAAAATATGCCGCGGTTATTCAGATGTGCATGGCAGTTATATTTATACATATTAGCTCCGTTGTCCGAAGCAAGTTGTTCTATGGTCTCTGAAAAGCCATAATCTGCTTCCGCCAGCGTTGCAAAATCAGCCCTCCGTGGCTGTTTGCAACTCAGCCGGCATCCATGCCGTCTGTGGCTGTGCATTGAGCAGAGCCCCAAGAACAACTACGCTTCTCCCAAAAGTCGTAATATGCATAAATATAACTGTCATACACCAAGAAATTTTTAGTGCATATTTTGACACCTCAATTAGTTAATAAGATAATATAATTTAAGATTTCATTAAGATATATCAAGGTATATTAGAGTATCTTTATATGCAATTAGATATTTATATATTCTGTATTTATATCCAATTATGTTTATTTGTACTTTTTAGTCGTGTTAATATAAAATGAAAACTGCCTTTTGTTATTGACAAAATAGGCTAAAATTGCACACCTTTTCAGTTCACCGATAACAGAGCCATTGTTATGTGACATAGTGGCTGTTTTTCCTTTTCTCTGTGAATCATTCCACAGCATATCATACATGGCTACCTGAACCACCGTGATTCTCCTGTTTTCCAATGAATTTTTAATCATAGTCTTTTCATTTTCATCAGACTTATCATAGAACCCGCAATCCCCCTGATAGCTTGCAATCGGCTGCATCACAAATTCATACATACTCAGAAAATAACTGATTCTGTCCCGCCTTGTTTCAAACATCTTAACCAAAGTATTATAGCATTGTTGAAATTCAGGAGCTGATGAAGCCTTCGTAATAACGATATTATTCATGCAGGTTATTTCACCCGTCGTCATATATTTTTCGCCTGGAGCAACTGCTACATTATAGGGCAGTGTACATTCAAGAGCTTCTATTATCTCCTTAATGAATTCATTATCGTCTATCTTTCTGCTCACCCTTAAATTACAAGCATTGACCCTATATAAAATCTGCCTGTTTTGTGGTATATCAACTGAAATAGAATTTTTCAGTTCTTTAAGAATATCATTTACCTTCAAATCTTCTCGGTTATTTATAGAGTCCCTTAACTGCTCCAACAGCTTCTGCGCTTCCACGTCGGAGCTGATTAGTTCTGAGCTATTGAATTCTCCTGATAGTCCGAGGCGTTTGAAGAGGTTATGGACGATGGCGCTTTGCGGCTTGGTGAGCTTCCTTTCGATACGGCTTATTGTTCTTTCGGAGCATATGCCGGTGCTTAGTTTTAACATGCTCATCTTAAGCATGCTGCGTCTGATTCTGATGACATCTTCTATGCAGTAGACTTCCCTATCGGCGTATATATAGCTGTACTCGAATGTCTTTTCGGATATTCCGTACCTGCTGTATATGTCCTTCAGGACGGTGCTCACATGTCTGCACCACATATATTGTGCTGTAATGGAAAAGCTGCTGTCATTACCGTAGTTCTCGGTGTATGTCTCATTAATCAGGTCGTCGCTCTCTATTGTGATTTCATGGTTAAGGTACTCTTTATCGAAGCCTTCGCTCTGACTGAGCAGCTTCATTTTGACATCGAGAAGTTCATACAGATAAAATGCTCTGAAGCCGTCCCTAAGACACTCAATCGCACCCGTCGCAAGGGCAAGCAGCTTTTTGACCTTCTTGGCATTGTCTATGCCTTTTCGTTCTTCAAGCATGTAGAGGTAGTACACTGCTTTAGGATACACCTTCGCCTTTGCAAGCTTTTCAAGTCCGAGGCTGTCAATGTACTCGACAATGCATCTCATGAACGTGATTCCTCTTGCCTCGGGCATATATCTGCCATACTCAATGAGCAGATTTATCTCTTCGACAGACAGCCTTCTGTTGGAAAAGAATTCACGATAGCCCTGCCTTGCCTCAAAGCCGTTGACTGTCTGCCGCAGTGCATCCGCGTACAGTGTTCGCAGCTCCTTTTCATCGGCGTTCCTGTAACGGCTTATCTGTGCCTTCATGCTGAGGTAAAACTGAAGTTCAAGAATCGCATCCAAGTCCTCCGTCAACTTGCTGCGCTCAATCAGCTCTCCGCTCTCAAGCATATATTCCAGAAGCCTCTCCGCCTCATCCATATTCTCATGCTGAATGTTGCTGATGATATTCTGTCTCAGCTCCCACCGCTCATACTCATCAGAAAATATCATATTTTCAAAATTCTCAGGTGCAACACCAAGTCTGCCAAGGAGCCTGTCCTGAACAATCTTGCTGACATCCTTCTCTCCATTTTCAATACGGCTCATCGTACTCACATTGCAGATACCGTCACAGATTACGCTCATGGATATGTTGTCCCTGCGGCGTAACTGCATGAGATATCTGCCAAATTCGTAACTGTCATATACCATACAAAAATACCTCTTGCGTTCCAAATATATTTAAAATGAGGATTAATAAATGTAATTTTACCATATCCAACCAAAAAAGACCACATACCCATGAGGTACGCAGCCTTTTTATGACCATTTCTTAGTTTAAAATTCATTTAACTAAAGCTTATTTTACTCACACATATATCCCTTGCGGCGAATCACATCCATAACGCTGTCGACATACTGCGCACAGATTTCATCTGTCTCCGCCTCAACCATAACGCGGACAAGAGGCTCCGTGCCTGATTCACGCACAAGAATTCTTCCGGAATCTCCGAGACTGTCTGCTGCCGCCTTAACTGCTGCCTGTACATCAGCATCCTCCTGTGCAGCGCGCTTATCAGTCACTCTTGCATTCTTAAGAACCTGCGGATATATCGACAAGCCTTCACACAGCTCGCTCATCTTCTTTTTCTTGAAAATCATAACCTCCATCATCTTAAGGCTTGTGAGAATACCATCGCCTGTCGATGCATACTTGGAGAAAATTATATGTCCGGACTGCTCGCCGCCTATACGACAGCCATTGTCACACATGTACTCGTACACATACTTGTCGCCTACGGCAGTCTTGGCGTAACCGATTCCCGCCTCGTCAAATGCCTTGTATAGACCGAAGTTCGACATAACCGTTGTGACAACCGTATTATTAATGAGCTTTCCGCGCTCCTTCATATACTTGCCGTAAATGTAGAGAATATGGTCGCCCGTTATCACATTGCCCTTCTCATCCACACACAAGCATCTGTCCGCATCACCGTCATAGGCAAAGCCGACATCAAGACCATTCTCAACCACGAACTTCTGAAGCCCCTCAATATGGGTTGAACCTGCATTCATGTTGATATTCGTCCCGTCCGGCTCCGCATTAATCACATAGGTCTTAGCTCCAAGTGCGTCAAATACTGACTTAGCTATATTCCATGCGCTTCCATTTGCACAGTCAAGACCAACCTTCATTCCCTTGAAGGAATACACGCCGAGTGAAATCAGATACCCCATATATCTGTTGCGCCCTGCAACGTAATCAACCGTGCAGCCTATCTTGTCCTTGTGCGCATAAGGAATCTCCTCATAGTGCTCACCGAACGCCTCAAGTCTGCCGTCTATGTATGCCTCGACAAGCTCAATGGTCTTCTCATCCATCTTCTCACCCTGACCATTGATGAGCTTAATTCCGTTGTCATAGTATGGATTGTGGCTTGCCGATATCATAATTCCGCATTCAAATCCATCCGTGCGTGCAACGTATGCAACCGAAGGTGTGGTCGTTACATGGAGCAGGTACGCATCCGCTCCCGATGCCACAAGTCCGCCAACAAGAGAATACTCGAACATATAGCTTGAACGTCTTGTATCCTTGCCGATAACTATTCTTGCCGAAGTCTCATCTCCGTTCCTTCTTTTTAACTCACCGTAATACCATCCGAGAAATCTTCCAACCTTAAAGGCATGGTCCGCAGTAAGATTCACATTCGCCTCACCGCGAAATCCGTCCGTACCAAAATATTTTCCCATAACAATCTCCAATCCATCTTAGCCGGACTATGCTTAATTCTGCCAGCCCGTTCCCGCCATTCTATTTACCCGTATCAGCCACACAGCATGTACCGGCATAACAATATATGCATAATGCTTATATTTATACTAAAATCTTATCATATTGATATCATGTTATATTTATGCATATAAAAATATGCGCCTTGATTATATCAAAGCGCACACTTTTTGTAAAGGTGATATGAACTTATTTCGTAAACGAATTATCGCTCTGCTCTCATAGGATTATTGAGGAAATCCTCATATGAAAGTCTTATTCCGTCCTCAAGCTCCGTCTTGTATGTCCAGCCAAGCTTCGTTGCCTTGGATACGTCAAGAAGCTTACGCGGTGTTCCGTTAGGCTTCGAGGCATCCCAGCGAATCTCTCCCGTGTAGCCAATGACCTTCGCAACAAGCTCTGTAAGCTCCTTAATTGTGAGTTCCTTGCCTGTTCCGGCATTCACGGTCTCATTGCCGCTGTAATTGTTCATAAGGAATACGCAGAGGTTGGCAAGGTCATCCACATATAAGAACTCTCTGAGCGGGCTGCCATCACCCCAGCATGTAACATATGGGAGATTCTGCTCCTTTGCCTCATGGAATCTTCTGATAAGTGCAGGAAGCACATGGCTGTGTGTCGGATGGTAATTGTCATTCGGACCATAGAGGTTCGTAGGCATAACGGATATGTAATCCGTTCCGTACTGTCTGTTAAGGAACTCGCAGTACTTAAGACCTGATATCTTTGCAAGCGCATACGCCTCATTGGTCTTCTCAAGCTCCGATGTCAGAAGGCAGCTCTCAGGCATAGGCTGAGGAGCCATTCTCGGATATATGCAGGATGAACCGAGGAATTCAAGCTTCTTGCATCCGTTCTGCCATGCAGAATGGATAACATTCATCTCAAGTGTCATGTTGTAATACATGAAGTCCGCAAGTGCTTCCTGATTGGCAACGATACCTCCTACCTTGGCTGCTGCAAGGAACACATACTCAGGCTTCTCCTCGGCAAAGAACTTCTCAACGTCCTCCTGTCTGCACAGGTCAAGCTCCTTGTGTGTTCTTGTGATTATATTCTCATAACCCTGTCTCTTTAATTCTCTGACTATTGCCGAACCGACCATTCCGCGGTGTCCGGCAACATATATTTTCGCATTTTTTTCCATCATAACTATCTTTTCCTCACATTTGAAATAACTGTCTCTTGAATAATTAACCGATAAGCTGCTTCTCGCGCTTAGCAAGCTCTCTGTCATGCTCAGCCATTATCTTTACAAGCTCTTCATATGAGGTCTTCTGCGGATTCCAGCCAAGTACGTTCTTAGCCTTAGCAGGGTTACCCCAAAGATTGTCAACATCTGTCGGACGGAACCACTGTGGATTAACACATACAAGCATCTTGCCTGTCTCTGCATCATAACCCTTCTCGTCAACACCTGTTCCCTCCCAGCGGATGGTAATTCCGTTAGAAGCAAATGCCTTCTCCGTAAAATCTCTTACAGTGTGCTGCTCTCCTGTTGCAATAACGAAGTCCTCAGGCTTCTCCTGCTGCATAATGAGCCACATACACTCAACATAATCCTTGGCATAGCCCCAGTCTCTTAAGGAATCAAGGTTGCCAAGCTCAAGATGATCCTGAATGCCCTCTGCAATTCTTCCTGCTGCAAGAGTAATCTTTCTTGTAACGAAGTTCTCGCCGCGGCGCTCTGACTCATGATTGAAGAGGATACCGTTCACAGCGAACATTCCGTATGCCTCACGATACTCCTTAATCATCCAGAAGCCGTACTGCTTTGCAATGGCATATGGGCTGTATGGGTGGAAAGGTGTTGTCTCAGACTGAGGAACCTCCTCAACCTTTCCGTAAAGCTCTGATGTTGAAGCCTGATATACCTTGGTCTTCTTGGTAAGTCCGAGAACTCTCACTGCCTCAAGCACACGAAGTACGCCGACAGCATCGACATCACCTGTATACTCAGGTGCATCAAATGATACCTGTACATGTGACTGTGCCGCAAGATTGTATATCTCATCCGGCTGCACCTCACCGATAATCTTGATGAGTGAAATCGAATCAGACAAATCTCCGTCATGAAGCTTGATGCTTCCCGCTCTTAAGAGATGGTCAATTCTTGCCGTGTTGGAGATTGAAGCACGTCTTGTGATTCCGTGTACCTCATAGCCCTTCTCAAGTAAGAACTCTGCAAGGAATGAACCATCCTGTCCTGTAATTCCGGTAATTAACGCCTTTTTCATCTAAAAATCCTCTTCTTTCATTATTGTTCATTTATTTAATTTAAAGCTCTGCAAATTCAATACCATTAATAATGTACATCCATAAGGTATTTTGCACATTTTTTCAAATTCTATATCATGTATTTATCAAGTGTAACCGCATATATAGAGAAAAATTAGCACAATCTTGGTTTTTGTAGTTATGCTACCAAGCCTTCTTATATTCGCTCGGGCTGATTCCCTCTATCTTCTTAAATGCCCTGCTAAAGTAGTTGGCATCGTTCATCCCAACTCTGCTTCCAATCTCGTCGATGCTCATATCCGTGAATCGCAGCAGTCTCTTCGCCTGTGTTATTCTTTTTGACAAAATATAAGAATTGATTGTCGTTCCGTAGGCATCCTTAAAAATCTTGCTCAGATAAAACTTATCTATATAGAAAGCTACCGACAGCGAATCGAGCGTAATCTTTTCCGTATAATGCTCGTCCAAAAATGCCTTCACCTCTATAAGCTCACGCCTCTTTTTTCCGACCGACACATTCTCCGGATGCCACGACTGCTCCATAATGACCGCAAGCAGCTCATTGAGCACGGCATTAAGTTTCATATCCCTTATATAATCCTCCGAGCCGGCGATTTCATACAGCCTCGAAAAAATCTGCTTATAAGTGTCCGCATTCTCCGGAGTGAACACAGCCTGTCCGCCCCTCTCAATGTACTTGTCATACACCGCAGCCATATTTTCCCCATAGAAATGCACCCACTCCAGCGACCACAGCCCGTCACCGCCGCCCGTGCTGTGGCTGTAGCTCTTCATGCAGTCGATAAACGCACAGTCGCCCTTCTTCATCTCATAGCGCTGCCCCTCATACTCAATGTGTCCCGACCCCTCCACAACTATCAGGCACAGATACGACTGCAGATTCTCACGCCTCGACACATGCGGCTTAATCGCCCTGAGCGAGCCTGTCTCCTGCAAAAATATCAGGTTGCTCTTCGCCCAGCCGCTCGCCGTATACAGGATACGTTTGGATGACACGGACGGCGACGGCGACTGAAAGTATTCCTCCATGGCACCTTACACCTCACTATATATTATTAATTACGGTGTCAAAACATCCTCTAAAATTCTGCCTAAATGGCATATTGTAATTATGCATATTACGACTTTTGGAAGAAGCTTAGTTGTTCTTATGGCTCTGCTCACCATGCAGCCACAGCAGGCATGGATGCCGGCTGAGTTGCAAACAGCCATGGAAGGCTGATTTTGCAACGGTGGCAACAGCAGAGAACATTTTCTCAGAGGCATTAGAACAACTTGCTTCGTACAACGGAGCTGATATGCATAATTACAATACGCGATACATTCATAGCTTTGCAGGTATGTTTTGACACCTTAATCATATATTATCAGTTGAACTCCACCGTATACGCATAGCCCCTGCTCTCCCCGGCATCAAGCTTCTGCATCCCCATCTTTTTCTCAATATCCCCGTCATGCCCTGCAGCATCCGCAATTCCATACCAAGGCTCAAGACATACGAACTCATCCACCTTCTTAGACCATATTCCAAAATACGGGAAGCCCTCACAGCTCATGCTCACATACGCCCTGCCTGTCTCATCAAGAAGCTCTGCTCTCTCAATCTGCTGACCAAGCACAATAAGTGCATCCTTGTCAAACATATGCTCCGTTATCGCTGCGCGGCCGCCATCAAGCCCAAGCTTATAGCTCTCACTCATATCAATGCAGCCTTCTGCATCAAGCAGATGATATTCCAACGCATTTCCGAGCCAGCTGCCTCCGACTCTTAAGGAGCAGTCTGTCGCACTCACACCCTTCGGGTATGTGAACGCCGGATGACCTCCGATTCCATACAGCATCGTTCTTCCGATGTTATCAGTATTTTCCGTGTTCCCCTGATTTTCAATGCCCTCCTCGTTTACAACCTTCCACTCAATCTTTATCCGACAAGGATTTCCCTCGTCAAAGCTATGCTTCACATACAGAGCAAACCTGAACGGATAGATTTTAAGGCTCTCCTCATTCCATCTGAGCACATGCGTCACAGAACGCTCATCAGCATCCACAAGCTCGAACTCCCTGTCCCTCGCAAAGCCATGCGAGGTCATCTTGTATTCACTGCCACGATAACTGTACTTTCCACCTGCAACCTTTCCCACGAACGGAAACAATATCGGTGCATGTCTTCCCCACACCGCAGAATCGCCGCGCCATATACGCTCCACGCCGCGCTCCTTATCCCACACACTCACAAGCTCCGCTCCCGCATCGCTCACCGTAACCTTAAGCCTCTCGTTTTCCAATACTCTGTTCATGATGCACCCTGTCCTTCCCATATATAACATTATTCCAGCTGAATATATCTTTGTATATTATATTATTTTGTGGATAATTAATCAACCAATTGATGTCTCGCAAAATATATAACACATCTACCACATATCTGTATGCAAATTAGTAACTCGTAATTCAGTAACTTATGAGTATAATTCTCTGTTTCCGTCACCCGTAAAATCCATTTAGTAATTTGCTCCAAACCATGTTATGTTAATCATAAAAAACTTTTAAGGAGCTTAACCATGAACAACTTATCATCCATTATCACTGAATATTTAAACTATTGCCACACTCAGAAATGCTTAGACGAAAAGACTCTCAAAGCTTACCGCATCGACCTGCGCCAATTCACGGAGTTTGTGTGCTCTCTCCCATCAACGGTGTCCGGTGGGGATTTTTCCGCTATATCTGGTTCCATTCTTGATATTTCAGAAATTACATCAACAATCGTCGAATCCTACATCGGCAATCTCCACGCAGCATACAAGCCTAAAACCGCCAAGCGGAAAATCGCTTCCCTCAAGGCTCTTTTCCACTATTGTGAATACAAAGACATTATCGAACGCAGCCCATTTTCCAAGATACGCACCCGCTTCCGCGAACCGATTATCCTCCCAAAGACCATCCCCCTTACCACTGTCGAAACATTTCTCGCAACCATCTACTCCCAGCGCACTTCCGCCAAAACCACATATCAAAAACGCAATGCCCTCCGCGACGCTGCCGTAATCGAGCTTCTGTTCGCCACCGGCATCCGCATCAGCGAGCTATGCTCGCTGAAAACCTCCAATATCAATCTCACCGACGGAACCATCCTAATCTACGGCAAAGGTGACAAAGAACGCTACCTCCAGCTCGCATCCGATGATGTTATCCACACCCTCACCGAATACCGCCGCATTTTTTCCACCGAAGCCGCCTCCTCCACACACTTTTTTGTGAATCAGTCCGGCTCCCCTCTCTCCGACCAGTCCGTCCGCCGCATGATTAACAAATACTGCTCCCTCGCAGCCATCGACCTCCACATCACACCTCACATGTTCCGCCACACCTTCGCAACCAGCCTCCTCGAAGCCGACGTTGACATCCGCTACATCCAGGAAATGCTCGGTCACAGCTCCATCAATGTCACCCAGATATACACGCATGTCGCCACGGCAAAGCAGCGGGATATATTGAGGAATAAACACCCGAGGAAGGGGTTTAGGGTGTAATATGCGAAGGTATGTGTGGTGGATGAAAAGGAGAAGATAAACGGAAGGGTGTGAGGGAGGAAGTGATGGATAATTTTAAGTTATCTATCATAAATAACCATGCACATTAGAGGAGGAATTCAATGTTTTTTTCAATTATTGTTCCTATATTTCAAACCCCATCTATTTTTAAAATATTCTTAGACTCGTTATCTAACACAATTAAATTTCAAACGCAAATCATTTTTATAAATGATGGCTCAGGCAGTGCAATTAATGAATTATTACATCAGTTTTCTTTATCACACAGTAATCTTTGTGATATTACAATTATTGAACATCAATATAGTCTAGGATGCTCAAAATCTATCAATGAAGCTTTAGCAAAAGTGTTACCAACATGTGAAGCTGTTATTTTTATGGATTCAGACCTGATTTTAACATCTCAATGGCAAGCTCGATTGATGGACGATTTTAAATCAAATTCTGAAGCTGGTATTATAGGATGTATGTTGCTTTATCCACAAACCGGTGGAATTCAATGCTGTGGAGTATCATTTCAAAACGGGGTTGGCCGTCATTTGTATCTGAACTCAAAACCAGAAAAAATACATACAAATACATTTCTAGATGTTCAGTGTACAATTTTTGCTTTTTGCGCTATTCGTTACTGTGCTATTAAAAAAGCTGGTTATTTAAACGAGGATTTCTATAATGGCTACGAAGATTGGGATTATCAGATGCGTATAAAACAATTAGGATATTCTGCAATTATAGATACAAAAATTATTCAATATCACTGGGAAAAAAGTAATGGATCACACAGAAATTTTAATAGAAAGGGAAATATTGCAAGATTTTGGAGCCTTCATTATTCAAATATTCAAAATGACCTATGTGTATATATAAAAAATGAGCTTATGAACTCTAATATTGAATTTAAGCACTCCTATATTTTAATTGATTTATGTGAAGCACGAACAGAAGCTAATTACTTATCTAAGTACCTTATAGAAAGTGATTTATTAAATATTATTGAATATATCAACTTATCAATTTTATGTAAGGATAATTTATCAATATGGCTTCCAGAAATATTTGACAGCAGTTTTCATATGCAAAAAAAATCATTTATCTTTTTATGTGATCAATTTGTGCGATTACTGGATAATGACTATTGGTGGAAATTACGTCAAAATTATAGCTCAAATGACCTAATTATTGATTTAAACAGTAATGTTTTGAATTTTAAAGATTTATCGGACACCTTTTGGCCCGGAACAAAAATACGTTAAAACATAGGAGGTCTATTTATTATGATACAGGACGTTTCAAAAAGCATTTCGTTATATGAAATCAGCAAACATATTATACCCGCATGTTCCAGTACTTTAGCCAAAAGTCCTGAGCGACTTGTAAAAGGATATAGTCCATTTTTTGCCGAAGAGGCACACGGTAGTCATTTTGTCGATATAGATGGAAATGATTGGTTGGATTGCGAAATGGCAATGGGAACAGCAGTATGGGGCCATAATAATGCACGCATTAATGATGCTATGATAAAGCAAATCAAAAAAGGGATTAACTTTTCTATTCCGTCAACATTAGAATATGAATTGGGAAAAATACTATTAGATCGCTTTCCCATGTATGAAGCACTAAAGTTTTTTAAAAATGGAGGCGATTCCGTATATGCGGCAGTCAGGAGCTCTCGTTATTTTTCTAAAAAAGATAAAGTTTTGTCTTGCGAATATCACGGGTGGCACGATTGGTGTAGTCCTTCATATTACAACTGTACTCCTTCGCAGTTAGGAATTCCTGATATAATTGAAAGCACCCATATATTCTGTGAAAAAAATGCATCTATAATTAAAAAAAATATTTTGAAAAATCTAGATACCTTAGCAAGTGTTGTTTTGTGCCCTGCAAACTATGCCCCTGATGCTTTAATAGAAATTATTGATCTGTGCAATGAACATAATATTTACACAATTTTTGATGAGGTAACCTCTGGTATACGATATGCTTATGGTGGAGTGACAACGTTTTACAAATTAAATCCTGACTTTTTATGTTTATCAAAAGGTCTAACAAATGGACTTCCTTTAGCTGTAGTATTAGGACCCAAAAATGAAATTCTAAGCATGTCCAAACTTAAAATTTCTAATGCACATTCAAGTGAAAACCTTGCCCTTGCAGCAGCAATAGAGTGTGAACATATGTTGCATGAGCAACGCAATAATTGGCCTATATGGAAAAATGATACACAAACAATCATAGATCAAATACAAAAATTTATATTTGATAATAAGATTAATCTGCATGTCGAAGGGAGTACAGCATGTTTTAGTATCACAACACCAAATATAAATTTTCAGGAAGATAATTTTCGTAAATTTTTATTAAAATATATGGCAAATTTACACATATTTACAAAGGGTTATTTTATATTTAGTGCTGCACATACTTCCCAAGAGATTCAGTTTGTTGGTGAGTCTATTATTAATTGTATAAAAGAATATTTTTTAACAGGTTGCCATCTTGAATAGATGGCAACCTATTTTAATTCATTATAACAAATAAATATTTGCCATAATTTATTGAAAGCATTGTTGATTCATCACAGAATGTACAAGCATCATTATTTAACCTTTTTAAAACAGGTTGCAACATTTCTTCAAAGGTTGTTTTACATATTGGATTTTCTTCGATTGCCTTTTTCAATATATCGCTAGTTCTTTGCGCATAAATAGCAGCCGATAATTCGTCTTTACAAATTAAATTGAGTTGCATTATGTTAAATAACGCCTTCCATTCCAAATTTGTCATATGCGATTCCGTTGCACTTTTTAAGCTATTCAGGAAACTATTCATCGCGGCTTCGTAATTTTGTATTTCAATAAAACATATACCTTGCATTGTGTAACATAAAAATTCTTCATAAATAGACGGTGAATTTTTATATCTTTCCAATAAAAAATTGATATTATTTTTTATAGATTTAATGGCATTATAGTCCGCTTCTTTTATAGCTTTTATTAATTTCCCAATTAACAATTGTACATCTATTAATGTTTTTTCACCACTTAATTGCAAACAATATTTTGCTATATCTTTAGCGTTTAAAATATTTCGAATTCCCTTTTCAAGGTCACAATGAAGTTGCAGAGTACCAATTTCATATAAAACATGGGCACTCATATATGTATTATCCATTTTTTGAGCATCTGAATATGATATCTGCTGCAATTCCTCCGCCTTATGAATATTACCAGAAAACCAATAACAAACTGCCAAGCGGGCATAAAGTTTTTGACATTCATTTTTCAAACTAAAAATCTGTTCATTAGAAAAATCATTAAATTCAATATAACTTTCAGCAAGTTCAATGCCTTCTGTCGCTATTTGAATTGATTTATCCAGCATAAGCATATCTGCTAAAATATTTGCCATTTCCTGTTTAGCCTTTAATTTATAAAGAATATTGTTATATTCGCATCCATCTAGGATTTCACATAATTCATTCAAATATGATAACCCATTTTCCCAGTTTCCATCTTGGACATTCAGTTCAGCAAGATCAAATAACACGTTAGCTCTTGATAAATCTTCATTTTTATTTGGTAATTCAGGCATATCTAATAACATAGTATATAAATTAATTTTTGTATGGATATTGCTTATACTTTTTAACAATTCTATGATTTCACTGCGTAATTTATGTAGATTATAATTTGTAAGATTTCTTTTTAGTGTAATAATTGATAGCTGTGAATTGCAATCCTGCAGTTGTGAATAGAAATTGATTGCTTCATCAATAATTGACTTATTTAAAACATCTAAATTTCTAAACGCTATCAGATAATTTTCATGGGCAAAATGAAATTGATTATTTTCATGTATCCCAAAAGCACTTTCGATTTCCATTTCTTCCAAGTTGTCATATTCACAACAAAATTTATTAACTAATCTCTCATATAATATAGGCTGAATACCATTGAGTTTTGCGTTAATACATAATATATCAATATAATTTCCGTAACTTTTTCGATAATATATAATTCTATTTTTTATGATTTCGGAGATTTTTTTTACGTAAACATCGGATAAATCATTATTCAAAATTACAATTTTATGTTTATTATTAAAAGCTAGTTTTTTTATCTGTAATAAATATCGTATTGATTCTAGCATATACATTGGATTACCCTTGGATTTATATAGCAATTCCCTTATATAATTATCATATATAGGCCTATCTGATTCTGCTATTCCAAACAACTGTTGTAAAAAATTATATGAATCTTTATCATTCCAACTTTTTATTTCATACTTATTCAATAAACAATTATTTGTAAAAGCCTCCCAGTGCGCAGGATAATAATTTCTGCCATTTACAGATATATACTCATTATTTCGTCCTTCAAAAATAACAACAACATTATTTCGTAATAATTTTTTATTGTTATACAACTCATCAATAAATATGCGTAAAATCGCAATTGTATCCGGTGTTGCCCATTGTAAATCACTAAGCCATATAAATACGCTTGATTTAACTGCTGCCTTTATAGTGCATGATACAAGACAATCTGCAATATATGCTATATTAATTTTTGAATCTTCTGATGTGAAATAATTGTTTAAAACTTCACTCCAATCCTCGTTAAAATTAACGCCTAAAAATTTCCGGATATATGATACTATACTATAATCAAAAAATTGTTCTTCATCTTCAGCATAAATAATACTTCTAAATAATTTACTAATAACAAAGCGATTATGCTGCTGATCCTTTGGTTGAGCTATATCAAAAGCTATATATTCTCGTTGAACTGCTGAAGCATAGATTTCGCTTATTAACGATGACTTACCTATACCGCCATTTCCCAAAATAGCAATTGGAAAAAATTGATTATCATCTGTTTGTACCAATATCTCTTCCAATTCCTGATAAATTTTTAGATTCGGTTCTCGATAATAGCAAAACGAAAATCCTTCTTTTATTGTTACAGAGTTCAATGGTGCTTTTGTAATAAATTTATTATCAAATGAATATATTTCTATCTCACCTAAATCAACTTCACCACATTGATTACTGCGAAATAGTAGTTTTAAATCTTTTTTGCCCGATATATGTAAAGAGTATCCTTTTTTTCGCGGATCTTTCATTGGTAGTGGATTTAATAATTGAACAGTTGAATCTGGATTTGTATGCCATTTTACGAAAACATCCATTCCCAAGTCAATGTTATCTGTTTGAAGTGTAAGAGTTGGCTCAATTGGCATATTGACAATTCCCTCTTTAGGCAATGTTACCGAAATTGAAAACCAATTACCTTCTATGCTATTTACAAAATCTCTAAAACATTCCAGTTGCTTGGTCGAAAGTGCATTATTAATAATCTTTTCAAAGTAGTTATAATTGTTTTTCCAGCTCATAAATATTTCCTGTGCATCAATAAAACCCACATAGGAAATTCTCATTGTTTTCAATACGCACTGATCATCTTTTTGAAATTTATCTTTAATGTTGTTTATACTTTTTGCATTATTAGAACTTAAAATAAACAGAAATTGTTTAAGAGAACTTGTTTTAAAAAAATCGGAATTTTTACAATATTCATTAATTTTAAACAAGTCATTTTTAAAATCGTCATATCTATAGCTGGTAGCTTTTCTTTTTACCTGTCCAAGCGACATTAAATTAAATGAATCTTGTATAAATGGTGTATGCATGTTATCCATATCATGCCCAATCAAATCAACCCCCTGATCGTGACCACTTTTGGTTACTTCCCATTTTATATTTTGGTCATGCAAATTTAATGTTTCGGCTACTAATAGTTCGAATAATTGAATTGTATAATCATCATTATTATTTTGAATTGTTGTAGCATTTGGAAAATCCTTGGCTTTAAAGTTTTTTTCTAGAACATCTTTCCATACATCCATTTTTATTTCTCCATACTATATTTTCACTAAATAATATTTAAATTTTTATTATATTTTATATTTTGTGGCAGATAACTTAAAATTATCCCTTACATATATCCTATCACACCTTCTCCATCTTGTAACCTGACAGAGTAGGCAAATTTTATATTTTTACTATTTTTTCTATGAATAAAACTGCTTAATAACCTTAATCTCGTCATTCATGTTGTTCTCTTTCAATAATCTCAACAATGAATCATGATTATAACAGCAATCAAGCTTATTCGGCTTATTCTTTTTTCTCGAAATAAGTTCATTTGCTGCATCCTTGCTGAAATCGGATGTAGTTATATAGCAGAATTTATTGACCGGATACTTTCCAAGCACCTTGGAGCTCAGCTCAAATGTCTGATTTAAGAACCAACGCACCGTGTTATCCGTATATTTCCCGGTGTCCTTATCAAACTCGCCCAGCAGTATTTTGTTTCCTTTAGAGTAACCCTTTAGCTCGAAAATCACATTCTCGTCTGCAGTCTTCACAAGATAGTCACACTCAAATTCCTTTCCGTCACAACTTCCCTTGTAACTATGTATCACCACACTGTTGTGTCCGTATATTTTCTGGACAACCGGGTACATAAGATATTCAAACAATGCACCCTTGAGATTTCCATAATTCGCCTCACAGCCGCTCTTTTTTATCTGCTCCAGCGAATCAGCTACATTATCCGTAACAGTAAAGTCATTTACCGCCAATTTCTGTTCAATGCGTTGTCGGTTTTCTGTAAAATTTCTTGAAATTTCAACTGCATTTTGACCTAAAATACCAGTAATATTAAAGTTAATGTACCCGTATTTTTTCATATTTGCTATTGCCAACGGCGATGCTCCATTTGAAAAAATGATAGGAAGAACCTTTCTTCTATCACCTCTTGTGGAGTACACGACTCTATCCACTCTATCCTTAAAACCTGCAAAATCATACTCTTCATATATATTTTTTGCATGAAAATCCACAAGAACAAGCGTCTGAAAATCCCTTGTAATTCCTCCGAGTCCTACTGCATTGCTGAAACCGAACGCATCCCATACCTCATTATTTCGCTCTACACCATTAAATGAATTTGCCTCTCCCATAAAGCAAAGCTGCTTATCATCAATAATATTAGCCCGAACCGCCCATTGCAGCACAAGACTAAGCATCATATTATTGCTTTGAAGATTAATCCTGATCTCATCCGCTTGCAATGTGTCAACATTTTTATTACACTTAATTATAAAATCTGTATCACCTATCTTTCGCACTTCTGCAAGCTTTAGTATTTCCAACTGCTTCAAAATATCATCAAACAGTAAGCTGTGCGATTCCCTCAAAAGTGTTGCCCCCGATATTTTCCTTGCATCCAGTACACTCAAAATGCCATTTTCCCTCTGTAAAGCAAAAATCACACGGTGTAAAGGCTTCTTATATTCCACGATACACTTTGCCAAAACCTTATATCCAAATATTTCACTCGATGAAAAATAAGCATATTGATTGTGCGCAAATGTTATCGGCTCCGACGAAGCAATCCTGCCGTGTTTATGTGCATTACTTATAATCCGCCTACAGTTGGGATCTTGAAGGTTCGGAAACATTTGCTTCAGTTCAACAACAAGTTTTTCAGCAATGAATGCCTCTCCTTTATGCAGGTCAAGAAACTCTTTAATATAGTTTTCATGTACCGCCGCCACTGTAACACTCCCCTTATAAAAATACATAATATTTGTTCAAACATATATATAATCATTTTTTCTCATACATTCACATCTTATCATGTAATTATCGATATGTAACCTCCCCTTATCTGGCAAGGTTTTATTGTACTTTGTAGTCGCATCTGTATTAAAAAAGCAGAAGAGACCAAAAACGTCCCTTCTGCCCAACTTGCATCGTATTTTTATGTAACTTCACAATTATTGTACAAATTTCTCCGCCTGTGCCAACCCCTGCTCGACTCCCTTTTTTATTCCACGCTCCTCAACAATTTCGCTCAAGTTACACATACTGCTGAACCTCCCTTCCAGCTCCGTTGTTTGTAATTTCAGCAGTAATATATCAATTTAACTTTTTATCACACATATCAAGTGCCGACGCTATAACTGCATCCATATCATAATACTTGTACTCTCCAAGCCTGCCTCCAAATGTTACCTTAGGCTCCGATGCCGCAAGCTCCTTATACTTAGCGTATAGCTCACCGTTCTTTGCGTCATTTACAGGATAATACGGCTCATCCCCCGGCTTCCACTCGGACGAATACTCGCGGCTTATGATTGTCTTTGGCAGATCATTGCCGTTCCCGTCCCTGCCAAACTCAAACCACTTGTGCTCTATGATTCTTGTCCAAGGAGTCTCTCTGTCCGTGTAATTAACCGCAGCGTTTCCCTGAAAATTAGGCTTGTCAAGAAGCTCGTTCTCAAAGCGTACCGAACGGTACTCAAGATAACCAAGCTTATAGTCAAAATAGGCATCTATCTGACCGGTGTATATCACCTCGTCCGCAAGAGCATCAAGCTCAGCCTTGTTCTCAAGATAATCCGTGTCAAGCCTTACCTCTATGCCGTCTAACAGATTCGCAATCAGCTTCGTGTAGCCTCCGACAGGAATGCCCTGATAAAGCGCATTAAAATAATTATTGTCGAACGTAAGGCGCACAGGAAGTCTCTTGATGATGAACGCCGGAAGCTCCTTACAGTCGCGTCCCCACTGCTTCTCGGTATAGCCCTTGATAAGCTTCTCATAAATATCACGACCAACCAGCGAAATCGCCTGCTCCTCAAGATTCTTCGGCTCACCCTTTATCTCTCCGCGCTGCTTCTCAATCTCAGCCATCGCTTCCTCAGGTGTGACGACGCCCCACATCTTGTTGAACGTATACATGTTAAAAGGAAGCGAATACAGCTCGCCGTGATAGTTTGCAACCGGGCTGTTGGTAAATCGGTTGAACTCAGCAAACTGCGTAATATAGTCCCACACTCGCTTATTATTTGTGTGAAAAATATGTGCACCATACTTGTGTACATTAATTCCCTCTATGTTCTCAGTATATATATTTCCCGCAATGTTAGAGCGCTTGTCGACAACAAGCACTGACTTGCCATGTTCCTTTGCCTCATGCGCGAATACAGAACCATATAAACCTGAACCAACTACTAAATAATCGTATTTCATAACTGATTTCTCCCTCATTCCGATGGATGTAATAGCCCTGATTCTATCCTACTCCACGAACTTTCTTGCCTGCTCCTCCGTCAGAAAAAACTTCTCCATAATCTTGTCAACAATAACATCCTTTGAAGTTCCCATTTCATTCAATATATCCACAAGACCTCTGATTCCCTATTCTTTGCCTTGTTCTATACCCTGTGCCAATCCTTTTTTAATTCCACGTTCCTCAACAACTTCGCCCAAGTTGCACATACTGTTAAATCTCCCTTCCAATTCCGTCGTTATCTCCATAGCATACTTTTGTTCAAGCTTCGTCTTTTTAGTCTCGCTGTCCTGATTTGAAAGTAAGTCCTCAAGCATTGCAATCAGCTTATTTCTCGACTCAGCCGCATTTTCATTATTTCTGATTCGGATAACCATTCCACACATCTTGTCAAGCTGCGGAAAGTCACACTGTTTTCCGAATAAGCAATCCGATTTTAATGATATGCTGTTAACCGAATCTTCATCCGTCTACCCCTCGATTATATACCCGAAAACCGCGTAGCACAATTACTTTCTACCCCATTTTCATATCCAATAGTTACATATTCCGATATCCCCCAATATCTTTTATCATAACTATATCATCTATGATAGCACAATTCAATACAGCCATTGTTTATATTTATTTAATCTATATTTGCCTTTATTACTTCTTTTTAAATCTAAAAGTCATATACGCGCCAGCCAGTAATCCGCTTATAATCATCCATGCCCTAACGTGCAGGTTATCACCTGTGTTTGGCGACAGATAACCCGTATTGCCACCCGTAGCATCCTCGCTAACTGAATTTTTCTCAGAATCATTTGTCACATCTTGACCACTGCCGGACGGTCCGGCTGAACCTGGTTCCTCAATAGTGCTTGTCGGCTCCAGTGTATTTCCCGGCTCTTCGCTGCTTGTCGGTTCCTGTGTACTTCCCGACCTTTCGCTACTTGTCGGTTCCTGGCTACTACCCGGTTCTTCGCCACTTGCTGATTCATGATTTTTTATCACTGAAAAAACCGCTGATGCCGTTCCGCTTAATGACACGATTCCGATTGTATGTTTTCCGGCATCCAGACTTTCAATAATTTCCGGCATCAAGGTCACAATTATGCTGCCCTCTTTTACAGTAAATTCCTTATCCTTCACCAGCACATTGCCATCCAATTCCACTCTTATGAAATCGGATAATGCTGCATTTGAACGAAAACTTATAGATTTTCCGGATTCAGCATCGACAACCATATTATTCCCATCTGTTATAACGGGCGCAAGCTTTGCCGTTACAGTGTCGCTCTTTTCAACCTCTTCCGCTCCGCTCTCATCCAAAAAAACTCTGTTACATACCTGACAAATATAATATTCTATATTTCCTTCCGATGCCGCCGTAGCCGCTTTTGCCTCCACATGCTGAAATTGATGCGCCGTCTTGTCAATTATATTTCCCGTACTTATCTTTTTATTGCAATCAGCACAATATGTATCCCCCGTATATCCATTATCAGTGCAGGTCGGCTCCTTTGACTCCTTTATTACTGTATTTTTATGATTGTCAGGATTCAAATCACCATATTCCTGCTGGCATTCCGAACATACGGCACGTTTCACGCAGGTTGCTTCCCCTCCGCTGTGAACATGCTCCGCAAAATCCCCATTTATCCTAAATGTAAGAACATTGTCATTAATATCCATAACTTCAATTTTTATCTTGCCATAGATTTCTATATCCTCACCCACAGCTAAAGCCGCATCCGTTTTTGTACCCTGTTCTCCTCCAACCACCTGATAATTCCACTTAGAACCGGAATAATTCATATTGCTCGGAAACTTCGTCCCCGTGTCGATGAGGTAGCAGACCAGACCGGATTTCATTTTTGTTTTATCCACCTGATTCCCGTCAAGTTTATACAAATCCTTATCCTGGCAGTCATATTTGTTTCCATTCGCAGCAAAATTTCTGTACTCCAAGTAAAGCGTTTTATCTTTTTCCGGAATATCAAGCTTATATCCTACCGCATCAGACAGCTTCGTCGTTCCCAGTGCACTCAAGCTGTACTCACCGTCAGCAGCTATCGTCTTAACATCGCCATCATCAACCCACCCGAGTGCCTCTTTTTCCTTTAACGACATAAACTGCGGAACCGGCGACATATGCTTTGCCATGACGGACATAAAGTACACCGGCGATGCATTTGATGAATTATACAAATCAAGCAGCCCCATAATATGTCCCATTTCATGAATCGCTGCTGAAACAGAAACTGTCAGCTTTCCGTCCACATCTCTGTACAAATATCCATTGGAATTTCCATCCTGCCCGGCATACGAATGAGTCACCTGAAAGTATTTATAACTTTTAATAGTTCTGCTTCCTGTATTAATTTCCACATAATCCGCTATGTCCTTGTAATTCCACAACGGAGAACCCCAGCCTACCGAAATGTTACTCTGTGTTGTATTCTTATAAATTATCGTGATTGCATCTATTGTCCCGTTGCCATCCTTATCAAGCTCATCAAATCCATACTTAACCGAACCGTCATAATTGGTCACTACATTCCCAGCCGCAACAGCCGCATTCACCGCATCAGACCATTCAAGCTTGAGCTCATACATCCTCCTCGCCCGCTCCGCAGTATCTGCATATCCAATCTTGTTCGCATCGCTGTACTCCGCATAATATCCCCTCGGATGTGAAAGCTTGATTGAAGCCCCATTATCAAAGAGGTATACGCTTCTCATCCTGAGCTTACCATCCGAAGCGCATCGAAAATAATCACCGACATTATATGCCGCCGTGTTATACGAATTATCAATTATGTTTCTTACTGCTTCGCCCTCATACACATTGTCAATAAATTCATCCTCATCCGCAAACCTTACAAATATTATCAAATTCGTAAAGTTGCTGTCATCCGAATCCGCCATAATCGCTTCATTACTGCAAAATACCAGACCAATAACTGCGATTAGCAGTGTGGTTATTTTTATTATTCTTTTCATTTAGTCAGTTGAGTTCCTTTCCTGCAGTTATATCAAATTATAATGACATTCTACTGCAAAGAATGAGGAGGGGCAAGAGGATTTATCATAATGATATCTTCTTTATCTTTTTAAATACACATGATTAAATTCGGTATAATTTATAACCGAATGGTTTTCAAAACACAAATATGTATTTGTATTTATCATAACAGCAGTATCATTTATCTCACATTTTTGTAATATTACATCATCTCCATTTACATCAATAACTACATATAGTTGTTCTTCTATCTCAATAATCCCAAATCTATTTTTCTGTAATGCACACATATTTCCATATCTATATCCTATGTAAAATATCCCAATAACACCTATTACTATAAGCATTATACCCAGCAAGAAGAATTCCTTATTCCCCCAGTTACTTTTTGTTTTTTTATTGTTCTTTTTTTTATTATTTTTAATGTTTCTCTTTGATATGTCCAAATGATAAGGATATACTATACAATATCCCATAGCAAATATCATTAACCAATGAAGTAAAATCATTATAAAACATGCAATCAACGCCACCGCAGGAATGCTATTATAATAGTAATATATAAATATGAGATTTATAATGAATGGAACTATAATGAATGATATAATTTTCCAACCCCAATTTTCTTTAAGCAACCACATTCTAGCTGCAAATATTGCATATCCCCAATACAACATACATAATACCCCTTTAGCAAAATATTGATAAAGAGTATCTTTTCCATAAGAAACCAGCAGCTGCGAATCAATTCTGAAATAATCGTAATATCCCAATTTGATCAAATATGAATAAACATTTGATAAAACACCGCCAAGCGCTATAATTATTGGTAAAATTAATGCTATTTGTGCAGTATTATTCTTTATTATTTTATAAGTTTTTTTCAAAAAATTATTATGCTTTTTTGCCATTGTATTATTACATTGTCCTCTTTGTACCGTTTACACTAACCTGGCATTAATGTTAAAATATTTTTTCCTTTTTTACATCTTACATCCTATAAATATACGCATAATAGCTACATATAGTTATTTAAATGCCACTAAAGCAATATTTAACAAATGAAAACTTTATCCCTGTAATTAGACAATACTATCATTCTGTATTATCATCAAACAGTGCTTCATATTTTGTATTGTCCTCGCATCTGAAAATATTGTAAAAAACATATTAATAAAATCATGAATAATATGATTGTCGCTTTATCACTAATGTGTATATTAAAATATTTGGATGGAATATGGTAAAACTTTTGGCAGCTAAATTGATATATTTTATTTGTAATTATACTCAAACCCGTGTAAACATCTGTTAATAAAGTACCGAATTTAACTATATTTTCTTCTTTTGGTAAAAATTTGTGTAAAACACTTTCTTGATATTCAAATTCGAGGCTATCTGCTCCATATTATTGGCTGCCCTTTGCCTCTTATTAGTTTTCTTATGACCGATACCTACGTAATCATTTCTAGTAATTATTATCTTTTTTAATAATTTATAAGTATCATCATTGTCGTCAACATGTACAATACATTGTGAATTATCCTATGTAGAATAAAATATAAGCACTGTCCATTTCTCTATTTTATCTTCAGTCCACTGATTATATCTGTGACATTTGCAGCGGAAATAGACTCCAACATGTCTTCTCGTAGCTTCTTCAGATTTTGTGATATGTCTATTCAATGATGCCATGATCTTTGTATCAGGCTTTAACAGTCATACCACTTGCCCGACACTCACTGATAATTGTTTTCCATTTCTCGCGTTTTAAATGTGGACGAACTTTAGTAATTTGATCCATGACTAACTCTCCTCGCATTGCTACGCACTACTACAACTCACGCTAATATATGAATTATTATCTCATGGATTATGACTGTATATGAGACACTAACTTATTGAATGCTAACATTACAAATCAAAGCTGCATCTGATACTTCACGATTTATGAGTGATATATCACTAATCAACCATGATATGTTATTTTAACTTTATATTTATGTCTCAATGGCTGCAACGTGCAATCATCAAATCTAACTATCTCATCATTTTGCAGTCTTCCAAGAACAATTCCCGGATCACGACCTATTTGATTTGCAAACCTTTGTATTGACTCTATACCAAATTGCTGCCTTGAAATAAATGACTTATACTCTGCCGGTGGTATCAGACTATCCTCAGCAAACTTGTTGGCTGCATCCTCTTTATCACCTGTTTCATGTTCAAAAGATATGCCATAATCTCCATTAATTATATGCCCAATTTCATGAAATAGTGTAAACCAAAACGTATCCGAATTAAGTCTTCTGTCATTCACCATAAGCATAATCTTATCGCCTATCTTTTTCGTAGCCCCATTAGTCTTGGACCCTGGTATATTAGGCAATATTACAAAAACAACTCCGGCATCCCAAAAGGCTTTTTTTATCTTTTGATAGAACTCGTCATGGTCTCTAGTCAATGTCAGTGCATATTCAACAGCTTGCTCGAACTTTCGTTTATTATATTGCATTGGTTCCGCCTTTAATGTTGTATTTACAGCAATCTGTACCATTGTATTCGCCTTTACAGTACTTGCCTCAGACAAATTTTCTGCGGAACTTCTGAAGCTGACAGCCATATCTTTTTTTGCCAAAACCGCCAATGTCGATACATTTAAAAATGTTCTTACTACCCTTATTTGTTCATCCTTTTTTCTAGGCAAATCCGGAAGTCCATAATTCTCCCTAAAATATTTGTAATCAAAGAACTCAAAAATTCTTCTTTCGACTTCCAACTCTTGATCCGACCTAAACTCAGCAATCAAGGCATCATATGTATTCTGAAGATTAAGCCAATAATTAACTCCTGAACCCAGCATCCTTGAAAGCTTCACAGCAATATCTATCGACAGTCTCTGTTCCCCCCTGACAAGCAGGCTCAGGTTTTTGGGTGTTGTATCCAGTCTTTTAGCAAAGTCTTCCTGCGTGAGACCAATCTCATCGATTATCTCTTTGATATAATATCCCGGGTGAAATGCAATTTTATCATTGTACTCTATGTAGTTACTCATAATGTTTGCTCACCTCCATAATTTTAACTATTGCCACTCTGCCAGCTATTTCATCAATATTGCATGGATCATAAGGCTCTTTCTCTTCATCCAACGGTCTTATAATAATTCTCCAAGGTTCACGTCTTGTTTTTACATCAATAGCAAAATACCCCTCCAAATTATTTCCATTTTTATTCAATAGTTTGTGAAAATGAAAGGCAGGTTGAACTATAATATCTCTTATCGTTTCTGCATTTTCTAAAGCATTAATTCTAGCCAATAGACTTCTAGCCAACATTGCATCGCCCGAAAATAATTTATTAGCCTCCTTAACACTAGTACACTGTGATTTTACTTTATCATTAACGTATACTAGCTCCAAACCCTCATCTCCTTTCGCAAATTACCCGATAGGTAATTTTATTATAGTATTTTATAATTTGCATGTCAAGTTTATATACTAATCAATATTATGTATTTACATTAGACATTCTTTTTCATTTCACACAAATCTTTCTTAACGCTATTTAATATTCCCATAATCGAATTATATCCTTCCTCTGTAAGACAATTTTTCACAGGGTTGTTTATCATATTATTTAATATATACTTTTTTATTTAAAATTCTGACTTTTTTATGAAATCTGTTCTTTCACCCCATGTACATGTTACAAAAAAGAAAACATTATCGCGTTAAAGCAACTTTTATCTAATTAGATATATTTTTAGCCAACGATTCATATTCGTAGTTTGTTAATTCTGATTTAAGAAAGTCGTCATTAATAAGCTTAATAAAAGTGTCTCTTGATTTTTTTGTATCCAATACAAATTTGTCATCAACACATTTTAGCGGATTTTTTATAAAATAACTGTGATTTTTTGTAAACTCTACAATAGTTTTTTTAGGTACCTTACCAAGCACCTTAGAATCCTTATATACCCTGGTAAGTTTTCTGGCAAATGTTACATTATCCAATTCTTCTTCAAGCGCCTCAATATTATCAAGTATGTCAAATTTCTTGATTAAATCTATACTCTTTTTTGCCTCATTAGTGATAAGTGTATGAAATGAACATATCTTTTCCATCTTGTCAATATCTGAGACAAAAAACTCATTATAAAACAAGCAAAACTGAAAATTAAAATCTACCCTTAATATGTCTTCTTCTACCTTTTTCAAACGGTTCTTATGTGGGATTGGCGTAAGCATACATTTATCACGTTTTAACAAACCAATAGGATATTGATGTTTATATAAAACTATCTTATTATCCGAATTACCGATTACAATAATGAATGCCGTTATTTGTTGTAATTTGTCATCATTAAAATTCATCGTCGCAATATTTGAATCCTCTATAAGAACTTCTTTCATAAACTTCATTTCTTCGGGAAGCTCATCCAAATCATATTGATACAAACCATTTTTTCTTTCATCAGCAGAAGAAAGCGGCAATACTTTTGTTGAATCATCATACGTTTCAAAGGTTGTCTTTACTATATCCGTAAATCCATCTAGTAATATTTCTGATGTATCTTTTTCCCCTGCTTTTTCTCCTCCTTCATCTGCCACATTAATTAATTTAATTATTTTTGTCTCATCCTTTTTTAATACAGCATACATTATTATTCCGTTTTTTTGTTGCAATATTCCATCCAACTTTTCTTTTAACACTTTTGCTTCCATTATTTTATCCTCCTTGCAAAATATACATTCTCACTTAGTATTAAATATTTAATTACATCATGTTCCTTTAACTTTCCTCTTACTATTACAATGGCATTTTTTATTTTTTGATCCTTTATAAATTCAATTGAATAAATATTAAACCCTAATAAGACAAGGGACGGATTGGTATAATACAAATCTGTTTTCACAAAAATGCAGCCTATAATTACAATTATTGCAAACAGTACAAACTTTTCTCTATCATCATCCATCGGAAAACATGCTAAAGGGATTATGTATGTTGCTAAAAAAGATAAGTTTTCATAATTTGCACTTTGACATTTTTCTACATTAATTGGTAGTTCTTTTGCATTTTTTAGCGTATCCAAGAAAATTATATAACCTATAAATCCTACAACTATAAATCCTATACATATAATAGAAAAAACATTATTCTTTAGAAATACTAATATATTAAAACTTGCGCCAAATGTTGAACAATCAAATTTTAAAACAATTAGCATCAGCATAAGTATCCATAATGAAATACAATAAAAAGAAAGTTTAAATGTTGTAGTCTTATTTTCTTGTATTTTCATTTATATATACTCCTCCTATTTTTAATATATTTATTTTATTACAGCACATATTTCTGTTCTTGTCACTCACCCAAATGTGGCAAGATTTCTTTGCACTTTATAGACATATAATAAAAATCATAATTTCAAGATTAAGAATATGCCTATATCCTATAAATATAACAGAAGAGTAACATTTCAAAAATGCTGCTCTTCTGTTATAAACATCCCTATCATTTTATTTAATTATAAAATACCTCTGAATTAATTCCTTCCAGCATTGTATAACCAATACTTTCAAGATAACTAGAATTTTCATCATTGATTCTGACAATAAAAATTTCCGTGTAAACATTTAATTCTAATCCCGTCAAATCAAATTCACCGATATTGATATAGCCATCAGAGTCAGATTGAAATGTATGCCCATAATTATTAATATTAATTAATTCAATGCTGGAGTTTTTATAAACATTACCAGATGCATCTACTATCCGGATACTTGCCACAGTCTGTGGCTTCACAAAGTCAATATTGTCATCTGTGATATTTAAATATCCGATAGGAATAATTACATTGTCATCATTATAACTTTCTGATGTCTTATATACCTTATATCTTTTGCCCAAATCATTTTGTTCAAAATTCACATATCCTTGAGAGTCTGTATATCTTCTTGTTAATACGTTTGTAGAGTCACCTTCAAGAAATATTTCCCTATCAGCTAATATTGTTCCATCTAAGTCTTCAATTTGTACGCTTAATAAAATAGGCTTTACTTCCACAATAGCTTCTGTACTTATATCTCCTACACTTATTATAATTGTTTGTTTTCCTGCTTGGTTAAAAGTATCCTGTGACATAGTAAAATCAGCTACTTTTTCTTTTTCTCCATTATCAAAAAAGCCATACACATCAAAGTCAGAACAACTAATATTTTTTCCTATATATACCCCCGTTCCGATATATTCCGCATTTAAACTCTTTAAAGCGGGCGTGGTAACATATTGCAAAATATCATATTCAAGATCTTTATATTTGATTTTAATAATATTTTTTCCCTCTTCGAGTATTTCCGGATAAAACTCGAAATCTGAAATCACAATATTATCGCCGTTAATTGTCTTTCCTTCTACATGAAAATCTGATTTATCTAAAGCGTTTCCTGTATAATATTTCCCACCTAACAGTGAGGCATCTATAGATATTATAGATGATCCTGGTATTTTAACTTCTTCTACCTCTATTTTATCATTGTTGACTATAATATCTCTTGAAACAAGATCACTCCAAAAAATACCTAAAAAAGTAGCTTTTGCAGATATTGTCATAGATGTGGTAATAGGAATTTCTTCTATGTACTTAATTCCATTCTTTTGAGGATCGTTATATGGCTCCATAGTATAATAAACCGTTAAAAATCCTGATGTTTTTATATACACACTATTATTTTCTACACTATCACCATTGGAAGTATATATTTCCGGGTTTTGAACATTTTCATTTATAACCGTCAAAACAATAGTAATTATTGCTAAAGTAAAAGAAATTATTGCACTTGTGAATATAAACTTTTTTTCTTTTTTTACAATATTCTGCCATATCGTTAATACAAATGCAATAACTAGCAATATTATACTTATAGAAAATTTCATTTTTTATCCTCCCAGTATATATTTTTTATATAATCACAATACCTAGTATGTATCCACGCAAATATAAGAAATTTTTATATCCCACAGTAATCCAGTTTTTAATAAAAATATTGTGGATTACAATTAAAAAGTCTTTCACTATAATACAATTTCGATTATCCAAATTGTTTCTTATAGCATCATTCAAAATAATTTTGACATTCTTTTTCAAGCATTGACATTACGCCTCTAAATCCATCCATCTCTGAATCTGTTACCTCCGCAGCATGACACTCTGCTCTTAAGTTATTTATTATTGTAAAATATGATTTAATTGTTGGTTTGTTTTTTGTAAATACATTTTTAAAACATTCCTCCCAATTATTTTCAATTAAATTACCTAATTGCAAAAAATATATTTCACATTTTTTAGGGTTAAACAAATCATTATATTGCAAAACACTATATTTTCCTCTTATATCTTCTCTCATTGAATATAGAACTTTTTGTTTTGCTCCATTTCCATACTTTGCCTTTAATTGATTTTTTACAATTATCCTTATTTTGGGCTCTACCTGATTTCTTCTCTCTGAAATTTCTGCCCACTTTTCCTCATTGGTCATATTTTGCCTATGATAGGCATACTTTCTTGATAAATAATTTTTTAGAACTTCTATTTTAAATCCTAAAACTCCATGATTATTTTCAATAATTCCATACCCTAGCAAATGTGCAATCATTTGAGGATCATAAACTTCTCTGCTATAATCTTTTATATTTCCAAGTGCTAATTTTTCCAAAAATTTGTTTTCCTCCGGATAATAATCAATAAGAACACCTAATATAAATCTACAATAGTTATCTGCCGATTTTTCTGAAAATATTGGCATAACCTTATTGTATATTGCGTTAGTGACAGATATAGGCTTTTCTATTCTTTCCTCCATAATATAACTATTTAATGCGCTGCAAAAATGTCTAATTAAATATGGATGTCCTCCAAAATCTTGTGTCAGTTTTGCGCAAACTGTATTATCAAAAGAAATACCCATATATGTACCTAATTTATTAACCATTTCCTTAGTACTATCAAAATCAAACGGAGGTAAATATGTATCAAATTTCAACTGATTAAATAGCGGATTATCGTGTTTATTTATGCTCACTTGTTCAATCGCTGACGGATTAGTTCCGGCAATTATAAATGTAAACCTAGCTCCCCATTTGTGAAAACAACTTCTGATTGTCTGCCAAAATTTTACAAAGTCATCCCCTTCTTTCCAGTTTTCTTTCATTCCTAATTTAGGAGTTATTTGTTCAATTTCATCAAAAAGTAATAAAATATCATGATTTAACTTGTTTAGAATTGTATATAAATCATTAATAAACTGTGCATTAGCATTATCTTCTGTGTATTTTTCTTCCTGAACATCAACAGTAGAACCTTGTTTTTCTTTAATTGCTACAATAACATAATGCAATGCCTTATACCATGTAAAATGATATATATTCTGGCAATCAATAAACACACAGTCAATGTTAGAATATTCTGCTGCTCTTTCAACCGCCTGTAAAACCGACGTTTTACCACTTCTACGCAACCCAAACACTCCAGAATTTTCTGCACTGTTATGACGGCTGATTAATTCATGTACATATTCTCTTCTTCCAAAAAAATATATATCTTTTTTCAGCGGTGATTCAAACGCAAATAAATCTCTTTCATAAAAGAATTGTTGAAATCTTTTTGTTATAAGAATTGTCTTATCACCTGTATATAATTCTTCATAACAAAACGGTACAACAACCTGCATCTCCACATCACTTTTTAAGATTTGCGAAACTTCTTCACACACATTATTATCTTTACTAATAATAATGCTACATACCTTATCTATTCTAAATTCTTGTTTATTCTTATTAAAAACTTCTGCTATAGCGTCAAAAGTTCTAGGTTCAAATTTACTATAATCTGAAAAAATAACCACCATTTCTCTTCGTAAATTAAATTTTTCCCCAAACAAATCTGTTGGCTTGACCAGGCAATATCTATATTTACTTGTAGCTCCTAACCTTATTTCATTTCCCCCATTAGTCACATAAAATGTTTTGGCTAAAGTTCTTATAATTTGGTTTTCATCTTCTTTGAACTGGTGTAGATTTACCATAGGATTTATACCAGCGTAAACCTGGCATTCATTTCTATTTAATTTAGTGTTAGGTGTATCTATATATTTTTTTATATTTACTGCAACCTGTTTATCACCACTTTTAAAAGCATCAAAAAATACTTCATCTCCCTCTGAAAGCTCTTCCCATACACATCCCCTTAAATTTGTTATATGAAAAAAATAATCTTTTTTATCTTCTCCTAATATAAATCCATACCCCTTTGATTTAGATCCTATACGAATTATATTTCCTTTCATAAAAGCTCCTCCTACTCATTCTTTTAATAATACCTACTTTCCATCCACATTGTCATCTACCCAGAAATAGTAAGCTTTTGTCACTCATTATAGACATATTTAAGTAAAAAACGTCAACGAGGCAATATTACCTTTCATTTAATATCTCTACATCTTCTATTTTTCTTGTTAATACACTCATGCCACTATTTCCTCCTTAATATAGTTATAAAATACTTCCAATTGTATTTTATTTCATCTGAACAGTTCTGTCACCTACCCATATCTGACAAGATTTCATTGCACTTTATAGACGCATCATTAACCAAAAAAGACATACCACGCAATGCTCACCTATCGCTTGCAGGATATAACAAAAAAGAAGCCAAGATGTAATTCAATATTTTCCCATCACATCTCTGCCTCTTTTCCAATTATTATATTCGGTTCATTTCAACCATTAAAACTGCCACTTAATACTGTAAATCCAATCCCACGACCTAATTAAAATACGGTGTATGATACTCCAGCTTTATCGTATGCCCGCCTGCCGGGACATAGAATGCCATTCCAAAGTTGTTGGCAGGCATACATAAAATATCTGCTCCGTCAAGTTTTGCCGTCCACCCGTCACTGTACGGAATAGCAATGTATATTATCTTATCACTTGGAAAGCTGCTGCATATCGTGTAACCATCCTCATAACTTTCAAGTGATACCTGCCCTGAATCGACAATAATGCTTTTTAACATTGAATCATAAGCTGCCATGGATTGGTCTATTACGGAAATATTGTCGAAGGTGTACACACCCGGAGTCTCAAACCTGATGGTATACTCTGTGCCCTGAACTTCCCTATAGCCCATGTTGCATATTATGTCACTTATTCCTGAATACGCATTATCATTTTTCCCTCTTATTTGAAATTCCTTTGTGATAACACCGTCGCTTACTGAAATCTTTGCAAGGCTCGCTGAAGTCCCTGTGAATTGAAGGTTGGTAAATTCAAAATATCGCTCCGCGTCCTCCGCAGAATTTGTCGAAACAGTTATTGCCGCCCCCGGCTCAGTTACTATAAATTGATTTGGAGCAATGTCGATGCCACTGTCCGCCAAGACAATCTCATACTCTGATACACAGTCATAAAAGTTAATGTTGTCGGCAGGATGTATCGACGACACATATGTATCTGTACTGCCTATGTTTTTCTCAAGTTCTTTTATATTACTGTCAGCAATCACGCAGGACTGTAATAATACCTGCTGCTTCTCAACGGCTGATAAGTGTGAATAATCATTATATGAAACAAACGAATCATACGCATATACCAATGAAACATCGACTGTATCATTGGTATAGATACTATAATAACCGTCCGTTGTATATAGAGAATTATAGCCGTAAGGCAGATACATTTCCTCTCCGGATTTGACTACCACATACCGACATCCTATCATCGCCTCAACTATGCTGCGCCCATCCATGTCAATATATGTATAATCATTTGTTATCGGTAATTCCATGTCTCTCAAAAAACGCAGCGTATATGGATTTGTGACGCTATAATAAAACGACGTACCGTTGACACCGTTTAGCATTGCCGAATTCATTCCTACGCCATCAAATCCTAAGTTTACGGTATCCACCCTGAATTGTGACGTATCCTCACTGCTATTCAAAAGTGTGTAAAACTCATTGTGACGTTTAGTATATGCCTCACCCGGTTCCCGGTGTTTTTCAATATCATTTCCCTGCAAAGGTGAATAAAAACTATAGGCGTTAAGCGACAGGCTGATTATAATGATTCCCATTACGGCATATATCGGCTTATTTTTCTTTTTGCAGAACAGTATTAAAGCAACAGACACACATAGAGCCGTAAACAACAGCAGCACGCCTATAAGCAAATGCCTTATATTTCCATTGCAGCGGATATAAAATGTCGGAATGGCAAAAATAAGCATTATGCCTGATATGCTCCAAAAGAACCTCTTACTCTCCACCAAAATCGGCAGCATCTCCACAACAATCAGCGCAACAACAAAGCAATACGCCCATACCCAACGATTTGTCACATAACTGAATCCATTCAGCACATGTCCAAAGAACGGAAACATTAAAAATAAGGTTCCAATCGCAAATGCAATTTTTAGCGGCATTTTATCTCTGAAACGTGTTTTAAAATACAAAAAAATTACAGCCAATAAGCCAACGGAAGTATACCCGAGTGCCGAATAATAATCTGCACTCGCATTGACAAATGCAATGCCAAGTTTTACATAATATACCGATTCATATAACAAAGGAACATACACATCCCCATTCAATCTGGCGCCATTGATTACCGCATGTGCCGACGGAATCAATAGTGGAGCTGCTATGCCAAGTGCCAGCAGATAAAATAGAATACATGTCCCTATTGTTTTCAAAAGAAAACTTATCGGCTTAGTTTTTCCGTACATTCCAACATATCTGATAATCGCATATATAACCATAAAAACAGATAGCATATAAAAGAAATAAAAATTCGACGCTGCTGCAAGAGCACATGAAAGCATGTACACAATTACATTTTTTCTCTCCAAAATGTAGTCTATGCCAAGTAGAATCAACGGAAAATATATGAGCGGATTTATAAAAAACGGATGCAGAACCGACACAACAATCGAATAAAATGAAAAAACATATATTAGTGTTCCGCACAAAATATTGTTTTCTCCGTATCCATGATGTGAGCAATATATTATAAATGTAAGACCTGCAAGATACAATCTTACAATTACAAGTATGTTGTATAATATTTCCGTAAACTGTTCCGGCACAAACACGGCAATTATATTGAGCGGATCACCAATGACATAAAAATTAAGTGTCGCAATAACGTCTCCGCCTAAACCAATACTTGTATCCCATGTAGGTATTGAGAATTTATGATCAATAAATATGTTCTTGCAAATAGTCCTCAGCCATTTTCCATAATATACAAGTGCATTATAATGCTGTACTATTCCATCACCAGCATAGTTTGTATCCTCATATATGAAGGTTCTTCCATACAAAATAAATAAAATATACACGAGTACACTTGTTATTGAAAATACTATTGTGTATTTCAGTAATACGTTCTTTTTCATATAATTGCTCCTAAAACAACACAAAGCTGTATCATTTTGATACAGCCTCGCGTTTTCCTTACTTTTTTATTCCAACCCATATTTAGCTAACAGATTTTTAAATTCTGGAGAATCCGCAAAGCCCTGAGCCACCTCATCGCGGCTGTAAACCAGCATTACATCAACCCATCCGCTTACTTCCTCATCGGATGCTTCCCTTCCGAGGAATGCTCTATACAAAGTTTTTATATAATCTGCATCATTAAGATTTCTATTTTTGAATTCTGCTGAATTTAAGAAACCGTCTATTGCAATCTCTCCTGGTGTCATGATGTTTTCCAAAAGACCTTTGCACCATACATTCAATCCGTCGACATCATATTCTCTCTGCAATGCCATCCTATACAAACGAACGATGAACTTGGTTACACCGGCATTCTGATCACGGTAATCCGTGAGCTCATAAGTTCCCTTTTCCATACCGTACCATGAACACATATTACCAAACTCCTGCGATTCGGTAAACTGTTTTATTATATAGTTTCTGGTTAAACCCTGTTCGATTTCTCCAACCCAGTACTCGGCAGCACCGTCTTCAGGCTCACGGTCGAAGAACGCCCTGTAAAGCATGGTAACAAATGTCATGTCCGAAACATTTTTGTTCTCGAACTCATCCGAGTTAAAAAAGCCTCCGGCAGCCACCTGTGCAAACGATATTGTGTTATTTACTAAACCCGTACACCATCCGTTCAATCCCTGAACATCAAACTCCCGTTCAAGAATTTTTTCATAACATCTTACAACGAAGCCTGTTATTCCTCTGTTCTGATCCCTCGGCTCATCAAGCACAACACTTCCCGGCTCCATGCCTATCGCACTGCACTTAGATGTAAATTCATCAGCTGTTACAAAAAGTGAATATATGTATTTTCTTGACATTCCCCCGTTCATTATCTGAACCATACCATCGACTTCCGCCTGCTCCGGTTCTCTTTCCAGCATTGAACGATATAACATTCTTACATAATCCGAATCGTCTGTGTTTTTACTCTCGTACTCATCACCGAACACAAAGCAATCTGTTACCTCAGTGACTGAACATACCTTATTCTCGAGAGCATCTGTCCATCCGTTTATCTCGGAGGAAATCGCACTTCTTCCAAGAATATTGTTATATAAGCCTTCCACAAACTCAGAAATCTCCTGTCTGTGTGACCCCTCCGAAGTATCAGGTATAATCGGAACATCAGGAGTGCTGTTCTTGAGATTGTCGGAGGTGAATGCTTTCACGCACAGGTTTCCCCAAGGATAGGCATAGAACCTGTTTCCCGATTTAAAGAAGGTTTTTTCATTATACATACTGACCTTGCAATCCCACACTACATTTTCAAGGTTGTCACCTGACGCAATCGTCATTGCCTGTTCATATTCAAGTGCATATTTATCGACACTTACTACAATCGCAAAGCTGCTTCCCGGCTGTATCTCAACCTCATCGGCAAGCTCAATCGTATATATACCCGCATAGGCGGTTGTTCCCTGTGTCGTGGCACTCTCCTGCTTCGTTCCGCTGGTTGGATTTTTGACATCCGTGAGGTCTGTGTACACCTCTATTGTATAACTAACCGAAGCGTTATGTGTGAAAGATACCGATACGGCCTTGAGCGTCTCAGATTTCACGTCAGCATCCGTCTTTGCGGTAAACACGTTAGCCATTGTGGTGTACTGTGTGTTTGGATATACATTAAGTCCACCGTCAAGCTGATAATTATTGTCAAAGCCGTCATCCACACTAAAATCAAATGCCCATGCAGTATCGCTCAATGAATAGGTCTCATACGACATCCAAAAATAATCAATATATGACCCCCAGCTGTTTCTCACAAGCCATGCTCCGTCATTTGCCGGCTTATTCCATATAAAATTATCCTTAGAATAATTATCGTCCCAGCCGACTACCATTACCGCATGTCCGCCACCCGAGAGTGCTGTGTCGTAGTAATTATACTCATTTCCGTTAGGTCCTGAGCTGATATTGAAATCATCATGGTAATACATTATGCCGACAGCGCCGTGTTCCATAATCTGCTGCTTAACATCCGTCGGATTCTGCTTAATGTTAATCAGATAGGCATTCTGTAAATGGGCAACGTCAGCGTTATAAGCATACGCATCACTTACACCGTTATTAAGAACGCTGCTTGCAGTACTGTAAGGTACATCCGACTCCTTCGCAGCACCAACCCACTGTGCCAGTCTCCTTGATGCCATCTCATAGTTTCCGCCATAGTCCAAATATATATTTGAGGCGTTCTCATTGTAATATTTTGCCGAATCCCCCTCTGTTCCTCCAAGCGGATCTGTAGTCGAGTTAAACAAGAAATATATAAGCTGAAGTTCACTTAAATCGATGCTTTTATCTGCCGCACCATCATTGATCAAATCAAACTCAGCAAGACCTATTGATGAGAATGCCCAACAGGTTCCGTATGGGTTCTGATTTCTGTTTTCCGGATATGTACTACGAACCTCCGCTATGGTATTATAGCTGCTCGGCACGTCATAATACAGTTCAACATCATTCTCATATACAGGTGTGTTGTAATCAAGGTCACTTTGAATATAACCCGATACATACTCCGTTGCTGCCTCATCACCATTCTCTGTTGTCTCCTCTGCGTATACAAGAGACTGTGTATTAAACAACAATGCTGCTGTTAAAGCTATTGCTAAAAATTTTTTCATAGGCATTCTCCTTTTTGCTAAGCCATTTCATGTTTTATCTTGTCGTCCGCATCAAGTATGGCACCTGTCTGAACTTCTATTACCTGAAGCTCTGTTGTGGCATGAATTGTGTGACGACAGCCGACAGGAAGTGTTATCACGTCTCCTGCCTTAATTTCCCGTCTGACATCATCTACCACTGCGTAACCGGTTCCTGAAAGAACCGTCCATACCTCGTCACGGTGTTCGTGGCTGTGGTATTTGAGCTCGTTGCCCGGACGGAGAATAATCTTGATTGTGAGGGATTCCGGCTGGATATCAAGTATTGTGAAACTTCCCCATGCTTTTTCCTCAAATCTTGCCATCGGGTCAAGCTTGTCAACGTAAGGCTTTATTGTACTGCTCTTTGCCTTGTCGGAGACGAGAACTCCGTCACAGCCGACCGACACAACGATGTCGTTGAGTCCGACACAGATTACGGGCATGTCAAGCTGGTTGATGACGTTCGTGTTCTTACAGTCAGCCATCTGCACGTTGCCGATTGCCTCGCTGTCCATGACATCGGTAAAAGCATCCCATGAGCCGACATCTCTCCACTCGCCTGCAAATCTGAGACATCTTATATTATTTTCCTTCTCAACAACTGCATAGTCAAAGCTTATCTTCGTGAGATTCTCGTAGTTGTCATAGAGTGTCTGGTAGTCGGCACTTCCGAGCATCTTTCTTGATATGTCAAGAAGATATGAAAGCCTGTATGCGAATACACCTCCGTTCCAGAGAGCACCCTGCTCGATATATTCAGCGGCTGCTGTCTCATTCGGCTTCTCGATAAAGCGGCTTACACGGCTTATGGTATCCTTGCTCTCAGGCATGATATAGCCGTAGCTTGAGCTTGGGAATGTAGGTGCGATTCCGAGAAGTGACAGGTTCGACTGTCCGTCCGCAGCGAGCTCGGAGAGCTTCTTTACCGCCTCGAAATAATCGAGGTTGACATATGGGTCAACAGGGCATACCACAACAGGCTCGTCAGGATCAACATTCTTCATGCTTGCGAGGAATGCACTTGCGAGTGCGATTGCAGGGAAGGTGTCTCTTCTGCATGGCTCGATGCAGATGGATACCTTGCTGCCAAGCTGGTGCTTAATGGTTCCTACCTGGCGCTTGCCCGTGGCGATAACGACGTTGGCGGAACTGTCAACGGTGGTTATCTGGCGGTATACCCTCTGTACCATGGACTCGTGTTCACCGTCCTCGTTGGAGAGGAGCGGAATGAATTGCTTGGAGCGCACTGTGTTGGAGAGCGGCCAGAGGCGCTGACCTGAACCGCCTGACAATAAAATAATATTCATAAAATAATGTTACCTTTCATTTACGCTATCTATAAGACTTTTGCAGACAGTTGAGTCCTCCAATAATCAAGAGTTTCTTCTATCGTCTGTTCTATTGTAATTCTCGGAAGCCAGTTTGTACACTCATTTAACTTTGATATGTCCGCCTCAATAATCGGCACATCAACCGGTCTTATCTTGTTAGGATCAACCTCTATTTTTATATCGGCAGGTGAGGATTTGACAATAATGTTCAGGATATGACGTATCTCCACTGCTTTTCCACTTCCGACATTGTATGTCTCCCCCGCCTTGCCCTTCTCTATAAGAAGCCCATACGCCCTGACAACATCTCTGACATCTGTGAAATCACGCATAGCGCTGAGATTTCCTACGCGTATGACAGGCTCCTTTATTCCAGTCTCAATCTCTGCGACCTGCTTGCAGAAGTCGGATACAACAAAAAGAGGTGCCTGTCCCGGTCCGATGTGGTTGAAAGCCCTCACAAGCATCAACTCCATATCATATGCCTTGGCATATATGCTGCCGATCATGTTCTGACAGACTTTAGTTGCGGCATATATATTTCCCGGACGCAATACTGTTTCCTCATTGATAGGTGTCTCACCTTCGGATATATGCCCATACTCCTCCCCCGAACCGATAAACAGCACTCTGGGCTTATAGTACAACTCTCTTATCGCATCGAGTACATTCACGCCTCCGTTAATGTTGACGTCTATTGTCAAAAGCGGATTCTTCCATGACACCGAGACGGAGCTCTGTGCCGCAAGGTGAAAAATACAGTCCGGCAGAATTTTGTACAGTAATTCCGCAATATCCTCTTTTTTCAAAATATCAAGGTCATACACCTCTGCCTTGTCATGGGTAAACTCCGTTCCCGGAAGCTTTGTTGCATATACCTCGTATCCGAACTCGTCATGCAGGCAGTCTATAAGATAACTTCCGACGAATCCGGCTGCTCCTATAACCAATGCCTTTTTCATGAAGCATGTCCTTTCGTGTAATACACAATTAATATCTGATTATCTGTTTTTCTCAGAAGCTACAAGCTCAAGGTCATTGTTTACCATGCGGGTGACAAGCTCATCAAAAGAAATATTTCTCCTCCATCCAAGCTTGTTCTCCGCCTTTTCAGGATTACCTATGAGAAGCTCAACCTCCGCAGGACGGAAGAACTCCTTATTGACCTTTACAACGACTTTTCCGGTCTTTACATCCTTGGCAACCTCATCAACACCGCTGCCCTCAAATTCTATTTCCATTCCCGCCTTGGAAAAAGCAGTCTTTACGAACTCTCTCACGGTTCTTGTCTCATTTGTAGCAATAACATAATCATCCGGCTGCTCCTGCTGAAGCATTAACCACATTGCATAAACATAGTCCTTAGAATGTCCCCAATCACGCTTGGAATCCATATTTCCGAGCTCCAAGCAATCCTGCATGCCGTACTTTATTCTTGCCACGGCATCCGTAATCTTACGGGTAACGAACTCCTTGCCTCTTCTCTCGCTCTCGTGGTTAAACAATATTCCGCTGCAAGCGAACATACCGTAGCTCTCACGATAGTTTTTGGTAATCCAGTGGCCGTATAACTTAGCTACTCCATAAGGACTTCTCGGGTAAAAAGGCGTCTTTTCAGTCTGTGGTATCTCCTGAACCATACCGAACATCTCAGATGTGGATGCCTGATAAAATCTTGCCGTAGGACGTACCTTTCTTATTGCCTCAAGCATGTTGGTAACACCCATCGCATCAATCTGACCTGTCGCAAGAGGCTGCTCCCATGAAGTTGCAACGAATGACTGAGCCGCAAGGTTGTACACCTCATCCGCCTGTGACGTCTCAAGTGCGTTCATAAGCGATACAATATCCGTCATGTCTGCATATATAAAATGCAGCTTATCCTTGATGTGATCTACATTTCCGTAGTCGACAACCGACTTACGGCGCATAATACCATATACATTGTAGCCCTTCTCCAAAAGCAGCTCTGCCAAATATGAACCATCCTGTCCGTTAATTCCTGTAATAAGTGCGTTTTTCATTTTTACCTTCCTATTCTTTAAAAAATACCTGATGCCTCTATACTGTGTGTCGGCATACGCGCCGACATGGGTGGAAACTGTGTATAATCACTGTAGTGCATCTTCAGAAATGCCTGAACATCCTGTGGTGCCGATATTTCCATATCACCAAGCTTTATCGCCCTCCCCTTACCAAACCACTCCTGCTTAAACTTCCATGGAACACAATATATAAATCCGTTGGATTCAAAATAATTCTCACATTCTTTGTTTTTGTTCCATTTTCTGACCCATTCATAACAGCCGAATATCCAAGACAACGGAATAATCTTACCTATTGATGATATTACTTTTACAACACGCTGTGTTTTGGCGTCACGATTCCTATAATCATCAGGGTTTATATACGCTCTGTGCCCCATCGCAAGACCATACAGACCTGTTATAACATTGGTCTGAAACTTATGAAAACGCTCGTTGTCCGATGCGTTGTCCAGAACATAAATATCTAACGGCATGTGATTTTGTATATCTTTCCTGCCCTTTCCGTTAATCTTCCTGAATACATTCACAGGGATTTCCTCTTTCATGTACACTATTCTTGTCATGAAGTCGAGGAATGTTCCCTTACCCATCTGATTGTAATTAAGAAAGCGTATATCCTTGCCTTCTCCCCACTCTTCAGCAGTATGTTTAAGTAAAATTTCAAAATCCTTCCGTGGCATAGCAATATCGACATCATCGTCCCACGGTATCAAGTCTCCATGCCTCACAGCCCCTAACAGGCTTCCACATATAAGATAATAGTGCAGATCATACTTCTTACATACCCTGTCAAAATCGCTTAAAAGGATTTTCAGAATGCGATGTGCATTGTCAAGATACTCCTCCGCATCCTTTCCGCACTCTTTCACATCAATCAGCTCCGTGAACATTCCCTCTTTCGTCAAGCCTATTTCTCTGACCAATTCGTTGTTGACGTAAATTTTCATACCTGCACCGAGCGGAAGCAGATGTGCGGGAACATAATAGGTAAATCTCAGCCCACTCTTATATATACCTGAATCCTTGAGATAAATTACATTGGCAGGACCCATCCATGAGCCCTCCCCCTCCGGCGGATATACCCCGTTGGAAGCCTGATAGTTCCACTCGTCTGAATACGGATATTCTATTCTGCTTACAACATACCTATCCTTTTCGTATAATATCGCGGCGTGTTCCGGCACATCGGCACCGATATATCGAAGATTGACACCCAAGTCTCTCTTATCATCGCTCACACCCGCTGCACAGGGATTATATGTCGGACTTATCTCTATTTTTATTTCATAACCTTTTTCGTCGTATAACATTTTTTCCTCCAATTATTTTCTTTAAAACTGAAAGTAAATGAATGGATTGAATCCTGAGCCCATCATAAAAGAAATTATAATTATATAGAATACTATAAAAGTAATATCCGTCAAAACTATATTCTGTTTAAAATGCTTTACAACAGGCTTTTGGTCTAATACATTCTTAATCGGAAATGCAAAGATAATTCCCAGTACCATACACAGTATATACCTTGTATCGACAAACTGCCATAATAAATGTAGATTTGTTTTTACATTCATACCCAACATTGCACGGAAGTAGTTTATCGCAGCTGAAAGTGATTCTGCATTGAAAAATATCCATCCTATGATAACGACCAAAAGAGTATATATGTGTCTTATCACCTTAGGGATTTTGTTAAATACATCTCCCGCTATTCGTTCAATGATAAGGAAAATTCCATGCCATAATCCCCATATTATAAATGTCCAATCGGCACCGTGCCATAAACCGGTGAGGAAAAAAATAATTGCCAGATTTCTGTATGTCTTAAATGTTCCTTTCCTTGAACCTCCCAATGGAATATATACATAATCGCGAAACCATGACGATAACGATATGTGCCAACGTCTCCAGAATTCTTTTACCGAGCCCGATATGTACGGGTAATTAAAATTCTCATCAAAATGGAATCCTATCATTCTTCCAATTCCGATGCTCATGTCCGAATATCCGGAAAAATCATAATATATCTGCAATGTATATGCCAATGCACCAATCCAACTTATTACAACATTTCCATATCCGTCTCCGGCAAAAATGTTGGCTGACAATTCTCCGAGTGTATTGGCAATAATAACCTTCTTGGCTAAGCCTACAATGAACCTTATAAGTCCGTTTCTTATATCATCAGCAGAATACGACCTATTTGAAATTTCCGCTTCAATATCACTGTACCTTACAATCGGTCCAGCTATAAGCTGTGGAAACAACATAACATATAAACCCAAATTAATTATATTTTTCTGAACCTGAACTTTACCCAAATACAAATCTACCACATAGGACAAAATTTGAAATGTGAAAAAAGAAATTCCTATAGGTAAGCTAATTTTCGGCAAACCACTTATCAACTGCGTATGTCTGCTCAATGTTAAAATATTACTTATGACAAAGTTAAAATATTTATAATATCCCAAAATTCCGAGATTATATACCACAGCCAATATCATAAACAGCTTTTTTCGTCTGCCTTCACTTGAGTCCACAGCTATTCCCAACACCCAATTTACGCATATTGAGATAAGAATAAGAATAAGTGAAGCTATTCCACCCCATGCGTAAAAGATAAGCGACATTATAAAAACAACCGCATTTTGCAGCTTGATTCTTCCGTTGAATAAATAATACAGCAGTAAAAACAGCGGAAAGAATATAAATAAAAATACACTTGATGCAAATACCATCTGTTTCCCTCACAGAATACTAATTTTTATGCTTTTTAAATAGATACCAAGTTTCCTGAAATCTTCTGACCCGATAACCTCTGAGGGTGATTTAACATTCCTTATAGTAAAACACAGATTATTATATCCCTCTTTTAACAATTCTTTCTTCAAGTACAAGGTTCCAAGTGAATTGTCGTCAAATACTTTCAAATCTCCCACGTCTGTTCCATTCAATTCCACGGACACAATGTAATTATTCTGATATGAGAAACCTTCAAAATCAAGTATGACCTCTTTTATTTGCTCTATATCATCAATTTCAAATTGCAGTTTCCAATCTCCTGTCGTCCATGTTCCGTATTCATCGGCATCATATATTCCATCTGCAATATACTCATTACCGTCCGCCTCTGAGGTAAATTCGACAACACTATTTCTGATTTTTCCTTCTTTTACATAGTAGTTATACAATTCATCCACCATTTTTAAATGTGGTTCCGAAACGCCATTAGCATTTGTCTCAAATATAATTACGTCCGAATCGGTAATACCTGACACAATACTTTCAATGGCTGTATCTCCAATAGAGGAGCTTGTCATGCCATTCTCATCAATTACAGTCTCAGTTAACATATATCTGTAATGTCTTATTTTATTGAAAACCGGCTCAGAATTTGCAAAAGCATTCATCCATTGACCGCAAAAGCTTGTGCCGATAAATGCAATGTTCTGCCTTATTGTATCATATGTTTTGTTCACCGTAACACGGGTATAATCACCATCCTTTAAATTAATCCACACATTCTCCAAAGCATACAAATCGTTATCTGCATCCTGCGGGTATGAAAATACCTGATAATCATAATCAATCCGATTATCCATCGCCGCATTCAGTGCCGTAAAAGCAGCCATTTCATTCCAATGTACCCCGCCTCTGTAGAATGCAGGATACCCCTCATCCTTCAACCTGAACATAATATTTGTCGCGTCGTAATAATCAACACCGCACTTATCAAATGTGCTGCAAAGCGAATAATGCAGCGTATTATCCATCTGTTTTGTCTCATTCAGGGTTGCAGTCCACGGAAGATACTCGCTGTAAATTTCCGCTTTGCTCGGGGAAATAATGTATATTACTTCCTTTCCCTCATTTTCAAGTACCTCTTTTATCACTGCAAATTCAGCTGCATAATCATCATATACATTATATATCTCTCTAGCCATATATGACTGAACGTAGCCTTCACCAAACAGCCAGCCGTGTTTGCCTTTAACAATTCCATTATTGTTGCCGCCAACAGCATATACAATTGAGTTATAATTTTTTACAAGAAGTGGTCTCGCAACATTGGTTTGATCCAAATAATCACTGTATTGATTCTGCCATGCACCCGAATATAGCATTTGAAGTTTCATCTCCGGGAATGACTTTTCTATTTCGACGCCTCCCATTACTATATTTAATTCTACTCCGGCGACAGAACCTATTCCGATTACAAGATTCAAAGCAATAAATATAATTATAAATACATATTTTTGTTTTTTCATTTTGTCCCTTTTATCCAAAATTATTTGTCAAATTCCGCAAAACCGTCTTTCTTCACCAAAAACGCTCGTTCAGCCTTTTGTGCCAACGGTAAATCACTGTATGAGTCAGAGTAAAATTCATCAATCCTGCTGTCTCCGTAATTCAGTTCAAATCGTCTCAGCTTTTCTTTTCCATGGCAGTTAGCTCCCGTAAACTTCCCATCGGCAGGACTCACATCGGATGCAATAACGTTGTTTACTCCCATCTTCCGCATAAATCTTTTTACTATAAACTCAGGCGATGCTGATATTATAACGTCATCAGGACGTTTTTTATCCACATACCATGAATTTATATTTTTAAAGTCCTTCTCGACAAAATCGTCAGCCAGCTTTTCAGCATCAATATATTTAAAAAAAACGAAATACTTCTCTTTCATTCTTTCCTTACTTATTCTACCAAGCTTATATTGTATGATTCCGCATATCTGACAGAAGATACTTCTTACAAATACTAACGGATGTCCTTTTATAGCGTACAAATAGAATTGAACCGAGCTGTCCTTCTTATATATTGTCTTATCGAAATCATAAACATTCATGCTACACCTCATTAACTCTACATATATAATCCCCACATTAAGATAAATGCCAGTACAACCACCATGACTATAAGAATTTTATCTCCGAGTATTACATTAACAGGATCACCGTCTGACTCACCATCAATATCCATACTGTATTTTAATAATATGAATACAAACAACGGAACTGAAATCAGGAAATTGATTTTAGATCCCCCCGCCCTTTCCATGCACCATAACGAATAAAACACAATACTTAATGTAATACTTGTCTGCATACTCTTATCCAAAAAATTGAGCGAATACCTCTCTAACACTTTTCTTGTATTATTTCCACATATTTTTAACTCGTTTTTTCGCTTTCCAAAGCCCATAAACAGTGCTCCACAGAATATTACCAGATATAACCATGAGGATATTGCAATATCTGTATTAACCGCTCCGAAAAATACTCTCAATATAAAACCTGATGTCAAAATAGCAACATCAACCAACGGAATATTCTTCCATCCACAGACACTATAAAGTACATTGATTATAAAATATGCCAATACTGTCAACAATCCTGCTATATTTATATGCCCATCTATTCGCAAGAAGAGCTGTCCGACTATTGCTAATGTAAAACAGACAGTTGCCAATACTACTGCCTGCTTTATACTAACCTCTCCGGATGCTATCGGACGTTTACACTTTTTCGGATGCAATCTGTCCTTCTCAACATCTTTTATATCATTTATAATATATACTGTTGATGAAACCGCACAGAAAATCAGAAAGCTTATAAAACTTATTTTCAGCGTGTTTATCTCAAATATTCTTCCGCTGAATATACACGGGAAGAATATAAGAATATTTTTTATGTAATGTTTCACACGCAAAAGTTTACAATACTTTTTCATCGGTATTAATCCTCTCTTATTATAAATTTAGCGTTTTGAAGTGCCAATCCAAGCTTTCTTGTATCTGAGCCGGTTGACATTTCTGCCGGAGAATACGCATCAGGAATCTCAAGTTCGATTCTGACCATATCCTCCTTAGCTACGATAAAGTCGAAGTGCAAATCATCAAGATACTTTAATGTTCCGTCATATACCTGACTGCCATTAACCTTTACAGTCACATGCTGGCTTTCACAATATATTCCATCAAGCGCAAAAAATGCACATATATTATCACCTGTTTTAACTGTCATATCCTCTTTAGAAATATCAATTACCAGCCTGTTTCCATCTGTCCAAGCATACCTACCCTCATTTCCCGATAATCCCTCCTGCACATATAAGTCAGCATTCCTGTTATCTCCCGCAAACAATATGGAAAAACTGTTCTCATCATAGCCTGTAAATTTTGCTCTTATCAGTGCCAGCGCAAGCATTCTTTCATCATCCGATTCATTATTTGCTTTAGGCGATGCAGCATCAGGGAAATTCATTTCGATCTCTACTATTCCATCATCAGGCATAGGATAGTCAAATTCAATATTATCACCTGTTCTTACCTTTTTGTTTAATACCTCGCTTCCGTTTACGGTAATCTCTACGTTCTGCTCGCCCTGATATACCGCTGCTGTTACCAACTCCGCATGAACATATTGATATGCTATATCGTCCACTCTGAACCTCATTACCAGATGATTTCCATCTGTCCATGAGTATTCCGCATTTTTGTCAACGGACAATCCCTCCGTGACAAAATTTGCCTGTTTGCTAAAGTTTATATCATCACCAAGTACATACACAAAGTTTTGAATTTTTTTACTGTCGGATATGCTTATGTAACTGTTCTTCTCAGACAAGCCATCCAACTTTTTCTCAAGCCACTCTATGCTTTTCTGACTTCCTGTCACATCATTTAAAACACTATCCTTATCATCCGCATTCGCCAGTATTTTGGTTATATTGCCGTTCTTGTCGGTATAGTAAAGAGGTGTCGAATACACATAACCTCCGTCTATTCCCTCTATGGTTCTTGAATAAAAGGTTGAACCAAGCGGATTGTACAATGCAGGTGCTTTTTCAAGTACAAGCTCAGCAATAGGCGTCATGGAAGTATATCTCGTATTATGAGCACCCATAAACCCATATACTCGCAAAACAACCGCTAAAAATACAATATTGAAGCATATCGGCACATACAACAGTTTCTTTTTCTCCTGCCCCAATTCCTGAGTGAACTCACAGACTGCCCAGATAAGGAAAACCACATTCCACGCGTTGTAACGCGCTATACCAAGCATTCCGTGATTTATATGAATCATTATTGAATAGAGATACATTACAACAAAGAATATAAGTATCTTTTTCAAATAGTTGAAATTTTTCTTAACAATAGCGACAATAACCAGCACCACCGCTACCACCAGTAAAAGATTATAGTATGGCAATATTCCAAAATTCCAATCTGTTAAATATGCCCAAAATCTTGAAAATGTGTTGTCCGCAGCCGTTGTAAAATATGAATACCCGGCAGTAAGATTAATATGACCCGTGTTAATAAGAAAATATATCATCGGAAGTATGCCGATTATCCAGCAGCATCCATAGCTTATTATCTCTTTCCACTGACATACAAATTTTTTAAGCTTCTCTCCAACCGAACCGGATTTGCACTCTCTTTTCCATATATTTATGAGATACTCTGCTATCATCACCATTCCGCAGAATAATATTACATTATTCATTGTTCCGGCTAACGCTATCATTATTGCTGACTTTTTGTATTCCTTGGTATTCCAAAAAAGCATTCCCATGGAAATGCAGGAATATATAAATACCTCTGATGTCATATTGGTAATGTAAAACATTATCGGGCTTATGCTAAACAACAAGATGAGAAGCGGCTTTATCTTTGAATCCAGTTTTTTATATCCGAACACAAACCAAAGCATTCCCAACAGCAAAGCCAGATTAGTCAGCTGAAAGGCATACTCCATCGGAATATCAAGTATCTTTAATACACCTATCATCGGAATACAGACAATCGAATATGTAGGTGCATACCAAGCCAGCTCGTTTCCGTCTTTTGCATACCATCCGGAAAGGCTGTAGTTATCGTATGCAGCTGATAATGAAGGAAACATCTCCTTCGCTCTTGCGACATCAGATGCCGAAACGGTAATATTACCCTCATTTATGACGGAAACCGCCATCAAAGAATAGTCATCCCACTCTCCGAACGGATGAGGTGCAACCGTCATACATAACACAATCATTATACATGTGTACGCAATCAGATATATCTTTGTAACCGTATTGAAATTAACATGTAGTTTTTTCATTTCTTTCTCTTACGACCTTCTTTATTATGTATTTTATCGGATTATTTCTGCTCAGCCCTTTGTAAATTGCTGCCATTGCTTCCGCCATTATGACTGCCATCAAAACATTAAGCACAAATAATATTACCCATTTTGCGAACCATGAATTTATATTGATGCACGGAATAAATAAATAAATAAAAGAGCTTGATACACCCTGTGCAAAATAATAATATATTGCGTTCCTTCCGATGTGCACGAGAAAGGCATTATATTTCTTTACCTTGTTTTCAAAAAATTTTACAACCAAAATCGTTATCATTGACGCCGCACCATATTTCAAAGTAGGCGGAAATTTGGCAGATTGCAAGTCATATAATGGTATCCCCTGCAAATATGATGCAAGGAAAAAACCGCCGACACATAATGCCAAAAGTGCCACGAACCTTACCGGCTCGGATGTGCCGACTCTATTGTATCCCAGCATCCAAAACAGGCTGTAGAATATAAAAAATATATCTAGCCGGAATATATCTCTGCCGTATATAATCCATACAAACAATCCAAGAAGAATATACATATACAGGAATTTAAGTTCGGATACTCTTGTGCACTTATTAATAAAGCTTATTACTATCGTATTTATAAAAACCACTATAAAATAATATGGCATAAACCATATTGATCCCGCTACCACCTTAAATCCCGGAAAGCTTACATTAAACATGTAGTTATTAAACAGGTCTCTGACATCAGTCACACCCTGAAACTGTATCGGAAGCAGTTTAGTAATTAAACACACCAACGCCAGCAAAGAGATAAAAAAAATCCACTTTAACCAAATATTTATTATCCCTTTTCCCGTCTTAATTATATCACTTTTACCATAGCCTGATGCCCATCCCGATAGATAAAAGAAAAGCGGTACATCTACGAATAATGTGAGATTTCTAAACCACATCGGTGTATAACTCTCCCCGCTCCAGAAAGCAGTGTGTATGGCAATAACGCTTAGTGCTGCTATTCCCCTCAATAAATCAATATAGTTATTCCTATAAGCCATTCGTTCGTTCCTCGTATTTTTCAGTAAACCTTAGTTATCCTCGCTATTCACACCCATGCAAATCTCATACTTTTTAATGACCTCATTCACATCGCCGTATGCCTGTGTCACTCCGTCCTGCATCCAAAGCATACGGTTACACAGTTTGCGGAGTGTACTCATATCATGAGATACTATCAGAACGGTGCGGTTCTCGTCATCAATAAGCTCTCTCATTTTTGCCGAGCTCTTTTGTCTGAATCCTGCATCTCCAACACTCAGCACTTCATCGATGAGCATAATATCCGTGTCAAGTACTGCTGTTATAGAGAATGCCAACTTAGAGTACATACCGCTCGAATACATTCTTACAGGCTTGTCTATGAAGCTGCCAAGCTCGGAGAACTCAATTATCTCATCCATCTTTGACTTCACATAGTCCAGAGAGAAACCGAGCAGCATTCCGGATATTACAATGTTTTCTCTTCCGGAAATATCCGGCTTGAATCCGACACCGATTGACATTAAGGATACCTTGTGTCCCTTTGTATCAATTATTCCTGAGTCAGGTCTGAAAATGCCTCCAATTGCCTTCAGCATTGTGGATTTTCCACTACCGTTTCTGCCGATAATGCCCAATATTTCACCTTTTTTTACCGTAAAGGAAACGTCCTTTACAGCGTGCACAACTCCATCTTCCTTGTTGTCTTTTCTTCCGAACAAAGTCTGGTGAATTGACATATGCGCAAGATTTCTATAATCTATACATAAATTTTTAACTTCCAATACTGTTTCGTTCATTATATTCTCCTTAAATTATCTTGACATAGGTATTCTCATACTTTCTAATCAACGATACACCTAAAACACAAAGCACAACTGATATTGCAGACCATATTGCCAAAAACAGTCCGTCAGGATTAGACTTGTATAACAATGCCTGTCTCATGGCATCAAGAAAAAAAGCTATCGGATTATATTTTAATAACACAATTCCAAGCTGTCCCTTTATCATTGTCTGAAGATTTCCGAATACTCCCGATAAGAAGAACAGCATATTCAAAAGAATTGACACGGCGTATCCCAAATCATCGATAAATACTCCGAAGTGCAGCAGTATGCTTGCGCATCCGAACGTAAATACCGCGAACATAAGATATACAGGTATAAGCCACAGTAAATGTGCGTCAACCGGAACTCTGAATATTATCATCAGCACAACAAGTATAAGTGCCGAAAGTAAGAACTTGAACGCATTCATCAACATATTTGAAATTAAAAGTACATACTTGGGAATATAGACTTTTGTTACAATATCCTTATTGGTTCTTATGAGCTTAATACTGTATGTGATGACACGGTTAAAGAAGTTCCACATTATCAACGCCGAATAGATAAAAATAATAAAATACTGCTCTGTGTTTCCCATCAAATCACTGAATACATAATAGTAAACAAGCATATTTAACAGAGGCTCGAGTACCCACCAAATCCAATTAAGATATGAATTGGCTACCTCTGCCTTCAACTCGGTTTTAGCCATATAAAGCGTAAAAAAACCGTATTCCTTCATTTCCTTAAAAAAACTTTTCATTCTACTTCTCCCAATCTGCATTTTTATACCTTGCACATTCTTCACGATACGGTGCATCAGTATTGTAATAGACATCTGTATGAGGCTTACGCAATGAATCATCCGGATACAGCATATAATTATATCCGTAGAACTTATCGAGACATTCCCTATACAGCACCGGAATTCGTATCCCGACATTCTCGAACCTTCTCAGCTCGTAGTCCTCAAAGCAACGAGTGTTCATACTGACCATACGGCTTTCCGAAATCATTCTGGCACTAATTGATACCTCTGCACATTCAGAATCATTGTATTTTCTGAGTGCTTTATCCAGACTGTCACACAGCGTATTCCATCTGCATACCTTTGATACCGTCTTGTCAAAGAATGATAAATGAAAATCATCCGCATACTGTCTGTCCTTCTTATATACCTTATAATACATCAATTTCTGAATATATCTTATCCTTCTGTACTGATGACTCCACTTCCGACTGTCAGCAATACGATTATCCAGCGGAAATATATCAATCCATACGCCATGGTTGCATCTATGCTTATAGTCTCTTTTGAGTATTCCTGTGCTTTCACTGTATCTGAGCTTGGAATATCCTCCAAAAAAAATATCATTATCAGTATACATATTCTGTAAAAATATTGAAGGATCAATTTCCTTTTCCGTCTGAACAATGTGCAGAAATCGTTCATAGTCACATCTCGGCATCGCAATATCTATGTCATCATCCCACGGTATATATCCCGCATTTCTGATTGTCCCCAACAGAGTACCATATATTGCAAAATATTGCAAACCATGTTTGCTGCATACGGTGTCCACCGCTTTCAAAAGCCTTAGCTGAATGCTTCTCACTTTTTTTATCGTATCATCAACGTATTCCGGCTCAGTTCTCAGACTATAATTTCTAATCTGATAGAAAAAGGTTCGTGCATCCCCGTCAAAGTGATATTCCTTCAAATTTCCGCACAGCCTTATTCTCACATCCGACATTCCGCCTATTTCAAGCGGAATGCAGATTCTTGCGGGTGCCATTATCTCTGCCCAATAACTGTCATTTACATATATCGCTATCGTCCTTCGCTCTTTTTCATTCGGAAACACAATTTCAAACTCAAATTCCGTCCTGATTGTTTTATCATTTTTATTTTCAATCACGAGCTCGGACTGACCTGCATTACACCATCGCCAATAACCACAGCCGTCCTCTTCATGTGTATAGAACATATTCGGGAATTTTATTACAGCTCCTTCGACAGACGTATTTTCCGAATCTGCCTTCCCCTGCTGCCCCGATTCATCTATAGCTTTCCTCTGTAATCTGAGTATATTTTTATGTATGTCCTCATCCGAAAGAGAAATCCAGCCGTAAAAATGGTCAAGCATCTTATGATTTCGGTTCTTGAATATGAACTTGTCCTCCTCCGACAGACAATAGTTCCATATTTTTTTGAGACCATACCGTGCCTTAAATTTTTCCAGTTCAAATTCCAACCCTGCATTTTTCATTGTCAAATCAACATAACGCAGCATTCTGAACACGACATATTTTGCAGGATAATTTTTGACACAAAATTCCTGGTCAAAAAATGCCATCTCATTCCCGTCATAAAAACAGTTAAACGGTATCATGTCGAGGTATGCTTCACTCAATATTACTCCCCAGTCTGCATCCGAATCGTAATACAACATGGCATTGGTCCGTGCATCTGCCGCATCCGATGAATCAATGATACATCTGTACACGTCCTCGATAAGCCCGTCGATAACCTCCTGTCTGTCACTGTGCTTTAACATGAACTGCATCATCGTTCCGTCTTTTATAAACGGCATTGTGATCTTACCGTCACTTAGTTCATGCTTTATGACAGGTATTCCTCTTCGCTCAAGCTTTACAGCATTGTCATACAGCATATCAAGTCCGCTTTGTCCCTCATCATATAGCGGCTCCTTTGTCACAATCTTATCACCGTATATTTTGGTAGCATAAGCCGATTTCCTCTCTCTGTCGGTCGACAATGCAGCATACGTCACACCACACGTTATTCCCTCCATTTTGCATTCTACAAGAAATGAATTGGCTAACTGAGGAAAAATCTTATTTTCAATGGCCTCCCTCATATATTTGTCAGGTTCGGCTATCATCGTTTCTTTATATGGATAGCATTCAATAATTCTGTCCGTGTGCAGACTGTCCGGTATGCTCTTATCAGTATATATTTCCTGAGGTACAACGTAATCCGGCATCGGGTAGAACCATTCTATACTGGTATATCCCTGCTTTTTAAGTAATGCACCAAGCACCTCCTTCGACACCTTACCCGTATCACTACCCTCCGCAAACGGTTCTCCACCGTATGTCTTACCTGAAAGCGTATTTACCCCAAGCAGATTATCGGCAATAATAAACAGGCTTCCCGATTTCTTCAAATACTGCTTCACACTGTCTAAAACATCACACAGCCTGCCGCCGTAATAAGCCGGCATCACAACAATGTAATCAAACTGCCGTTCAAACCCAAACTTTTCAATATCATCAATATCCATACAGGCCGTACTGAGATTGTCAAACCGTATGTTTCTTTTTCGCGTATATTCAGCACAAGCTTCTTTACGGTCGACAGCGATGACCTGCCTGCATTTTCTGCAATATAGCGAGGTTAATGCACCGTATTCACATCCAAGCTCAAGAAGTACTGCATTTTCATCAAAATCATACCAGTTGAGCAGTCCTTCTCTTATGGGTGCGAAGTTATAAAATACCTCCCATCTGCCGTCATCATGCAGCACATCTTCAATATTCTTTTCTTCATCTATATATCTTTTTATATCAACATCCACACAATTATTACAATTTTCAGCCATAACTCACCTGCCTAATTGAGCCTGTCAATGCTCACATCCCTGTTCATCCAATCGTCTTTAAGCCTTACATTAATATCACATTTATTTTCTTTTCCGATATATATTTCAAACAATTTATCAATAAACATCACATTCACGTTATCTGTATGTCCGCACAGATAATCCAACTCGCCAACATAAGCCTTGATATTTTCATGAAGCCTTTCAATATCCGCAAGCTCACTGTCATTTCTTGTCTCCGGCAAAAACACGGGAGCACCCGCTTCATCAATATAATCAACTGACGGCTCCGGCGAAGTCAATATACACTCCAACAGGAAGTACTCCCGGTAAAATGCGTACCTCGTATCTCCAATCTCACACTTAGGGAATACCGAATAACAATTTAATTTATTCTTGTCCTCCTCAATCGTATCAAGCTTACACAGATAAAAGCCTTTTAATTCCCCTTCCAGCATCTTTCCCAGATATAGCTGGCATGTACCCGATGACACTAAATCGACGAACAGATACCTTCCGTCTTTTATTTCGTTATCTTCTATGTACTTCTTATAATAACTCTTCATTTTTTTGGACATATCCATGATTTCATTTTTATATCTCATGAGATTGTCATTTAATGATATATTACTATCATACTCATTATTTTCATTGAGCAGAAATACCTTTGACAAAATATCCTCATCCCTGTATGCAAATCCCAGATTTGCTAACCATAACATCTTGTGCTCGGTATCTATATCGGTTATTGTGACAGCCTTTCTTGATGTATAAAAATACATTCCGTTTTCTCCGCCACAAAGCTCATACAATTCTTTGAAAAGGAATCCGTCTCTTGCAGCAAACAATACCTTGTCAAATTTCTCTGTTCTCTGCACATCAAAAAGCCTGCTCAGCATTCCAAATACAATCGGTGCCACGAACAGCTCCGACAAACTGTCTATATTATATATTTCTAACGCTCCAAACGGACTGTTATAGAGCTTAGCGATAAACATTCCCAGTATTGTCCGCTCTGTTATCCCTTCTGCATCCTTCTCCAAAACGGCGTACTCCGACTTTCTGAGCTCAGACACTGCACTGTCAATATGCACACAGTCCATTCCATTCTTCTCGGCACACTCTATATCCGAATATGCGTTATCACCAATATGCAGATATGTACCCTCTGAATATTTTTCTTTATATCTCACAAACAACTCTTCGCATTTTAGTGTTCTATATTCACAGGAAACCAAAATATCATCATATTCCGTTATTCCAAGACCATTCAGAACACTCTCTATAAAGCTCTGAGGAAGATACATATCGGTTATAAGACAGACTCTTTTCCCCTTCTTTTTGAGCTCATGCAATATACTGCACATATTCTCACGCTTAATCAGCACGGCTTTTTCCGTATCGAGCTCCAGCTTCAGAAATTCATTCTTTAACTCATCAGATATGCCTGTAAGCTCGGCATATTTTCTGTATATCTCATATATATTAGGATTGGGAGTGTCATTTTCAAGAATTGCCCTTCGACGAGATATGGCAAATCCTTCCGATTTGCCACATACTTTTCTCTCAACAATCTGAAATACATCTTCCGGAAACAGCGTTTTACGCATAATAAGGGTATCAAATATATCAAAGCTTATATTATCATACCGGCTCGCAAGCTCTAATAATTTCTCTGCACTGTTTACCTCATATTTCATAATCTGCCAATTTCCTTCCTATGATATTTTATAGTCCGTCAGTCTGAAGGTAAAGCTTCTGTCGTCTCCTTCAACACTGAACGGTTCTACTTTGGTTCTGATCTCTATTCTGTGTACGTCGCGGTATTCATTACTCAGCTCTACATAAATCTCATCATTCAGCTTATGATGTAAAACCTTCTCATTATCCACGCATACTTCAACCGACTTATCCTGAGGCTGCACCTCCGTGTTTACTGCAAACGTAACTCCGTATTTTCTGCATCCACTCTTCTTAACACTGAATCCGACACGACTTTCCTTAGACCATCTCCAGTGCTCCGTTCCATTGCTCTCTTCACCATACAGACTATCATCAAAGCCAAAGCCCTCTGTCTGCTCTTGTAAATGCAGATTGTAAATACAATAAGCCAGCTGTCTGTCGCCGTCAATTTCAGGCATGCAGTTACTTCTTATCTCAAGCTCAGAAACACTGTCCGGAGGCAATTCCACCCAAAAGCTGTCCGTGTCTCCTATATTTCCGCTGTAACACATCACCTTATTAAGCAATATTTCGTATTTATGCCCCATATACTTACCGTTAAAAGGCATACACATGAGTCTTACATTGATGGTTTTTATTATATGCTTACGGTTAATCAGTTTAATTCGGCTTGTCTTATTTTCTGACCATCTCCAACAGCTTTCGTTATCCGTCTCAGCCCCATAAAAGCTCTCATCGAATACACAGTCCTCCGACACGGCTTCAAGATTCGCATTGTCCAACCTGAAACAGATGCTTCTGTCACCCTCGGTCAATATAGGTATATCGACCTCAACACTCACCACCGATACCGTCTTAGGACATAACTCTAGCAGAACACCGCATCTCTCATCCGTCTTACCCTTCCATGCTATTCTTCCGTCGACTCTGACAACCACCTTCTGCGATTTTTCGGTATACGAACCCACCACAAATGTAAGCTTGTATATACCCATTGTATCAGTATTGTTTGAAATATATATTCTTTCATTGTCTGCTGAGCACCAATGCCATGTGCTGTATCCATCTGTTTCCTCATGATAGAAATTACCACCAAAATATATTTCCCGCTCACTCTCTGCCAAGCTTATATTTTTCAGCATAAAACTCAGTTTCCTGCCGCCCTCATTAATCACAGGTGCATCTGCTTTAAGCGAAAGCCTGCTCGTTGTATTTGCCTTCAATTCAATAGGCAGCTTTATGCTTCCCGGCATTTTAGAATTGAATACTCTTCCGTTTTCATCACTTATTATTAAATCGTGAACGCAGTTATCAACGCTCTCAGCCTGCATATTTAATTCAACCGTTTTATCCCTCTTATCATTATTAAATATATACAGAGCGGACTCCTTCTTAGTGCACCAGTTGAATTTTTCATCCGTTCCCTCCTCATCCAGGAACTGAGAATCCAAATAGTATGTGCACTCTTTTTCTTCCACCTTAAAGTTCACTATCTGAAAATATAGGTCTCTCTCATTGCCCTGTTTTACATCCGCTACCGGCATTCCATGGTAGTTAAAATAAATTGCACCGTACTCCTCAGCCTTAACCATCATGCTAAATTCAATATGCCCCGGAACCGTGTATGTTTTTCTGCCTATTCCCGGCAAATCAATATCTATACGATTCTTTTTTGAAATATCCGCTCCCGAAACCTCAAACAATACTCTGTAAACAACATCTTTCTTTCTGGCATTAGCCAATATAATCCTTGCTTTCGGACTCTTCGACCAGAACCAATCATTTAATCCATCCTCTTCCATCTCATAAAAATCCTCAGGAAGATAAAAATGTTCCTTAATCAGTCGTTTTCCGTAATATCCTTCACCGAAATACCCCTTGAGATAATCTTTAAAGGCGGTCTGCACATATAATTGATATTTCTCATTTTGTTTTCCGTCAAAGAAAGCTCTCTCCTCAAGAATACTTTTCATGACGCCCAGATTTCCCTGTTTAAAGAAATCTCCCTGTCTATCAGCAAAAAGCAATCGATTTCTGGTAACGTAGTACTGGGTGCTGCAGCTCGTCTCACTCTCACCGAGGCTGCTACCGCCTACCTTATGCCACAGGCTCGTCGTTGAAATATACTTCATGTTAACATTGGATTTTCTTAAACGGACACAAAAATCCGTATCCTCATAATAGAGATAATACTCTTTTTTGAAATATCCTACGGTCTCAAATATATTCCTGTGTATCAGCATACAGCAGCCTGATATGAACTCCACCATTCTCTCCTCTGTTTCGTCCGGCTTATACAGCTTTTGAAATGTGTTGGCTGTCGTGTAATCGATTTTTCCGCCTGAATACCACACTTCATGTGCATCACGGACACCGCAGTAAGTCAATGCCGTCGTAACAGTATTGTTATCTGCAGCCTTCACCAGCTCACTTACCAGATTAGGCTCAAGAACAGTGTCAATATTAAGAAACAACACATACTCAGTACCGTTGTCCAAGGCCCATTTTGCCCCTATATTGCAGCCCTCGCCAAAACCCACATTTTCATTGAGTGCAATAACTTTTATCTTAGGTTCATTGTCCTTTATCCACGTCAACGAGCTATCCACTGATGCGTTATCAACAAGCACCACATCTATGTTTTCGTATGTCTGACGATGCACACTGTCAAAAAATTCTTCCATATACTGACTGTCATTATAATTAACCAATACAACTGTTACTTTTGAGTTCATCGTTTCACCTTTACTCTACATTAAATATAACATTATCAATAGATATAATCGGACAATCATTTTTCTCTGCAAGCTTTTCCTTAATCTGTTCAAAAATATAGTCCACCGTAACGACGATTACATCTACCTGAGGCAGCTCGTCATCAGGACCATATACCTTAAGCACTGAATGTCCTTTAACGCTTACATTGTCTATTGCGTATTTAATTTCTATATCAGATGTTCTTGTAAGCTCCTCAAACAATCTGTTTCCTATCTCTCCGATACCGTATATAGCTATCGAATGGTAATTTTCCTTCTCAAAATAAGTCTTTATGTTCTTATTCTGAAGCTTAAGCCAAAGCCATCTGTCAAGCAGTCCGAAATATTTTACGAACTTATCAATTCTTGCATCCTTTTTCTCTATTATACTGAGATACTTGTCCACCTGTCCGCTTCTTGCAGTGCTGTCCTTGAGTTCATAGCCTAATGTCTCCATCTTTTCTAACGGGAAGTAACATTTTTCGTTCTCCTCATCAGTCCTTACCACCGCAGCATGTATTGCATCTCCAAGCTCTGTGGAAACCGACTTGATAAGATTCTCGCAAAACTCTATCGGACATATTCTTCCTGCAAGCTCTCTTGCAAATGTCTCTGAAACATTATAGTAAGGTGCATATAATTTCTGGAAAATATCAAACTTCTCCTCGTTAGAACGCTGCTCAACGCTCTCTGACACACCGCCATTTCGATATGTTACAATGTCTGTTTCAACCTCCACATACTTATAACCTCCCAGAATCATTCTGAGAACAAGGTCATAATCGGCAGAGCTCTTATACTCCTCATTAAACATTCCAACTTTAACAAGTGCATCCTTTCTCGTGAACATTGTCTGATGGCAAAACGGCATCTGTGCAACAAAGCTGCCTATCTCAGGTCTCCTGATTGTATCACACACACCATTTTCTTTAAGTATTCTATTGGATGCAAATGAAAAATCCGCATTACTGTTCTCAAGAGAAAATACAGACTCACCGATAGCATCTGCATTATGGAAATAATCATCCGTATTCAAAAAGACTATATACTTACCGTTTGCCCTCTTTATTCCCTTATTCATAGCCTCATACATGCCGGAATCCGGTTCACTGTAATACTTGAGCCACCCTAATTCCTGATATTTGTCAAGGAGATTCGTTGTTCCATCCGTAGAAGCTCCATCCATAACAAGGTGTTCAACATTAGGGTATCTCTGGCTTCTCACGGATGCGATACACTGCTCAAACATTTCCTGTCTACCGTCTTTAACTGCGTTTCTTACTACGGTTACAACTGTTACAAGAGGCTTCTCGTCCTCCTCCTCAATCCACTTGAGGATGTCCTTCTTCTTGTTCTTCCATTCATTATACCCATTTGCAATATAATTATATGCGTTCTTCTGAATCCTGCGCACATCGTCGACTGTAATCGGCTTTACATCCTCAAGATTGTACAAAATACCGTTTTCACCGTCTTTGATATATTCATTCATTGTAGGATAATCAGGAGCCACAACACATCTGCCCATAGCCATCGCTTCAAGGAAGCTCATTCCTATTCCCTCATACTGTCTCGGAGCAATATAGAATGCCGACTCCTGCATGATATTACGCATCTCATCTGCCGTATCAAACCACTCAGAGTAAGTAATCTTCTTTTCCGTCTCTTCATCAGGCTTTATAAATGACTGCATCGGATCTAACGCCTTGTGAAGATGAATATGGTCTATCTTTATATTCTCAAACAACTTATTTACAACATTGATATTAATCTTTTCCATTCTCTGCCAATAGAATATTGAATTGCTGTCACCCTCATTATGTATCTTGGCAGGCTCAGGAAAATACTGAACATAATATGACTTATATCCTCTCTTTATCAACATCTCGTGCAGAGTGCGGCTGAAATTAATTATCTTAAAGTGTCTGTATTCATGCCAAGGGTCGACCGGATTCGTAATGACAGAATCATACATAGGGAAAAATACACCCTGCTTAAATCTGAAATTTCTTGTAAAGAAATCCTCTGTTAACTGTATCTGAAATACCAGCAGAACATCGAACTCCTGCTCGCGTGCCTCCTCTATTCCCACATACTCCTTCTTGTAGGGATCATAGGATACATAGCTTACTTCATAGTTCTCCTCAAACATTTCCATCAAGAACTTGGTTGACTTGGTTTTTAAATGATAATTGTGACCTACATATAATAACTTTTTCATAAAAGCTCACTCCGCCTCTCTTCTATCTTATTGTTTTATACCACTCTAATAAATCTTTATAAAGTATCTCACCATAGATATGCTTTGCTATATTATTGTGCTTATTCAGTTCTCTCTGAACATACGAATAGCTATAGACAGGAACCTGCTGCTCCACAAACATTGCAACATGCTCAACATTTGAAAAATCAACACAATTTACAAAATTATTGAAGAACAAAAGCCCGTCTATTCCACCTTCATTCACTATTCTCTTCACATTTTCTATATCACCATCATCAAAATTTTTATTATGCTCAATCCATTCCACTCTGTTCTCAAATTTATCCTGCATATATTTACAGTCGTCTCTTCCGAGAATCACAAGCTGAATATCCGGGATTTCCTTCAATAACTGTTCAAATACACCATCTATTATCCATGAAGCCGTGGACTGAAAAACAAGCATTTTTCTCAGATTTCCAAGAGTAGAAAAAGGTATGTTCTGCTCCACCGTATCCATCACTTCCCGATTAAGGAAATCGGAAAATTCTGCTATTCTCTCTCTTTTTGTATCCATTTATCTTCCCCCCATTGCATTGTATATGGCAATCGTCTCTTTAGCTGCCTTTTCATATGAAAATTTTCCTGCCTGTGCTGCCGCCATACTCTCCAACTCTTTTCTGTACGAATCGTTGTATACTACCTGTTCAAACGCAGCCTCTATAGAATCCGTCTTATACGGATTACAATAGCATACGGCATTCCCACCTACCTCCGGCATTGACGTAGTGTCGGATGATATAACTGCTTTGCCTGCCATCAGTGCTTCCAATATCGGCAGTCCAAATCCCTCATAGAAAGAGACATAGGCAACCGCCAAGGCATACTTATACAGCACGGAAAGCTCCTCATCAGTGACAAATCCCGTCAATATTATGCTATCTCTGTAATCATCAAGCCCATTTATATAGCTCTCAAATTCCTTATCCCAGCCTATTCCCCCAACCAGTACAAGCTTTAGATCTGATTTCTCATGCGCCTTTTTGAATGCGATAAAGCCGTTGAGCAACCCCCTTAAATTCTTTCTCGGCTCAATAGTGCTTACAGACATCACATATTCACTTTCAATATTGAACTTATTGAGAAGCTCCTTATTCTCATGCTGAAAATCAAGCGTGTGTAAAAGTCCCGGATACACCGGCTTTACCTTCTCCGGTGCCACATTAAAATATTTTACCACGTCACTCTTAGTGTATTCCGAGTTGGTTATAACCAAATCCGCCATCGCTACCGTTCTTCTCACCTGAGTATCAAAGTAATCGTGCAGTGTGTGCCACTCCGGATGGATGAGCGGTATAAGATCGTGAATGGTAATAATCTTCTTACACTTATACTGCATAAGGTCAAACGTATTCCAATAGGAATGTATTAAATCTATATCCTTGCAATAACACATGAAATCATATCTCTCACACTCTGCCTCGTATCCGCCCCATTTAATGTTGGATATTGGCTTATGCTCGCCCTCAAAATATGTATCATCCGTAAAGAAATAATTATTGTCCTTATCCTGCTTGAGCGTCTCAATTATAGTTCCTTTTGTCAGGTTTCTTACACCTGTAGTATTCTTTTCTCTTGTCGGATACAATAAACCTATGTTCATACTCTTTTTTACCTCTATTTATTTATTTGAGCCTGTATGGCCTGCTTTATCTTCGTAGAACTTGTTGTCTGTGTGTACGGGAAGAAAATAACATCCGAACCTCTTTCATTCAGCAGTCTCTTTTCCTCCATCCACACAGGATTTCCGGAATAATCGTCGCCTGAAAAGAAAGCATCATAATGATATTTATCCCACGCATCAATCTTTCCTATTGTCTCAAAAGTGACAGGTACAGCTTCATCCACATAACGGCAGGCTGCGACCATCTGTATTCTCTCCTCAAACGGAATATACGGAGGATTCTTTTTAAAATGCACAACCAACTCATCCGTAAGGACTCCGACTATAAGATATTCTGAAGCCTCCTTAGCCCTTCTGAATAAATTTACATGACCTATGTGGAATAAGTCATAAACGCCTGCACAATAACCTACTTTATACTTCATATCAACGCCTCTTTCTTTGTATAATCTTAAATATTATCATCATTAACTGTTACTTGTTGTAAACAATCAAACAGGATTTCATTTATCATGACTATTTTTGTATTAATCTTTTGCTCTAAGAACCGTACGCATTCGCTTTCCCCTGTTACAACCGTTATAATAATCATATCTACCGGCTCCAATTCACGCTCCGGAGATATAACCCTATAATCACCGTAATAAAATTCCGGGGCAGCTGCACGATCAATAAAATACCGTATACTGATTTCACTGCCCTGCAAATCGAATGCAAGATGCTCTCCTATCCTTCCGCATCCGTAAATTGCTATATTTTTTATATTATTTGAACTCAAATAATCTGATATAGACTTTTTTTCTTCTTTCAGGCACAACCACATTTCATATATGCTTGCCATTTTATAAAACTTATTTTGTTTTATTTTTATGCTTTCTTTCATAACGTTAATCCCTATAATCGTATCCAATCCGATGGTATAATGCCCGGCATCCAGCCATTAGGAGTCACAACAATTTTTTGTTCATTTCTATTAAGCCAAGCTCCCCAATAACTAAATGTACTATTGGCTATAATATTATTTTTACACCTTGTCATCAAATACAATTCTTCATAATCCTTTAAGATGCCATTACTCACAATATAACTGTTATCGATGTGAATATTATCTTTTACCCATTGAATATCATCGGTAAAAAATAAAAAGACCGGATTATGAAGTTTTTTTCTGCAATATCTTATTGCACTTGCATAGTATCTGTCAAACTCCAGGCTCTGCTGTAATTTAATGTAATCTCCTCTGCGAATATGTACAGCTACGGTATTACAGCTATCTAATACATCTTCCAGCCATGACTCTATAACCGGCAAATCCTTAATTGAAAACTCTTTATTAAGTATATCCTTTATATCTTCGTAATACTGCTTATTAAAAAATTGCCCCATAATATACGCATCTTTTTTAATATTCCATAATTCCGTATTATATTTGTAAGGTCCATTGGCATCAGTATAGAAATTATATCTCCATTTCCCCTTACAGCTCAAATTAAAAATTTTCTTATACACAACAGTATTCTGTTTCAAAAAACACCATTGCCTGTCCGTTCTTAAGTCAACCGTATCCAATGTTATTTCAAATTTATCCAGAGCGTATTGTCTTTCAGTCTGCTTATCCTCATTATCAAAATACTCTCTGTATACCCTATCCTTTTCCAAAAAAACAGGAAGATTTAACTTTTCTTTTAAGGCTCTTGCATAAGCATATTGAAACATCTGATTTCCAAGACCTTCCCAGATTCTTACAGCAATCATACTTTCGCCATCTCCAAATCACTTATGTTATATATTTTATCTTACGTTGCAACAGAAGGATATCTCCATACAATTTTATTGCTGTCTATACCCATTGAACCAAGCTGTTCAATAACCTTCTCGACATGCACTGATTGTTTTATTGCAATCACTATATGGTCTGCTTTTAATTTTGCGATATTTTCAGGGGAAGATACGGCTTCTTTATTATAACTCTCCCAATTTTGGTCTACCCATGCAATTATATCACAGTATCCGCTGCACTTGACCTGATTATAATATTGTGTTCCAACTTTTCCTGCACCCCAAAGAATAATCTTTTCTTTTTTGTTAATTAACTCAAACGGAAACAAATATTGTTCCTGAAAGTTCATGTTTCCTGCAACCGGTTGAAAAATATTTTCATCAGCAAACGGACTTTTCTCATAATATTTCATGAATATCTCAGAGCTTACCGGCATCCACACTTTCCAAGGCTTTTCTCTGCCTGTAAGATGTAAAATCTGTGCTTCCATTATTCTTTCGCATTCCAGCTTAGCAGCGTCCACATTACACATTTCACCTATTCTCTTACATCCAAAAAAATCAAAAAGCGTAATCATATAATTATACTTGCAGGATACATACTTAACATTTTCATCAAAGACCACATTCAACGCATCCTGATCCATGAAATAATTAATTCCGTTCTTCCTGTATTGTACTAATTTCTCTCCTATTTTCTCCTGCCTCATTTTTCTTAAATTAAGTACCATCATGCCGGAGTTAAAATAGTATTTATGATCACTTTTTAATTTTTGCATTGCATTTGGCGTCATTTTTTCGGCTATATAATCCCTCACTACAATAGCATACCTATCTTCAACATCCATATTATATAAATCACATAAATCTCCCTGAACAATAACATCCCCATCCAAGTAAATTACTTTATCTAATTCATATAATATGTCGGCAAGATAAAATTTAATAGTCGCTGATACCGATACTGCCGTATCCCTTATTCCTAAATCCTCAAGCTCAACACTTCTTTTATAATCAATAATATGGATTCTGAAATTCTCGTCAGATAACTCCTTCAGTTTATTCATTTTGGCATTTTCAATATTATCCACTATTAAATATACATTATATATTACACCAGTCCTTTTGTTAATATAGAGAGATGTAATTGCAACGGAGGTATTAATAATATAATTTTCATCCGATATAAAGACAACCGAAACCTCATTCATTTTATACATACCTTACCCTTTCCCTCTTATATAACAATTTGCTCCATCAATTTATTTCCGGCATATTTAATCATTTTTCTCTTCTTAGATTTTTCCGATGTCCATCCTCCAACACAATGATGTATTCCTATTGAACAGTCTTTTATCTCATTCTCGCCCGTGAACCAATTCTTAGGAGAAAAAATTTCACGAGGGTAAATTGCAATCCCTTTATTTTCCTGATACTCACCATTTATATTAAAACCTTTAGAATCAAAAAAATAATCCAGATATACCGGTTGAACATTTAACAGATTAGTCCCCGCAACAGGATCAAACTCTTTTTTCGTATATATATCCATCATTTCAAGAAGGAGTTCACACCCCGGTCTTGCACCAAATGCCGCCGCTTCTATATCGCGAATCGGACCAAATCCGATGAAAAAATCATGATGTAATAAAACATCCATACTTTTTAAAAGTTCAACATCAAGGTCTAAATACACACCACCGTGCATATATAATACATCCAGTCTTGCGTAATCGGATACATACGCCCAATTTTTTTCATCATACGCTTTTGACATGTACTTATTTTTTCTTACATCGTAGTTACCGGCATTCCATTCAATTATCTCATAGTCAGGGCAATATTTCTTCCAACTTTCAATACATTTTTGAGCTAAATCAGTTTTCTCATCATTACTGAACCAAAAACAGTGTATTTTTTTCGGTATACTTATTTTATCGCCTGTTTTAACCCCCTCATTCATGTAATCTGAATGCTTTGCCACCAAAAGAGAAAGTGCAAAGCATTCAATTTTTTTTAACTCCTCTATCTCTTCCAGCTGCTTATATATTTCATAGACAAATACATCTGATGATATGAGTATGATTATATCTTGACATATCTCAGCTTTGAGTTTTTCAATAGAATAGATCATTTTAATCTTGTTATTTATACATATTGTCTTTCCATGTTTGCTTACATCATTGTCTATAATATAATCTATTTTCTCTCCAAGCATCAATTCAGGATAGTTTTGGCTTATTAACTGTAGGAAATCACTTGCAGCAAATGCAACCACTCTTTTCCCCTTAGTCTGCTCCAAAAATGCCTCAAATGTATTTTTGCCTATTCTCATTTATAATGTTCTCCTATAGTCATTCTGTTTCACTCTTAACTCAAGCTGAAAACATCACAAAACTCACAATGTTTCCAATTCTTTCTGCCTTCATATAAACATTTTCTCACCATTTTGAACCGGTCATTAAACCATACATCTACCAGAGAATCCTTACTTACATCCCCAAGTGTGTTCTTACCCAACGGATCATTACAACACAACGACACCTTTCCGTCAGGGCGAATTATAAGCTGTTTATATGGCAGAATACATCTATCCTCCCCGTAAGATACAAGCTGTTTGCGATTAGGTGCATCTCCTCCTCTGCTTGAAAGTATCTCATGCGGTTTTCTGAGTACTATGGTCACTTTCCTGGTAAGCTCCGGGTGTTCCTTGCAGTACTCAGCTATTATTTGACACGGTTTAATGAGTTGCAGTTCCTGCTGATAGTTATCTATTATCAGTTCATCCAGCAAATCTACAATTTCGATAAACTTTTCCAATGTCAAAAGAGTTCCGTTCGTAAACAGATGCAGTCTTGCATTTGGCAGCTTAACTCTTGCATATCTGTGTCTCTCAATAATTTTTTCATCAAGAAACGGCTCATTGTTGGAAAATAGTGCGAGCTTACCTGAATAATTAAGTTCTGCGAGCTCATCAATAATCTTCTCAAACAATTCTTGCGGCATCTCTTTGTATTCTCTTGTATCATTTTTTCGACTCACCGGACAAAAATCACAATTTCCATTGCATCGATTGACAGTCTCTATCTCAACATGATCAAACAATATCTCTTTGCCCTGTAGCTGTTCAACTCTCTTATTAACTGTGTCACGCGCTAAATTTTTTTTATTAATATCATTCCACTCTGCTTCGGATACATCTCTCTGCTCATTATCTATATATGGATTGAATACCAATTCATTTGTGCAATAGTACGCTCGTGGTTGTTCCAAGTAAAATTCATAATTACTAATTCCCATTTGTTTGAGCTGCTGTTCCATTATCTCCTGCTGTCTGCTCGCAATAATAACTTTATATGGAGCATTTTGACCCAAACAATCAACACTTTTAATTTCAATGCCATCCAGAGTTGTCCCCTGTATTTTTTTATTGTTATCAACAATAAATGCCGTCTGTTGTTTATACTCCTTTAATGCCATTCTTCCAATCTGACCTGCACCAAATATCACAATACTCTTATCCATTTTATCAATTCTCCACTTTACGATAATCAGCCCATATATTACTTATTCAAACATCTTACAATTAACTGCATATATAATCTCTTTATCAAAGCCTTGGCTTTCCAATTCGTTCTTTATTTGAGTTACAATATCATTCAGCAATACTGCAATAATTATCTTGTCAAAATTTCCTTCTTTAAGACTTTCAATCGAATTTACATTAGCTTTTGTCTTTTTATCAACCCAATTTACAACATTAAAATTGTTTCTTTTTAACCAATCTACTAATTCCACACCAAATCTTCCTGCGCCATATACAACTATTCTATCATTCTTTTGTATATTTCCTACGGGAAACAATGTTGTTCCGTTATATTTCATAATTTTATCAAGACATTGTAACATCAAGACATAATATTTCAAATTTTGAAATTGAACCATAATATTACTTACTCTGTTTTGACAAAGCACAAATTCTTTATACAGCCCCTCAAAAAGGATCTGATATCTTAAGAACTCATCTCTCTTCTTTGTTCCCATTGTAGAATCCGTTCTCATACAATAGTGGTAATATGCCTTTCCTGTTACGGCGACTTTTTTTGCATTCAGAATACACGGATATATACATGCTGCATCCTCTGCTACATTTACAAATTCATCCACTTTAAGTTGAAATTTTGTAAGCAGATTACGTTCATATATCTTATTGTATATATGCATAGATATATTACTTCTGAAAAAGGAATCCGTATCAATCATTTTCATTAACAATTCATTTGTAAGACTATCGCCATAATATATACCCGGTTTAACATTCTCATTCTCTATAATACAATGTGTTCCATAATCTCTAATGCACCCGGACGTTACAATATCCGCATCCTCGCTCTTTAATAAACACATCATTTCCATGTACATATTTTTTTCTATCCAATCATCAGCATCCACATATGTAACATACTTTCCCGTTGCCGCAAGAACTCCTGCCTTTCTCGCGCTTACAATTCCCCCGTTTTCCTTCCTTATTATCCTTATTCTTGAATACTTTTCCGCATATTTTTGTAATATATAAAAAGATTTATCTGTTGAACCATCATCTACACATATAATTTCCCCAACATAAAAGGACTGATTCAAAATACTGTCTAAACATGCTTCCAAATAATTTTCTACATTATACACGGGAACAACAACTGACAAATCTACCTGTTCCATTTCTTCCTCACTAATGTTTATTATACAATTATAGCCACATCTAATTGACTGCATACAGTACTGTCTCATAATCCGTCAATGAATAATGTCGCAGATAGAACTTATAATCCGGATTAAACTGCATAATCATTTCCGGCAAAACCCATATATCTTCCGGTTTATGATAAATGCTGATGGCAAGCTTCGGCTTATTTTTTTTGATTATCTGTTCAGCTCCATGCAATGCCTCTAACTCTGAACCTTCAATATCCATTTTAATAAATGTAACTTTATCCTCTTTTATAGCCTTATCCATTGATGTAACCTTAATTACCTCTTCACCATCTGCGGTAACATTTGACGAACCGTTTGACTCCATTTGAAAATGTAATTCCTTTTCATCACTCCATAAGCCCTTTTTAATAATTTTATGCTCTATATTGTTTTTCATCAAATTGAAATGGCATTTCTCCGCATTTTTCATATCCGGCTCGAATGCAATTACCTTAACCCCAGGCTTTTTCATTTTACGCTGACACCATTCTTTAAAATATATTGATGTCATTCCGTCAAAGCTGCCTCCATCAACAAAAACTTCTTCCTTTTCCGGGCTAAGCACTTCCAAATCAAAATATTGTTTCTTTGACAACTCGTCCAATATATAACCCGCATTAATTATTTTTTCAGGCATAATTTTATTAGCAATCAGCTGTTCATACATTTCTTTATAATGCAGCCTTGATGATATTACTACAGTCTCACCATTGTACGCTTTTATAAAATCTTCAAAGCTTGCTATAGGGAGTCCCTCAAAGCTGTCCGACTTCGGATTACTGTCAACAAAACATTTCCAATTATAATCCTCTGTAACTCTATAAAGTTCTTTACCCCATACTCCTACCCCAAAAATAACAATATCCGATTGACTTTTAGCAATATCCAATTTGTCAAAGAAAGTTTTCCCCTCTTTGATGTCACATGTCATATTTCTAATATATTCTTTGTCACCGGTCAGGCTATACATCAATCTTTCTGCATATATTTTTCGAGACAAATCATCACCAAATCTTTCGTATATAGCCTTAATTATTTTTTCATTCATTATCATATCCCCTATTTTTATTAATAACTGTCATATACTCCGTGTACGTTTCATAACTTAATATCACTCACCGGATGCACCTTTCTCTGCTCCTCCGGCGGCAGCTCCATATAATTTCCGAACTTAAATGACAGATATGCCTTGTAATCCTCTATTCCCGGAAATACGACATTTTCAAATTCAATATCTGCGGAATTTTCGTACCACTTTCTGAGATACCCGTATTCCTTGTTCGGTGTCGGGAATGTGAGTATTCTGACCCATTCCGTCCTTCTGCGATCCGACCACCTTATAAACCTGTTGAAGCTGTTTTTAAGTGTCTGCTCCGGCACCTTGCTCATAAGAGTAAATATGAATCTCTTAAATGGACTCTTATCAGCTATTCTTCCTACCTCCGACCAAAATAACTTGCGATACACAAAGCATTCAAAATTATGTATACTCCTGAGAATATAATTGTCAGGAACATAATCCAGCGGAAACACATCTATGAACACACCCTGAAAATATGGCATATGCTCCTGATATTCCCTCAAGAACAGCGTATTTTTCATTCTGAGCTTTCCGTAGCCCCAGCGATAGCCTCTGGTATTTCTATGATCCTGAAATTCAAACCTTGCCTTATCAAGCTCGGTCTTACATGCCTTACGGAACTTCTCATATTCCGACCTTAAAAGTGCAACATCCGCATCATCATCCCATGGTATAAATCCACCGTGCCTCACTGCACCTAACAATGTTCCGGCAATTATATTATAATGAATATCACACTTTTTACATATTCTATCAACTTCTTTAAGAAGCTCCAGCTCTGTGAGCTGTAGCTGTCTAAGCTGTTCATCAGTTAAATGGATCATATCATACCTCTGCATCTCTACTCGTTTACTATTTTTTTAGCAATATCAGGATAATTGGTTATCAGAGAATTGACTCCCATACGGTTAAGTCTCCTCATATTCTCCTCATCATTGACGGTCCATACATTAATCTGTATGTTTTTCTCCCTGCATCTGCGCATCTCGTCCTCAAGTGTAGTACACAGCACGGACGGGTTCAGTGAATATACACCGTTCATTAGCGCATAGTCAGCCACCTGTGATAACTGCTCTGCGTAAAGAAAAGCAATTCTCGCCTCTGAATCATATTCTCTCACCTTCATAACCGAACAATGATTAAATGATGAGTACAGTATTCTGTCCTGCCATCCCATGCAATGAACAAGCTCAACCACCTTTTTCTCAATTCCCGGGTAGAAAATAACTCCCGTCTTTAATTCTATATTTATAGTCATTTTCGTATCATTGAGGAGCTCCAACACCTCTCTCAGCGTAGGAATTTTACAGCTTGGCGCATACTCCGGGTGCATCTTATTAAAGTTAAACTGTCTTAACTCCTCCAAGGTATAATCAACCACACGCCCATGTCCGTCACTCACTCTGTCAATGTATTCATCGTGAACGACCACAAGCTCGCCATCCTTAGTGAGCTGAACATCAAGCTCAACACCATCCGCGCCCATATCTGCTGCCAGCTTGAATGCCTCAAGCGTGTTCTCCGGAGCGTAACCGCTCGCTCCGCGATGTGCCCACACCTTCACCTTAGGCTTCACGGTTCTGTCCAGTCCGGCTCCAAAACGTATAAAATCAAGACTTTTCTTTTCCGGTGTCACTACAAGCACATCCCATAATTCCTGTGTCACATCCCCAAGCTTGCGCATATATCGCGTTGAGCCCTCCGGCTTTTTATCAGGAAAATACTCTACCTTACTGCACCCGATTGAGACTATCGGAAAGCTGCGATCGTTATACACATAGTCAGCATGAGTATGTCCGTGTATATACCCGAGTATTTCCTTTCCCTCCTGCTTATGATATGCCTCAAGTATATCCATGAGCCTGTCGCCGTTTCTAATCTCGGATGCCCAATAGTCCAACTGTGCCAATGGTGCATCGTGACTTATTATCAGAACCTTATATCCTGAAGGTGTAGCTGCAAGCGTCTCCTTAACCCACTTGAGTTCTTCATCGGAAAAGCCGTATCTCAATGCCTGTCTGTGATCAAAAGAAGTGAGCACAAGCATTCTCATTCCCACATTATCAAAATCTGTATAGTAATATCCGTTTACACCCTCTCTGCGTACATAGGAATCATTAAATCTCCCATATATGCCATACTGCTCTTCTGTGGTAAGCCACTCAGGATTTCCTTTAAAATAATTGGTATCATGATTTCCTATTGCAAGATATACCTTATCATTAATTTGACACATATCGTTAATACAAGAATTGGCGATTCTGCGGCACATGCTCTTATCAAGCATACCATCCTGCAAATCGCCTAAATGAATAATCCCATCAAACCCAATTTTTTCATTTACAGACTTAATATTTTTCATGGTGGTCTGCCATGTACCATTCACGGTATAATGCGAGTCAGAAAGAAGGCAAAACACAAGTGCTTTCCCTTCGTTGACCTTTTTCATAACCGCATCAGCCGTAACATTGATTTCCTTCGCAAAATATGAAGGTGTCCTGTCTTTGTCCGATAAACTCTCAAAGTTACTGCGATACTCCACTATACTGTTAATCTGTTGAGCATCCTCCTCGGAACATGGTTGCCCGCCTATATGCTTGATACACAATCTGAACCAGCAGTCATCCTCAAAAACATAATCCTGCTGTGAAAAATTATCATCTGAAAAATCTCCCTTATAACTGCTCCAATTCTGCTCTTGCTCGTACATATATGTGTACATATATTCTTCGGGAATTTCATCCGCATAAGTCGCAACTGCCATGGCAAACGCGCCATTTTTTATCTCCAGCTTATCCCACTTATGTGCCCTGTAAAATAATTTTGTCGACATATACAAAGGTTCGCCGTTTACTATTCTTCCCGTTTGTGCGTCCGGCTTACAGCCGGAGCTTATTTCAAGGTAATTTAACATATTTTGTACCATCCACCATTTACTGTTTTGAGCCGTCACGTTCGGCGCATCTCTTTGCGAGGAACTGCTCCATCACGCCTGCAATCGCTATTGATTCCTTTTCCGTAAATTTATACGATCTTCCTTGATGTCCCTGTATCATATATGCGAAATCGCTTATCTCATATCTCAATCCCTGTCCAAGGAATTTGAAGAAGTATCTGTCCTTCTTAGACGGGTCCTCATATCTAACCTCAAAATACTGTGTAAGCCACCAAGGAGATTCAGCGATAATATATCCCTTAGTACCTGATATCAAAAGCTGTCCCTCTGATTTAACTCCGACTCCGCTCTTAGAAAGTGCCATTCCGTTCTCATATACGAATGATGCCTTTGTGTATAAATCTATTCCATTTTCATCCTTAATGCTGTCAAACCTTATTTCTTTATAATCGGTTCCCATAAGCTTCATAATAGGAAGCAGCGTGTGGCTTCCAAACTCGGTAAATCCTCCGCCATATTCGCTATCGGTTCTCTCTCTCATTTCAGGGCTTGTCAATCTCGTAAAGCATGCCTCTACATCACATATTTTCCCTATCACACCGCTCTTTGCAAGTCCAACAAGCTGTACAAAGCCCGGGCAGTATGCCGTCTTGATTGCCTCCAGCAGAACCACATTGTGCTGTCTAGCCAAGTCAAAAAGCTCCTCTGCCTCTGCCTTCTTGAACGCAAGCGGTTTCTCGCACAAAACGTGTTTTCCGTTCTCAATAGCTCTTTTTGCATAATCATAATGAGTCTGATGCGGCGATGCAATGTATACTGCGTCCACCTCTGTCATCAAATCGTTAAAATTATCCGTCGCCATATCAAGCTCGAACTTTTGTCCGAACTCTTTAGCACTTTCAAGATTAGGATTGAAAACGCTGTTAACCATAACACCACTTACATACTTCGCCTCAGGTACGAATCTCACGGCAATTCGTCCTGTTCCTATGACTCCTATCCTTATAATAGGATGTCTGTCATTCCGCACCTGTGTCGAAGATATATTCTTCGTTCGCTCCAGATAGACCACTTCGCAAAACTGCTTCATGTAATCGAATGCCCCCGTCCAGTCGGAACCAACAGTGAACACATCAACATTATACTTCTGAACATCCTCGACCTTCTGCCCCGGATGATCCTCGACAATAATCTCATCCGCAAATCCTGTCTGCCTTACGTTTTCAATTCTCTTGTCAAGCGAATCAATAATATTAAGTTTACCTCTGGCCTCATCATATTGTTCTGTGGTTACACCGACAATCAAGTAATCGCCCAGTGCTTTCGCTCTCTTTAACAGATTATAATGTCCCTCATGAAACAAATCAAAAGAGCCGTATGTAATAACTTTTCTCATACCCTTCGCTACCTCATCAAATAATGTGTTCAAATTAAATCAAATCATCCGTTTCTGCTTTCTGACCTTATTCATCTCCTGTTTCTCCTTGAACGTCAGCAGTCTCTTCACTTTCAATTTCACTGACAGTGTTTTCTTCCGTTGTTTCCTCCTCGATTACATCCGTAATCGTTTCAACCGACTTTTTACTCACATTGCCCTGAGAAGAAACCTCCACACTGCCTACCGGCAATCCGTATCTGTCGCATAACACTTTGAATTCATCACTCAATGTGAACTGCTGATAAATATACTCTCTGGAATATCCAGCTTCAAGAACAGAACTCCACCCTGCCACCTCATCGTCCGTCGATTCACGGTCTAAAAGTGTTATGTAAAGCATCTTAATATAGCTTGCATTGTCAACATTTCTACTAGTGTACTCATCACTGAATACAAAATAGTATGCTATCTCAGCACAACCCTGTCCGCTATTTTTCATTCCATCATGCCAATTTCTTCTTTCGACATTGCTGCACTCTCTTCTGAGCACCTTGCTATACAGCTCTGAGATAAACTTTGCGATGCTGTCTGAATACTTCTCATCATCACTTACGGACACTGTTCCTGTCGTAAGCTGACGCTGGCTGCATTTTGCCACAAATTCCTCGCTTGATACAAACTGTGAAAATATATACTTTCTTGAATAATAACCATCAAGTCCGTCAACCCACAGCTCAATCTCGCTTTCGGATGCCTCTCTGTTCATCACTGCCTTATACAGCATTGACACATATTCTGCATTGCCGGCTTTCTTATTTGAATACTCTGTACCGAAAATCAATTCATATAATATCTCCGACCAGCCTGTTCCACTATTCAATTTATCATAGTAGTATTTTCTTTCACTGTCATTGCATTCTCTTCCAAGTACATCATTATATAGCTGAACAATATAGAGATTTCTTGAATCAGCATATTTGTCATTGCCATCAATGCTTATATTTCCTGCATTAAGTCCATACTGCTCACATCTCTGAATGTATTCCTGACTTGAAGCAAACTGCGAGAAAATATATTTACGGGAATATCCGTCGTTCAATCCGCTTACCCACATATTAATCTCATCGGAGGATGCCTCCCTGTTCAGCAATGACTTGTAAAGCATTCTGACATATTCAGAATTATCCGTGTTCTTATTGGTATACTCATCACTAAATGTAAACGCCATTGCAATTTCCGCACAGCCTATGTTCTGAGTGGTAATAGCATTATAATTGTTAGCAATCTCATCGTTTGAACATTCTCTGCCCAATATGTCCCTGTACGCTCTGACAATGAACCATACTGTATTATTTTCATATTCTTCGTTTTCACTTAGTATGATATCGCCCTCAGTAATACCATATTTATCACACTTAGTCTCAAATTCCTTCGATGATACAAATTGCTGATATACATACTTTCTTGAATGATAATTATCAAAAACCTGAGTCCATATATTAATTTCATCACTTGAAGGTATTCTTTCAAACAATGCTGAGTACAACATTTTGATATAAGATTCATTGCTTGTATTCTTTGTTATATACTCTTCACTTGATATAAATGACCATATTGCATCTGCCGCTGTCAATGTATTATTACAAAGTGCCTCTGTCCACATGCTACTCTCATCATAGCTACACTCTCTTCCAAGAATTGTCTTATATAAGTTTTCTACATACTTTCTAACATTTTCTTCTTTTCCATTAGGCATATTATTATATATCGGTATTTTAAATACGAACGCCTCATCCATCATTCCGGCGCTTTCATATGCCTTTTTTATATTTCTTCCTTCGTTAGATGGTGCTGCAAGATTCTGCATATACTGATGCCAGTATCTTCCGTCGTACTGTCCATCAACATCGAACTTCTGAAGATAAAGAGTATCCTGTCCTCTTAAGATATATCTCTCAGCAACCTTCTTGGAACCCCCAAGCAATGCTGCATATCGGTTATTCCAGCCCTCTGATCTAGCTTCATTAAGCCCATTGGCAACAATCTCTTCATGAGTCTTACCTGATGCCTGGATGTTGTAATAGTTATAATATCCTTCATATCCCGGGTACACACCGGATATTAAGTCAGATGTTCCCTGCGTTCCCTGCTCCTGCTTAACTCTCGTTGCAAGGTGAACCGGGCTCACTCTTATGCTTTCTCCTATATCACGGAATGCCTGTGCATATGTAAGTCCCATCTGTTCATAGTTAAACTGTGAATCACTCTGTATAAATCCCGACATGAATGTATTCTGCAATACCTTCTGTACAGTCGCAATACCCTGTGTATTTCCATTATATGTGAGCTTCTCGAACTGGAATATGTAATCCTCAGTCAGCCAGTTTCTCGGGTCAAGATAGTACTCAACCGCTTCCTGCGTTGCACAAGCCCATCCGTCGCCATAATATGCCCCTACGAACTTACTGTCAAAGTATGTTGGCACAAGGCTCCTATTGGAAGGATTCATTTCATTATATATAACATCGCCCCAATTAAGTCCCGTGTCCATTACCTCAAACGTCCAATTAGGATGTGCTTCCTTAAGAGCGTATAAAGCAGTCTTATATGAATCTGGAAATTTTTCAATATCCTCGTAACTTGTCTTTGCTTTCGCATCAAAAGCATTGAATACTCCAATTGTTATTCCCATAATCATAAGTACACTTATCAATGCTATTATCACTTTCCTCGCATGCACCTTAATTCTGCCTCCCGACTGTACTTTCATATTGCCATCTATCTCCATGTCTATTAAATATTCTGTTGTTTCTGTTAATCCCTGCTAAATATATCCCTCGTATATACCTTATCCTTAACCTGTGCCAGCTTCTCGTCAAGTCTGTTGGCTACGATAACATCTGCATTCCTTGCGAATTGGTCAAAATCATTCTCTATGCGCATTCCCATGTAATCCGCTGCATTGACGGTCGGCTCATACACCATTATGTCAGCACCTGCAGCTTTGAGTCTCTCTATTACTCCGAATACCGCAGACTGTCTGAAATTATCGGAGCCGGTCTTCATGATGAGCCGGTACACACCCACTGTGTGCGGCTCACGCTTCATTATCTGCTGCGCAATGAAGTCCATTCTCGTATAATTCGAATCAACAATCGCACCTATAAGATTGCTTGGTACTCCTTCATAGTCAGCCTTAAGCTGCTTGGTGTCCTTAGGAAGGCAGTAGCCGCCGTATCCGAAGGACGGGTTGTTGTAATGTGTTCCGATACGAGGGTCTAAGCCGATGCCGTCTATTATCTGCTTGGCATCGAGTCCCTTCGTCTGCGCATAAGTGTCAAGCTCGTTAAAGTACGCCACTCTCATTGCAAGATAAGTGTTCGCAAAGAGCTTGATAGCCTCTGCTTCAGTCGAGCCTGTATACAGTACAGGAACATCCTTTTTTACGGCTCCCTGCAAAAGAAGTGCGGCAAATGTTCTTGCCCTCTCAGAATCCTCTCCGATAACTATTCTCGAAGGATAGAGGTTGTCGTACAATGCCCGTCCTTCTCTTAAGAACTCCGGAGAGAAGATTATATTGTCGACCTTGTACTTTTTCTTCATATCATGTATAAATCCCAATGGAATTGTCGACTTTACAACCATGACAGCCTTAGTTCCCGAATCCCTGACAGCCTGTATAACACTCTCAACCGAGCTTGTGTCAAAAAAGTTCTTGTCCTCATCATAGTTCGTCGGCGTGGCTATTATAATATAGTCCGCATCCTTGTAAGCTCCGGCTGCGTCCGTCGTTGCCGTAAGATCAAGCTCCTTATGAGCGAGATAGTCTTCTATCTCCTTATCTGCAATAGGTGACTTCCTATTATTAATAAGAGCAACCTTTTCCTCTATAATGTCGCATGCCGTAACATGATTATGCTGAGCTAACAGCACGGCATTGGACAATCCTACATAACCTGTTCCCACTACTACTATATTCATACTCTTTAAGTCCAATCTAATCCTTTAATCAAAAATTTACCTATATCTATATAATTCTAATCTATTTTCCCACTAATATCAATATTTTTCTTCTTTACAAGGCGGTTAAGAAGCTTGTCGAGAAGGTATGCGAGCACGGCTACCACCGGAACACCGAGGAACATGCCTACCACGCCGCCGATGCTTCCGCCGACGGTGATGGCAAATATTATCCACAGCGGGCGGAGTCCGACTGTCTCACCGAGGATTCGCGGTCCGAGGTAGAGTCCGTCGAACTGCTGGATTACGATGATGAGCACGGTGAATATGATTGCCTGAATCGGGTCAACCATAAGGATGAGCACGATTCCCGGAATGGCACCGATGAACGGACCGAAGTACGGAATCATATTCGTAATTCCGACTATAAGGCTGACTATCGGTGTGAACGGCAGTCTTAAGATTGTCATAAGGAAGAAGCATATCCATCCTATTATAAAGGAGTCCACCGTCTTTCCGAGGACGAACTGGCTGAAGATGTGGTAGCACTCGCGGAGTGTCTCCATAATCACATCGCCGGTCTTCTCAGATGCCACACTGTACAGCACACGCTTGAAGCCTCTTGCGAGGAGCTTCTTGTCCGACACCATGTATACGCTGACAATGAATGCAATGAGGACATTTAAGAGTCCTTTGACAACCGATATTGATGTGGTGAATATCACCGGTACAACGTCGGTCACGATTCTCTTGGAAAAATCCATAAGCTGAGGTGTGATGTTGTTCAGGAACTCGTTCACTATGTCATAGTCAAAGTCCGGATGGTCTGTCTCGAACTTCATGAGTCCTGCATTTATCTCGTTAATCCATCCCGGTATCTGATTCACGATCTCCGTAAGGCTGGTTCCAATCTGCGGAAGCAGATATATGAACATGAGTGCCACAAGAGCTATGACCAACAGATATGATATAAGAAGCGAGAGGAACTTGCGCGGCTTCTCATGCTTTTTGAGAGGCTTAATCTTAGAGAACAGCTTGTTGAACAGCTTTACAAGCGGGTTGATAAGAAAAGCTATAAATGCGCCCCACAAAAACGGTGATATGACCGCCATGGCTGACTTCACATGCGCAACCACATTATCCCAGTCAATTACCGTCTTAATAATAAGTACACTTGCAAGCACGACCAGGATGGCGTACAGGCACACCGTGAGATACTTCCTGTTCCATGTAAACTTCCTGTGGCTGACACCTGCGCCGCCACCTCCGTCGTTAGTAACCTTTTTTTCACTGTCTTCGTTCATTGGAACCTCCGCTGCATTAACTTTTTTAATTTTTTTACCCTCATAAGTCTGTTTTCAGTATACACTTATAAAAAAATATACGCAACCCCGATTCCGATTTTTCCTTTATTTTCAAGGGTTTGCGCCGTTTTTTTAATCCCGTGAAAAATTTTTTTAAAAAATTTGAAAAAAAAGCTTGCATTTTTTTTTGGAATATGTATAATAATATTTGTGCCGCGGATGAGACACAAAAAACTAAATAAAGTGAGCGCGATTAGCTCAGTTGGTAGAGCACCTGACTCTTAATCAGGGTGTCCAGGGTTCGAACCCCTGATCGCGCACTAGCAATCACTGTTTTTGCAGACGTAGGAGCTGCAGGGGCGGTGATTTTTTTGTGCGCTGGAAAGCCTTGATTTATAAGGGATTTCCGGGTTTTGAGAATGCAACTATTGATAATCTAAAGTAGTGTAGAAACAATGCAATAAGAACATATGTACGTGTTACAGTGTGTTACACCTGTACAATAAAGTCAAAAGAGGGGAAGTGTTACAGTGTTTTGGCTAATGAATATAGAGACACCTTGCAGTAAACAATAAGTTACTGTTCACTCCCATGTCAATCACTCCGCTGATTGGCATGGAGGATGCACGTATTGTCTTGAATGTATCTCGTCCATCGCCAAAGGCGATTCTA